>NZ_JBNCMT010000003.1:41611-215719 GCF_049846925.1 Brevibacillus nigriterrae
AACAATGGAGCAACAGGGAATGACTCATTTACGTTTAGAGTTTATGACGGGAAAGTATATTCAAATACGGCAACAGTTGCCGTCTCAATCGAACCGCCAACTCCATCAAATCAAGTACCTACTGCCCAGAATGATTCGTTTGCAACTACTGTCAATACCCCGGTTTCAGGCATTCTGAGAGCATCTGACCCAGATAGTGATCCATTAACGTATTCTATTGATCAAAATGGAACAAAAGGGACAGCAACTATTACAAATTCAACCACGGGTGCATTTACTTACGTACCAAACGCAGGTGAGACGGGAAATGATTCATTTACTTTCCGCGTTAATGATGGACATTCTTCGTCAAATTTGGCAACAATATCCATTACCATTTCTAACTCGACACCACCACCTTATTATCCGGTAACCGATGTTATTCTGGATAAAACCCGTGTAGAATTGCAAGCGGGTGGAGAGCCGATTACCTTACATGCTACTATTAAGCCTTCTAATGCCAGTAACCAACAGGTAATCTGGAGTAGCAGTAATCAGCTTGTAGCTTCAGTGGACCAACAAGGTAAAGTGACGCCGTTAATGGCAGGAGAAGCAGTTATTACGGTAACCTCATTAGATCGGAACATTTCAGATATTTGCCGAATTGTGGTGAAAGCACAGACTACTCCCGTAACGAAAATTGTTTTGGATAAAACAAATGTGGATACCGAAGAATATGGCACACCATTCAAAATTAAGGCAACAGTATTTCCAGAGAATGCAACCAATCAAAAGATTGTGTGGAGCAGCAGTAATGAAAAAGTAGCTGTTGTAGACCAAACAGGCAACGTTACTCCACTCGCAAAAGGAACGGCGATTATCAAAGCAAAAACAGAAGATCGCAATAAAGAAGCAAAATGTGTTGTAAAGGTTAAAAAGGGTCAATTGGTTGGAATCGAAGTGCCAGAACAGAATTTACATCTTGTTATCAACAAAACCAAAGTGCTGAAAGTGTATGCTACTTTGAATGATGGCAGCAAGAAAGATATTACGAAAGAAAAGGAAACAACGATAGAAAACTTATCACCTGATCTAGTAACGATAAAGAAAAACGTTATAAAAGCGGGAAAAAACGAAGGGATTGCAAAAATTAAGGTTACGTATAAGAATCAAACTACCACTTTTAACGTTATTGTTTCAAAAGTCGGAGTTTCTAAACTGATTGCTTCAGATAAGGAAGTTTCCTTAGGTAAGGGTGAATCCAAACAGATATCAGTTCAAGCGTTATTAACTGATAAGACTTCGATACCAGTAACAGAACTTGCGACCTGGTCGTCAGATCAATCAGATATTGTTTCGGTAAAAGCGGGTGTCATTACAGCACATAAAAAAGGAACGGCGAAAATGAAAGCAATCTACGGTGGAAAAAATGTTACGATTACTGTGAAAGTAAAGTAAGGGAAGATTTGGCCCAGTCCTTGGCAGAAAAGGATTGGGCTTCTTTCTGATAGGAATGATATTCATTTCATTCCACAATTGAAATGGTGTGATATGATAAAAATAGAAAAAAGTGTTCTAGGAAGAAGTTGCATTGCTCCTTTTGAAACTACCCCAAAAAAACTAAAGGAAGCCTGCCTTTAGTTTTTGGGGCAAAAGCAGTATAATAGATCGTAACGATAAAATAGAACGGAAGAATATGTCGAATAATTGGGAAAATCTTTCAATCTTTCGTCATTGGCAGGAACTGCCTCTATCCTGTCGAAAATATTTTTATAGAATATTGTGAAATTCTTGTGACAGCGAGGTTTTTACAGCAGGCAGTACATACAAGCACTCATAAACTATTCTGACAAGAAGATGTAAGGAGGAACTACATTGAATAAGATTGAAGTGGTATTGGCCGATGATAATCGCGAATTTGTCAGTCTCCTAGAGGAATACATCAACAATCAAAGCGATATGAGTGTAGTAGGAGTGGCATATAACGGAAATGATGTCCTGAAGGTGCTGGAAGAACGAGTACCGGACATCTTGATCTTGGATATTATTATGCCTCATCTTGATGGGTTGGCCGTACTTGAACATATCCAGTCTATGCGAATCCAGCCACAACCCAAAATCATCATGCTTACTGCTTTTGGACAAGAAGAGATTACGAAAAAGGCAGTAGAGCTCGGGGCATCTTATTATATCCTGAAGCCGTTTGATATGGAGGTCCTCGCTCAGCGTATCCGCCAAATCATTAACAACAAATCTTCCTTTACATCACCATCGGTCAAAACAACATCCCTTGCTCCAAAAGGACGCAATCTGGACGCAGCCATCACCAATATCATTCATGAAATCGGTGTGCCTGCCCATATCAAGGGTTATCTATATCTTCGAGAAGCCATTACCATGGTATACAACGACGTAGAGCTGCTTGGTTCTATTACCAAGGTTCTCTACCCGGACATTGCGAAAAAATTCAATACCACCGCAAGCCGTGTAGAGCGTGCGATTCGCCACGCAATCGAAGTAGCCTGGTCCCGGGGTAATCTCGATTCCATCTCCAGTCTGTTCGGCTATACGATTTCCAATTCCAAAGCGAAGCCAACCAATAGCGAATTTATTGCGATGGTGGCGGACAAGCTGCGGATTGAGGCGAAGATTAGTTAGTTTTTTATTGCAAATAAATATTTTCTTTATCACCCGATAAATCCTTTGATTTATTGGGTTTTATCTTTTATTGGAGAGGTAAGAAGGGCGGTTGCTCCCTTCGTTAGTTGGACAATTGTCATTGCTTTATATGCGTTCATTTGGTTTATTTATGGGTGGATCATGTTCGAAGTGGATTATTGCTTTCTGAAAGTCGTATCTTGGGGAGGGGCACCTTGTATTGGCAAGATCAATTTGATTGGAAAGTACGGTATCCAGAAAAGCGAATTTATCTCATGCGGCAACATAATTGGGCATTTGCAGCCTGGGAGTTGGAAAAGGTCAAAGGCAATTTAATGAATCAATCGTTACTCGTGCACGTAGATGCACATCTTGATGATACGCCGGATGGGGTTTTCGTGACTGGTTTACATGAGGCAAACACAGAAGAAGAGATACTCGCCGTGGCAAAAGGACATGACTATGTCAAAAGTGGAGCGGCTCCCTCCAATTGCATGCAGATCGACAACTTTATTTGGGCTTCCGTAGCGAGAGGGACGATTGGTGAAACCATTTTCGTCTCGCACCAAGACGAAGAAGTGCTTTCCCTTGATGTATTATTTGATGAAGCCTTTCTGAAAGGTAACGAGAACTGCATGGAAATTCTCTCCAGATTGCCGGAAGGTTGTACGTATCAACATCAGAGGTACCTAGATATTCAGTCGTTCCTTTCTGGTGTTACGCTTGCTTCCAACCAAATGGCTCAGACGAAAATTTTGGATATCGATCTTGATTACTTCAACCTGTCCAAGTCCTCGAAGGATGAAATTCAAAAGTCGCTGCAGGATCTGAGAAACTTTACAAAATGGGACGTAATTACGGTTGCTCTTTCTCCTGAGTTTTGCGGAGGAAACGAGACAGCAAAGCAGCTTTTAGACATTTTTCTTCAGGTCTTTGAGTTGCAGCTTTCAGCAGCAGATGAATGGTAAATGTTTTATCCCAACGAAAAGTGGGTACTTGTTAGCATCGAACGTTTGAAGTAAGTAGAGTCATTCTTCGCAGAAAGGAAGCAATTCAGCATGATGTACAGTGAAGAATATGTACTTTTTTCTGTACTTGTAGTAATCGGTTCTTTTGTCATTCATTTGATGTTGCGCAAAAGAGTGACTGATTTATCTTTGAAAGAGGCCACATCAGTCTTCAGATATTATCCAGGACTTTTTTTCTTATTTACTATTTTGCTCATTGTAGCGGGTCTTTTTCTAAATAGTTACTTTGAAAAGGTGGAGAGAGACAAGCTTGAATTTGTCGTTAATGGGTTTCTACCTACTTTAAGTAAAAAATTCGAAGATGCGGGTCATAGTTACATTTCACTGGATACCAAACCAAACGATCCAACATACCAACTTCTTTTGCGAAAAGCGAAAAATTGGGCTAGCTTAAGCGGGTTGATCCAATGTGTTTATACGATTCGAAAGTATTCTGATGGGAAAAACTACATTATTCTCGATACGCCTACGGACTATAACCGCAACGGTAAAATAGATGGGGATCTCGAAAAAAGTACACCAATTGGCGAGCGCTATGAAGAGTACATCCCGGAGTTAGAACAGGCTTTCGAAGGAGCAACAACGATGGAGCTTTACCCAACCACTGATAAATGGGGTTCCTCCATTGGAGGTTTTTCACCGATTTATAAAGATGGAAAAGTGGAGGCAGTCCTTGGAATTGATTTTGATGGAAATCTTTGGACGGATAGTATAAAAAGAGTCCACTATCTGGTCATCAGCTATCTCATGATTCCCACACTGTTACTGTTCTTCTTTTATTGGAGCATGATCAACCAAAGAATTTTCGTTATCCGAAACCACAGACTGGCTCATTATGATTTGTTAACTACTGTTCCGAACCGTTTGTTATTCGAAAAAACAATTCATGATACATTTTATGAAGCCAGTCAACTCTCAGGCTCGTTTTCTATTCTGCTTTTGGATGTAGACAAATTTAAAATCATCAATGATAAGTATGGTCATTTGAGCGGGGATTTGGTTTTAAAAATAGTGGCGGACCGCTTAATTCGAAGCATTGGCGATAAAGAGGCGATATTTCGTGTAAGCGGCGATGAGTTCGTCGTGCTATTGCATGATCAGGGAGTGGTGGAAGCGAAAATGGTGGCAGAAAAAATTGAGCAAAATTTTCTCGCGCCAATCCCTTTAGAAAACGATCTGATCAATCTTTCAGTAAGTATTGGAATTGCTCATTTTCCAACCAATGGACACAGTATAAAAGAGTTGATTTCTTACGCAGACAAGGAAATGTATCAGAATAAATCACGGAATCATCGCAGGATTGATTTAGTTATAAAAAATGAGAAAGACTAGGTTGGCTAGTCTTTCTTTTTTTTGTTTTCTTCGCAGATCAGCATGCCAAATTTTTTCAGCTCGATAAAGATCGGTTCGAGCAGTTTCCCTTTCTCAGTCAAGCAGTACTCTACACGAGGTGGAACCTCAGGATAGACCGTCCGTTGAATAATGTGCTGCTCCTCCAGCTCTCGCAAACGCACAGACAAGGTTTTGGGGCTGATTCCCTCTAACGATTTCAACAGATCTCCAAATCGCATGGTTCCATCAATCAGCAGATCACGAATGATATAAAATGTCCATTTACTCCCGATAATATCGATAGCTACTTCTATTGAACAGGTCTCACCAGGAATACCTTTGGACAAAACTGTTTGCTCCATGTTCGTCACCACCTATTTTTCAAAAAAATGAATCATCTAATGCAACAATATCACAAAACTAACTTTTGGGAAACTATATGACAAAAATACCACTACTTCCAAAAATGAAATATTGGTTTTACAATAAGCTCATGAACGGTAAAGAAAAAGGAGAGAAACCACAAATGGCGAATTTATCAACACCATTCAAGTTAAAAGGATTGGAACTGAAAAATCGGATTGTCATGCCACCGATGTGTCAATACTCAGTTAATGCAAAGGATGGAATTCCAACAGATTGGCACTTCGTTCACTATGTATCAAGAGCTGTTGGAGGGACAGGACTGATTATCATCGAGATGACCGATGTGGAGCCAGATGGCCGGATTTCAGACTATGATTTGGGATTATGGTCTGACGAACAAGTTCCTGCATTTCAGCGCATTATTTCGGGAGTACAGAAATATGGTGCCAAAGTTGCCATCCAAATTGCACATGCGGGGCGAAAAGCAGAAGATGCGGCGGTTCCCGTCAGTTCATCTGATATTCCGGTGAATGAGAATAGCAAAAAGCCAAGAGCACTCTCTACAGAAGAAGTACAGGAAATGGTGCTCAAATTTAAGCAAGCAGCAAAGAGAGCAATTGATGCAGGTGTGGATACCATCGAGATTCACGGAGCACATGGGTACTTGATCCACCAGTTCCACTCTCCAGCAATCAATCGTCGGGAAGACCAATACGGAAGAGACCTTTCCCTTTTTGGAGTAGAAGTGATTCAGGCAATTAAGAGCGTGATGCCAGATGACATGCCACTGATTATGCGAGTGTCAGCTATTGAGTATATGGATGAAGGATACGATTTGGAGCATATGATTTCGATTTGCCGCAAATACAAGGAAGCAGGTGTTGATCTGTTCCATATCTCCAGCGGCGGAGAAGGACCTGTGGGTAAAAGAAAACCTGGCACACATCCAGGATATCAGGTTCCGTTTGCACGAGAACTCAAGCAGGCGTTACAAGTGCCTGTGATCGCAGTTGGAAATCTGGACGATCCGAAAGTGGCAGAGGCAACTGTTGCGAATGAAGATGCAGACCTGGTTGCGGTAGGTCGCGGCATGCTTCGAGACCCTTATTGGGCTTTACATGCTATCCAGGAGCTGACGAAGCAGGCAAATGAGGTTGCCCCAAAGCAATACCAACGTGCTTTTTAATCATGAACGCTGTCTACCCCCCTTCCCATGTGAAGGGGTTTTCTTTGATGAATTTGGATATCTTATTACAAGTGAGAAATTTTACTGAAACAAACATATACGTGGTGTACAATGAAGGAGTGAGAAAAATATGGCAATAACAGTCGAGGTGACGAGTGTGAGTAAGCAAATTACAGAAGTACTTAACAAACAAATCGCAAACTGGAGCGTTCTTTTCGTGAAACTCCACAACTATCACTGGTATGTGAAAGGGCCACAATTCTTTACCTTACATACGAAATTCGAAGAGTTCTACAACGAAGCGGCCCTGCACATTGATGAACTGGCTGAGCGTTTGTTGTCAGTTGGTGGACAACCTGTAGCGACAATGAAAGACTATCTGGCTGTCTCCTCCGTAAAAGAGGCTTCAGGAAAAGAGAATGCAGAACAAATGGTTCAAGAAGTTATCAATGACTTTAACCAAATGATTTCTGAGCTCAAAGAAGGCATGAGCGTTGCTGAAGAAGCAAACGACGAGATTACCGGAGACATGCTCTTGGCAATCCATACTACACTCGAAAAGCATGTTTGGATGCTTTCCTCTTTCCTCGGAAAATAAGCTTGTTTTCAAGTACCCTTGGACATCCCGTTCAAGGGTATTTTTTTGTGTCGAGTTACGGACAAATCGCATAGTTCTGGTGTTTTATTCCAATTTATTCTAGCCGAAGTGGATGGGGTAATGGTACACTAAGAGTGTAACCTTCATACTACCTGTTTGAGAGGGGAAACTAAAATATGTTTATTCAGGAATGCTTAACCACGGTAGAAAATCTAGCAACTGTCCGTCCCAATGATACGATTACATATGCGCTACAGATTATGAAGGATAAAAACCTGAATAGCCTGCCGGTGGTTGATCAGGATGGTTCATTTTACGGAACAGTAAGCAAAAGCAGTATTTTCGAATTACTCGAGGATGGCAAATTTGTCGGAGACTTTGCAGCATTTGTTAATCTGCCGCTCGCAGAAGGTGTTGATCATCAAATCCCGCGCCTTACCATTGATCATCTTTATGAAGATTTGCTTCCGGTAATTGTACGTTATCCGTTCGTACCGATTGTTGATGAAAGCGAACAATTCCTCGGGATTATCAAGCGAAAAGATATTGAATTGATTCTGGAGTCCGTCTTTGGAATCGGTGTAAAGGGTACACGGATGGTGATCACTCACTATGAAGGAAAAGGAGTCATGAAGGAGATTGTTACGATTCTTGGCAAGCATGACACGAATGTAATCTCTTGTGTATCCTTCGACTCAGAACATCATGGAGTAAGACGGATTTTGATGAAATTTACATCTACAGACAGTGCAGATCAAATTAAGGCGGATCTCGAAAAGCATGGATACGTAGTAACTTCCGTTCGAGAAAATTACGAATAATACCACACAGGCTAATGTGCTCCCGAGATGATTCGGGAGCATTTTTTGCAAGTAAACCAAGAATAATAGCTAGAAACTTTATTTTTATGAAAATTGAGATAAGAATCATTTGCTTAAGCTTCTCATGGAACGAAAAAATGTGGTAAAGTAAACAAGAATAATTGGATCGGGGGGAACGTTTACCATGCAGCTACTACATGAGATCCTGCAAAGTAATAAAGAGTTTGTAGTCAATAAGGGATATGAACAATATCAAACCAACAAGTTTCCGAACAAGCACTTGGTCGTCCTCTCTTGTATGGATACCAGGCTTGTGGAACTGTTGCCGAGAGCAATGAACTTGCGCAACGGCGACTTTAAACATATCAAAAATGCTGGCGCATTGGTATCACACCCATTTGGAAGCATCATGCGAAGTATTCTGGTGGCGATCTATGAACTGCAAGCTGCAGAAGTATGCGTGGTGGGACACTATGACTGCGGGATGGGGGGTATTAATGCGGATAAGTTGTTAAACAAATTTGAGAAACAAGGAGTTTCTCGGGAGACGATTGAAACACTGGAACATGCTGGTATCAACCTGCGCGATTGGCTGCAAGGATTTGATCATGTGTCCGACGGTGTCAAAAATAGCGTAGGTATGATCAAAAATCATCCGCTTCTGCCTAAGGATATTCCTGTTCACGGACTGATCATTGACCCGAGTACTGGAAAGCTTGATCTCGTTGTTGACGGGTATGAGTGGATTACAAAAATTGAATAAATTGTGACAGACCGTGTGATAATATACGATATGACTTGAATCACTAATGGTTAAAATATATAATGTAAATTGCTATTGTATGTCAGATTGCTTATATCGTACTAAAGGAGCTGTAATATCATGAACTTGTTTGACGTTCTTATGTTTATTATGACGATCTTCATCGCAGCTGGTGTTTACCGTTCCATGAAGGCGAAAAATACGTTTGCGATTCTGTTTGGCTTGTTTTCTCTCGCAATTTTCGTACTCGCGGACGGTCTGATTATTTATTTCGCAACAAAAGCGTAAATCTTTGTACATAGCTTTTAAAGAGTAGGAAGAGGTTGTACTTCGGTACAGCCTCTTTCTTTTTTGTAGACCCTCCGGGGTAGAGAGTGCATGGAAATCCCCATTTATTCCCATACTACAGGTGGAGGTGGGTTGATTGCTCCGAAATAAACGAGCAAGCTTCATGAGCGAAGCCACCATTGTAGTCGATACGAAAACGAAGCAACTGTGCATGAGAATACAGCCAAACCAAATTGCAGTTATCGCCCACGAAGACGTGGATGAGGTGGCGGCAGATGCTTTAATCGAAGCCAAAGCTTTGGCTGTGATTAATACGTGTTCATTTATGACAGGTACTTATCCGTCCATCGGTGCAAAGAAACTGCTTGAAGCGGGCGTTCCTTTATTCGAAATACACGACTCCATGGAAAAACTGACAGCAATCCAGATGTCTGATGGTATCGCAACAAAAATTCATGATAAAACATTCTTTGTACGCAGTAACTCTGAATGGGAACCGATTGCATGCTTGGTGCCTGTGACCATGGATCATATCTGGTCCAAAACCGAGGAAGCAAACCGAAAGCTTGATCGAACGCTGTCTCAATTTATCGATAACACGTTGCAATTTGCAAAGTGGGAAAAGAATCTGTTTATGAAGCCAATTCCTTCCCTGCAATTACGTGCAACACTGGCGAATCGGCATGTCGTTGTCGTCGTGAGAGGGAAGCACTATCGTGAAGATTTACGGATGCTTTCAGCGTATATCAAAGAATGCAAGCCGATTTTACTAGCAGTTGACGGCGGAGCGGATGCACTTCTTGATGCGGGATATCAACCGGATATCATTATTGGAGACATGGACAGCATCTCAGACAAGGCATTGCTCTCGGGAGCCGAGGTGGTTGTGCATGCGTTTGTCAATGGAGAGGCACCTGGCCAACACCGTGTAGAGAACCTCGGAGTTGATTATCAACTGTTGCCTGCACCTGGCACTAGCGAAGACGTGGCTATGCTGCTCGCCTTTGAACAAGAAGCGGAATTAATTGTAACGATTGGGACACATTCCAACATGATCGACTTTCTGGAGAAGGGACGGAAAGGCATGGCAAGTACATTGCTCGTTCGAACCAAAATTGGACCAAAACTAATCGACGCCAAAGGGGTAAGTCAATTGTATCAGCCCCGCATGAATGCAAATGTATGGGCATTGTTTCTGATTGCTACGCTTGTGCCAATACTTGCGATCATAGCGGTGAATCCGGTCACCAGGCATGTCGTGCAGATGCTGTATCAGCAATGGATTACGCTTTCGTTTTAGGGTGAGGAAAAATGATCAATATTCGGTATCACTTCATAACAATCGCTGCTATTTTTTTGGCTTTAGGCATTGGCATCTTGCTGGGTGGGACAGCAGGGCAATCGTGGTTTACCGCCAAGGAACGTGAATTTCTTGCCAATATGGAGCGAAAATACAACCAAGCGCTGAGAAGCAACAATGAAATGAAACAGCAAATCAATCAGTTAATTGCGCAAGTTGATCAAAATAATCATGAAGTCATCCATCTGATGACTGCTCAGTATGCCGAGGATTTACAAGGACAGACAATCTATGTCTGGCAAAGTGATTCAATGGATCTGAAAAAAATTCAACATGTCCTGAATTCGGCTGGTATCGTGATCCAGTTATATTCTGCTGATGGAAAACAATCCGAGGCACTAGCTGATTATCCGTTATTAATCGTGAGCCATGAACTGCCCGAATGGGTGAAAAACTTGCCGTCCAACCAGAAATGGACTCAGGTAGAAAACGTGCCTGATTCGCCTGCAAAGCAGTGGAAGCTCCTGGAAAGTGTGCAATCCCTTCTGAAAGAGAAGAGGCGACAAAATGAAAAAAGTGAGTATCATCGTACCGGCATACAACGAGGCTGACAGAATTATGCGCACCCTTCAGGCCATTCGATTATACATACCTCACCATGAATTGATTGTTGTCGATGATGGGAGTAGGGATAATACCATGGACGTTGCCAGCCAACATGCTGACCTGGTCGTTCGTCTGCCACTGAACAAGGGAAAAGGGGTTGCACTTCAAACCGGCTGGAGACAAGCAGATGGAGATATCATCGTCATGCTGGATGCTGATTTATGTGAAAGCGCCCGTTTTGGCTATCAGCTAATCGAACCCGTTCTGGCAGATCATTGTGATATGAGTGTTGCCCAGCTCCCCAAGCCACCTCGAAAAACAGGGATGGGTCTTGCGAAAGGACTGGCGAGAACGGGAATTCGCATGCTTACTGGATATGAGGCAACATCACCTCTATCCGGTCAACGTGCGATTCGAAGAGAGGCACTTGACTCCATCAAGAGCCTGGATTGGGGGTTTGGGGTGGAAGTAGGTATGACTGTTGATATTCTCCGGGCTGGTTTTCGTGTACAGGAGGTACCAGTCAATTTTACGCATCGATTCACAGGAAACGATTTTCGAGGGTATTGGCATCGAGGAAAAGAATTTGTGGCCATTGGACGAGCGTTAGGGAAAAAATTTCGGGAAGGCACTCGTGGAAAATGATGAACATGGAAAAATTGTACTATTTACTTATCCTGTCAATCGTGCTTCCTTGGGGAGTGTTTATGCTCATCTATCAACCAGGGGTGGAGTTGTTAAAGAAAGCGGGGATGACAAGGAAAAACTACCAGGGACAACGCATACCTACAGCAGGCGGTCTCTTGCTTTTCCTTAGTCTAATGATTACATGGGTAATCGTAACCATATTCATGGTCTATTTCGAACTTTTTGTTGGCTCACTTCGTTTGATGATGATGTTTCTTGCTGGCTCGATTGCCATCGTCTGTTTGGGATGGCAGGATGATGGTGCCTACGATACGACGAGTAAAGGCTTCCAGGGGCATTTGCGGATTTTGATCAGGGAAAAAAGAATGACCAGCGGGATGCTCAAAGCTTTTGGCGGATTAGGTACAGCGGTGATCGTTTGTATCCCTATTTCTTACAGTGTGGTAGAAGGGATCATCAATATACTGTTGCTGGGTTTATGTACCAACCTGATCAATCTGTTTGATTTGCGTCCTGCCCGTGCGATAAAGGTTTTTTGGCTGATCGCAATGCCCATCTTTTTCTTTTCTCCCTTTGGCGATTGGTATGTCGCCTGGATTTGGTTTTTGCCCCTGTTGAGTGCGACTCTCTGGTTTTTCTTTCGGGATGCGAGAGGTGAGATCATGTTAGGGGATACAGGTTCCAATTTTTTGGGCTACATGATCGGTTTTGAGATGATACTAACGCTTTCCCTCCCTGCCAAAATCACCGTGCTGTTCCTTCTCATCATTTTGCATTTGTTGGCAGAGCGAATATCCCTCTCGCAGGTCATCCAATCCAAATCGTGGTTGCGATGGGTTGATCAATTCGGGCGAAATGTATAGGACGATTATTCGTCATCTTCCTCTTCTTGCAACATAAAACGTGGTTGTACACGGTTCCGTTTACGGTCATGATGAAGAACAAAGCCAGCGATAAAAGCAACTGGCAAGGCAAAAAGGAAAAATCCGAGAACGAAACGTCCCCAAAGGAACATATTGATTGCGGGATCAAAGTAAAGATACAGTACATCACGCATGATTTTAATTCCAAACCCAGCAATGACGGCAGGAATAACCATAATCAAGAGGGCAACTAATTTCTGGCCTAGCATCTGATCCACTTCCTTGTGACGAATTCTTCGTCCATCATAAAGCATCATTAATTACTTGTCCATTGACCTGCAGCGGCATTTTCCTCGAAATGAAAAAGCCCGAGACGTTTTTCTAGTAAATAAGTTACAATATAGTGGACAGACCAAGCGTGGAATAAAGGTGTTGTTTGGGAAAGCAGGGGGTGCTTATGCTTCAGGTATTAATAGTCGGAGCAGGTAGGGGTGGTAGCGCACTCTTACAGATGATGGGGAAGATGGAGCAAATCCGCATTGTTGCTGTTGTGGATCGAAATGCAAATGCTCCCGGTATAGCGTTGGCACAATCATATGGAATCGAAACAGGGACGGACTATCTTCCTTATTTGAATAGAGACGTAAATGTGATTTTGGAAGCTACCGGAGATGAAGAAGCGTATAACGAAATCTTGCGCAAGAAGCCCAAACATACCGTGCTGATTCCAGGTACGTTCACCAGTCTTGTGATGAGATTAATTGATGAAAGAGAAGAGTTGATCGGCAAGTTGACGTATAGTCAACGGGAACATGAAATTATGCTCAACTCGACACATGATGCGATCATCGCCGTAAATGCAGTAGGCAATGTCACCATTTTTAACCGGGCAGCCGAGCGATTGATGGGTATCGATGCGAATGCTGTACTAGGAAGTAAAGCAGAAGACACGATCCCGAATACCAGGTTACATATTGTTTTGGAAAATGGTTTACCTGAATTGAATCAGGAGCAGGAGCTGTCAAATAAAACACGGATCATCACAAACCGAGTGCCTGTCATTGATGAAGCGGGACAAGTCATAGGTGCTGTGGCAATTTTTCGGGATATTACCGAAGTCATGGCTTTGGCAGAAGAAGTTACGGATCTCAAAGAGTTGAAAAGTATGCTGCAAGCAATTATCCAATCATCCGACGAAGCCATTTCGGTGGTGGATGCAGTAGGAAATGGGCTATTGATTAACCCGGCATACACTCGCTTGACGGGATTGACCCAAGAAGATGTCATTGGAAAACCGGCAACGGTCGATATATCAGAAGGGGAGAGCATGCATATGCAGGTTCTTCGCACCAAAAAGCCAGTCCGTGGTGTACCGATGAAATTGGGTTTGCAAAGCAGGGATGTCATCGTAAACGTTGCTCCAGTCATGGTTGACGGCGAACTAAAGGGAAGTGTCGGGGTCATTCATGACATTTCAGAATTTAAAACACTGACTGAAGAGTTAGAGAAAGCCCGCCGAATCATTCGCAAACTGGAAGCAAAATATACATTTGAAGAAATTATCGGTGAAAGTGAACCGATGAAATTGGCGATTGAGCAAGCGCAGAAAGCTGCTCGGACACCGGCAACCGTTCTTTTGCGTGGCGAGTCAGGAACAGGGAAAGAACTGTTTGCCCATGCCATACATAATGCAAGCAAGCGTCGTTACAATCAGTTTATCCGAGTGAATTGTGCGGCCATTTCCGAGACTCTTTTAGAGAGCGAACTGTTTGGTTATGAGGAAGGTGCGTTTACGGGTGCAAAGCGAGGCGGCAAACGGGGATTGTTTGAGGAAGCCAGCGGCGGAACAATTTTCCTTGACGAAATTGGTGAGTTATCGATAGGCATGCAAGCAAAGCTGTTGCGGGTACTGCAAGAACGGGAAATTGTACGGGTAGGTGCCACCAAGGCAATACCGATTGATGTCAGGGTGATTGCAGCGACGCACGTCAACCTCGAGTCAGCCATTCAATCCGGTCGATTCCGTGAAGATTTGTACTACCGTCTGAATGTAGTACCGATCCACATCCCACCTCTTCGCCAGCGCCAAGAGGACATCAAGCCACTCTCACTTCATTTATTGCGCAAGTACAATCTGGAGTACGGCCGCAATGTTACGGACATTTCAGGTGAAGCGATGGCGGAGTTGTTAAGTTATCATTGGCCTGGGAATGTACGGGAATTGGAAAACGTGTTGGGTCGGGCATTAATTCACATGAAGATTCACGAAACCGTCATTCTTGTTTCGCATTTGCCAACACTTGAACACAAGTCTTCTATAGCACATCCATCCACACAGCAGGTCAGTCATAACAAAGACGACAGGCCGTTAAAGGATGTGCTCGATGATGCAGAACGCAATCATATCAACCGTGTACTGGAGCAGTGCCAGGGAAACCGCACAGAGGCATCCAAATGTCTGGGAATCTCTCTTCGTAATTTATATTATAAAATGGAAAAACTAGGAATTGATCAGGCCTGATTGGTGGAAAGGAGCTTGTATGCAAAATATTGCGTGCAAGCTTTTGCGTATCAATGCAAAAAATTGCGCGAACGAAGGTAGAAAAAACCAAGAATGTGTCGCATTGTTCACAAAAAATAAAGCGCTTTCATATTATTTTGGGTTTGGCACGCCTCTTGCATATTACATAGGTGTTGTTTTTCCAGTAAACTATATAGGAAGTAATCGATCTTAATTCTAATCACGGATTTGAAATTATCATTACAGGAGGCTTTTTTCATGAAGATCTTTGACTACTTGCAACGCTACGATTATGAGCAATTGGTTTTTTGCCAAGATGAAACCTCTGGCCTGAAAGCAATCATCGCTATTCACGATACTACACTTGGTCCTGCACTTGGCGGAACACGCATGTGGACATATAATTCAGAAGAAGATGCAATCGTCGATGCACTCCGTTTGGCACGAGGAATGACATATAAAGCAGCTGCTGCAGGTCTTAACCTGGGTGGAGGTAAAACCGTAATCATCGGAGATCCGAAAAAAGACAAGAGTGAAGAACTTTTCCGTGCGTTTGGACGTTATATCCAAGGGTTGAATGGACGTTATATCACTGCTGAAGACGTAGGCACAACAGTAGCTGATATGGATTTGATCCATCAAGAAACAGATTATGTAACAGGTGTATCTCCTGCATTCGGTTCCAGCGGAAACCCATCTCCTGTAACGGCATATGGTGTATACCGTGGTATGAAAGCTGCAGCAAAAGCAGCATATGGCAGTGATAATCTTTCTGGCAAAGTAGTTGCTGTACAAGGTGTTGGCAACGTTTCTTACAATCTCTGCAAACATCTTCATGAAGAAGGCGCAGATTTGATCGTTACTGATATTAATGAAGAGAATGTGGCTCGTGCTGTCAATGATTTTGGTGCGAAAGCCGTTGGCGTTAACGATATCTTCGGAGTAGATTGCGACATCTTCTCTCCGTGTGCACTTGGTGCAATCATCAACGACGATACCATTCCTCTCATCAAAGCAAAAGTCATTGCTGGTGCTGCAAACAATCAGTTGAAAGAAGAGCGCCATGGTGACATCATCAACGAGATGGGCTTGATCTACGCCCCTGACTACGTGATCAATGCAGGTGGATTGATTAACGTAGCAGATGAGTTGCAAGGCTACAACCGTGAGCGTGCGTTGAAAAAAGTTGAAACCATTTATGACAACATCCTTCGTGTGTTCGAAATTGCTGAACGCGACGGAATTCCTACCTACAAGGCAGCAGATCGTATGGCAGAAGAACGCATTGCCAGAGTTGCAAAATCCCGTGGCACGTTCTTGCAAGATGCCAAGTCTGTGTTGAGTCGCTAAGTCTAAAATTCGTAGAGAACGATCTAATAGAAGGTATAGAAAAGATAAACGACGGGAATTAACTGTAAAAGGTTAATTTCCGTCGTTGCCTTAAACAAGCCAATAATTTACATTAATCATATGCCGTTCTTTAATAGGTAGCTCTACACTAAATAGAAAAGGAGACTTTCGCTTATGTCTCAAGAATTTGATGTCGTCATACTGGGTGGGGGAACAGGAGGCTACGTTGCAGCGATTCGGGCTGCACAATTGGGGTTGTCTGTTGCTCTCGTAGAAAAAGATAAGCTCGGAGGAACTTGCCTCCATCGTGGCTGCATTCCTTCCAAAGCATTGTTGCGAAGTGCAGAAGTGCTTGCAACTGTGAAAGAAGGCGACAAGTACGGTATTTTGGCTGAAAACGTAGGTTTTGATTTCACCAAGGTTCAGGCGAGAAAACAGGGAATTATCGATCAGTTACATAAAGGAATTCAATACTTGATGAACAAAGGGAAGATTAAAGTCTTCGAAGGTATTGGGCGAGTGATGGGACCATCGATTTTTTCTCCACAGGCAGGAGCAGTACGAATTGAGACGCCAGATGGGGAGCAAGAGATTATCGTTCCACGCTTCCTGATCATTGCAACAGGCTCTCGTCCTAGAACTTTGCCAGGATTGGAAGTCGACGGACAATATGTCATTACCAGCGACGAAGCGCTTGAAATGAAAGAATTGCCTGCTTCGATCACAATTGTCGGTGGTGGAGTAATCGGTATCGAGTGGGCATCGATGTTAAATGATTTCGGTGTACAAGTGACTGTCGTCGAGTATGCCAACCGCATCTTGCCTTTGGAAGATGAAGAAGTAAGCAAAGAAATGACCCGCTTGCTCAAAAAACGCAAAATCAAGATTGTTACCAGCGCAAAAGTGCTGCCTGAAACGGTGGTCAAAGAAAATGGTCAGGTGATCGTGCAAGCAGAAGTAAATGGGACCGTCGAAAGCTTTACCGCTGAAAAGCTGCTCGTATCAGTTGGACGTCAAGCCAATGTGGAGGGACTTGGTCTAGAAGCGACTGAAATCAAGGTTGAGCGTGGCGTCATTGCTGTCAATGAGTACTTCCAAACAGCCGAATCACATATCTATGCAATCGGTGATGTGATTGGAGGATTGCAACTGGCTCACGTTGCTTCACATGAAGGAATCGTGGCAGTTGAGCACCTCGCTGGTGTCGAGACACATCCAATCGACTACACCAAAGTTCCGAAGTGTACGTATAGCCGACCGGAAGTTGCCAATGTTGGTTTAACCGAACAAGAAGCGAAAGATCAGGGCTATGATGTAAAAGTAGGGAAATTCAGTTTCAAACCACTTGGCAAAGCTTTGGTTCACGGCGAAAATGATGGCTTTGTAAAACTCGTTGTAGATAAAAAGACAAATGACTTATTGGGCGTACACATGATTGGACCACATGTTACGGATATGATTTCTGAAGCGGGACTCGCTCGTGTGCTAGATGCGACTCCATGGGAAATTGGACACACCATCCACCCGCACCCGACATTGTCAGAAGCCATTCAGGAAGCTGCTTTAGCAGTAGATGGTCTGGCTATTCATTCATAAGAAACTTGCTGTAGTTCCTCCCCAATGCTCGGCCATGTGGGCATTGGGGTGTTTGATATAAAGCTGCAGGATTTTTGTCACACCTTACGATGATAAAAAAGGAGGCATACAGTTATGACCAACTCGACCCAAAACCGTCATCAAGCGGTCGGTCTTTCGGATGCTCAAGTACTGGATATGTATTACTACATGTTACTCGCTCGTAAAGTAGATGAGCGTCAATGGTTACTCAACCGTGCAGGTAAAGTTCCATTCGTTATCTCTTGCCAAGGTCAAGAAGCGG
This sequence comes from Brevibacillus nigriterrae, assembly GCF_049846925.1. NCBI lineage: Bacteria > Bacillati > Bacillota > Bacilli > Caryophanales > Paenibacillaceae > Brevibacillus > Brevibacillus nigriterrae. The sequence continues at coordinate 59,798 of NZ_JBNCMT010000003.1, forward strand.
CACAAGTTGGTGCTGCATTCGCATTGGAATTAGGAAAAGACTACGCTTGCCCATACTATCGAGATTTAGGCGTAGTGCTCGTTTTGGGCCAATCGGCTCGTGATTGTATGCTTTCAGCTTTCGCCAAAGCTGAAGACCCAAACAGTGGCGGGCGTCAAATGCCTGGTCACTTCGGAGGCAAGAAGTGGAATATCCTGACTGGCTCCAGTCCGGTAACTACCCAGGTTCCTCATGCCGTTGGGATTGCCTTAGCTGGTAAAATGCAAGGCAAAAACCACGTAGTATACACCTCGTTCGGTGAGGGTTCCAGTAACCAAGGGGATTTCCACGAAGGAGCAAACTTTGCAGGTGTCCATAAGCTGCCAGTTATTTTCTTCTGCGAGAACAACAAATATGCGATCTCTGTACCGCTAGCCAAACAACTTGCTTGCGAAAGCGTAGCAGATCGTGCAATCGGTTATGGATTCCCAGGTGTAAGTATCGATGGAAATGATCCGATTGAAGTGTATCGGGTCGTGAAAGAAGCAGCAGACCGTGGACGTCGTGGTGAAGGCCCAACGCTCATCGAAGCTGTCACATACCGTCTGGTGCCACATTCCAGTGACGATGATGATCGGGTATACCGTACTCGTGAAGAAGTAGAAGAAGCAAAGAAAAAAGACCCAATCATTCGATTTGCTGCGTATCTGAAAGAAGTGGGCTTACTCGATGAGGCGAAAGAACAAGAATATCTGACTCGTGTGCAAAAAGAAGTAGATGAAGCGACAGAATATGCCGAAAATGCGCCGTATCCAGCGCCTGAATCTACTTTGACGCACGTCTACGAATCGTAAGGGGGTACAGACAAGATGGCAGTCATTTCATATATTGATGCGATTACCATGGCGATGCGTGAGGAAATGCGTCGTGATCCTAACGTATTCGTATTGGGCGAAGACGTCGGGGTACGTGGTGGCGTATTCCGTGCTACGAATGGATTAATCGAAGAGTTTGGAGAAGATCGTGTAATAGACGCTCCTTTGGCAGAGTCTGCCATTGCAGGGGTAGCGATAGGTGCCGCCGCGTATGGCATGCGCCCGATTGCTGAGATGCAATTTGCTGATTTTATCATGCCAGCAGTGAACCAAATCGTTAGTGAAGCAGCAAAAATGCGTTATCGTTCAGCAAGCGATTGGAATTGCCCGATTACGATTCGTGCACCATTTGGCGGAGGGGTTCACGGTGCGCTTTACCACTCTCAGTCGGTAGAAGCGATGTTTAACAGCACGCCTGGATTGAAAATCGTTGTTCCTTCCACGCCGTATGATGCGAAGGGATTGCTGAAAGCGGCCATTCGAGACAACGATCCTGTATTATTTTTCGAGCACAAACGTTGTTACCGCTTAATTAAAGGCGAAGTTCCAGAAACAGATTACGTCCTTCCGATCGGTAAGGCAGATGTGAAACGGGAAGGTACAGACATTACGGTTATCTCTTATGGACTGACTTTGCACTTTGCCTTGCAAGCAGCAGAGAAATTGGCACAGGAAGGCATCAGCGCCCACGTGCTCGACCTTCGCACGCTGTATCCGCTTGATAAAGAATCCATTATTGAAGCGGCTTCCAAAACAGGTAAAGTTCTCATCATTCATGAAGATAATAAAGAAGGTGGAATCGGCGGCGAAGTGGCTGCGATTATCGCTGAGAACTGCCTGTTCGACCTGGATGCTCCCATTCGCCGTCTGTGCGGACCAGATGTGCCGGCGATGCCGTACAGTCCGCCAATGGAGAAGTTCTTTATGTTAAATCCTGACAAAGTACTCGAAGCAATGCGTGAACTGGCGCACTTCTAATCGGTAAGGAGGACAAACATGGCAACTAAAGTACTCATGCCCCAGTTAGGGGAAAGTGTTACGGAAGGCACGATCTCCAAATGGATCGTAAAAGTGGGAGATACTGTGAACAAATACGACCCGCTTGCCGAAGTTACAACGGATAAAGTTAATGCTGAAGTTCCTTCTACCGTCTCAGGACGTGTAACGGAGATTGTCGTCCCAGAAGGAGAAACAGTCGCGGTCGGTACCTTGATTTTATTTATTGAAGAGGCGGGAAGTGCAGCCGCAGAAGCTCCTGCTGTTAGTGTACCTGTTCAGGAGTCTGTGCAAACAGCTCCACCAACTGCTTTCACTCCGAACACGGCTTCAACTGTGTCTGTGCCAGTACAAAATCAGGTAAATGCAGAAGCGGGTAAACAGCGCTACTCACCAGCAGTCATGCGACTCGCTCAAGAAAATAATATCGATCTCTCTCGCATCCAGGGTACAGGAGCTGAGGGACGTGTAACACGTAAAGATGTGCAGACATTTATTGAGCGTGGAGGACACTTAACACCTGCTGCGACGCCAGTAGCGCCTGCTGTATCTACTGCTGCTGAGACAGCGCCAATCACGCCATCTCCTGTAGTATCAACACCTGCTGCTACACAAGAGCAGGTAGCTGCACCTGCAAAAGAAGTAGCCTATGACATTCCAGTAGCTGCAGGCGATCAGGTGATTCCAGTAACACCTATTCGTAAAACAATTGCATCCCGCATGGTACAAAGCAAACACGATGCACCACATGCTTGGACAATGGTTGAAGTGGATGTTACGAATTTGGTCAAATTCCGCAACAAGGTGAAGGATGAGTTCAAGCAAAAAGAGGGAATCAATTTGACGTTCCTGCCGTTCTTTATCAAAGCGGTGGTTGAATCGATCAAGGAATTCCCGATGCTTAACTCAACTTGGGCTGGCGATAAAATTATTGTCAAGAAAGACATCAACATTTCCATCGCTGTTGCTACCGAAGATGCGCTTTATGTACCGGTTATCAAGGATGCTGATCAGAAGTCTATCTATGGCATCGCCAAATCGATTGAGGACCTGGCTAACCGTACAAGAGCAGGCAAATTGACAATGGCAGACATGACAGGCGGGACATTTACTGTGAATAATACAGGATCATTTGGTTCTGTCCTGTCTACTCCGATAATCAATGCACCGCAAGCGGCGATTCTCAGCGTAGAATCCATCGTAAAACGTCCAGTTGTCGTGGATGATATGATTGCCATCCGCTCCATGGTTAACCTGTGTTTATCACTTGACCATCGCGTCCTGGATGGATTGATTTGTGGTCGATTCCTGCAAAGTGTGAAGCAAAAACTGGAGAACATCAGCGCAGATACCAAGCTGTATTAGTGTATAGCAGGGCTAAAAACCAGGGCACATCCCTGGTTTTACTTTTTTTCATTTTTTTTTTGAAAAAGCATGTAACTTTTTAGATGTTCATTTCGTCTTTAAAACAGTGAGAGTCCGTTGGGACAAATCGCCAAAATGTGATAAAGATAGATAAAATTCTGTCGGATCATTCCCTATTATAGTGATTTATGGTAAACTTGTTTACGTCTATCAAATCTAGAATCAAACCATTTTGGTAGATTATAGGAGGATAATATGAAAAAGATCAAAAAAGGACTCCAGGTTGTCGTTGCGACTACTATGGTTGCAAGTCCGTTCGTAATGCCACCTAAAGCGCAAGCGTTTAGTGATTTTATTGTAGAAGCAGATAGTGAAGAAGCTGGAGAAGAAACTGGATATACGGTCGAAATGACACTTGATGAAGACTTGGATGAAGGCGAAAAAATCATCATTGAGTTCGATAGTGAGTACGAACTTGATTCTACTACGATCAAGAAAAATATCGAGATCAATGGCGATACCGTTACTTCATCAAAAGTTTCAGTAAGTGGAAGCAAAATCTCCATCACAACGGAAGAAGATTTCAGCGAAGATGATGATATTGACATTGTGATCGATGACGGGATTACCAACCCGGAAGATGAAGGGGATTACACTGTCTATGTTGAGACAACTACCGATGAATCTGATGATTATGAAATTACCATCGAAGATGAAGACGACGATGACGATGACGATGATAACGACGATGAGTTCTCTGTCGATCTCGGCGATGACGAAGAAGGACAGGAATCAAGCTACAGCTTAGGCCCAATATCTCTTGATTCCGATTTGGCTGATGGAGAAGATATTACGGTTACCTTCCCGGATTCAGACATGCTTCCTAGCAGCATAAGCACAGGCGATGTAGAAGTGAATGGCGTCGAGCCAGACGATATCGAGATTGATGGCGATGAAGTAATTATCACATTGCCAGATGATTTCGAAGATGATATGGATGATGACGATTACGAGTGGGATGAATTGGAGATTGAATTCTCTGAAGACGCAGGAATTGAGAACCCGGACGAAGATGATGATTATACCATCGAAGTAGAATATGATGGAGATACTTACACTTCCGAAGAATTCGAAATTACTGGAAGCGGTTCTTCTAGTTCTTCAGGCAGTAGTTCAACTGGTTCTAGCTTTGATGTCTCTCTCTCCAACTCTACAGGTGGCGAAAGAAGTTCGTATTCGTTTGAACTCGACTTCGGCAAAAACAAGCTGACGTACAATACAGATATTGTACTTGAGTTCCCTTCAGAAGGAATGCTGGAAGGATACCTTGACAAAGGCTCTGTTACGATTAACGGAAAGCCAATGAAAAACGGTGCGTACCCAACTGGACGTACACTCACGATTACAACGCCTAGCGATTTCACATCAAGCTACACAGCAAAAATTTCTTTCAGCTACAATGCTTATATGAAGAACCCTGCTGCGGGCACGTATACAATTAAGGCAAAAGCGGCTGGAAAATCATTTACATCCAAAAGCTTCACTATTTCCGGAGGCAGTGTAACAACGCCGACTACACCAACAACACCAACCACACCTACGACGCCTACAACTCCAACGACACCAGCAAATAACTCGTTGGCAACGATTGCGTTGACAAAATCTACGTTGAACACACCGACAGGAATTTCCGTAGGTATCAAATCGTTGGGAATGCCGTTGGTGAAAAATCGTGACTTCTTGGAGTTGGCATTGCCAGCAGGATTCCGAGTACCTGTAACAGTGAACGCTGCTGCAATTTCCGTAAACGGATCAATTCCTGGCTATGTAGTATCCCGTGGTCAAAACCTGGTAATTTATCCTTCCCAAGACATCGCTGCGAATACTCCAGTAAACGTAGTTGTTAGTGAAGCGGCAGCTATCGCAACACCTACTTGGGCAAGTAACTTTACCATCGGTGTATATACTTCCGAAGAAAAACCTGCACTATTTACTCGCACACTTGCGATTGGCGGCGCAGCAACTCCTGCGGTACCTGCAGGTGCAGCACGAGTGAAAATTAATGTTGCTTCCTTTACATTGAACGGTAAAGCATATCCATTGAAAGCTGCTCCATACACATTGAGTGGTAATACACTGGTACCTGCTCAGTTCTTTAAAGAGGCATTGTCGCTTTCTACTATTTACAACGATAAAGTGGCTACTATTTCAAGTGGCACTACTTCCATTAAGTTCACAGTTGGTTCCAACATTGCCAAAGTGAACAACGTGAACGTGAAGCTTCCAGTAGCTGTTCAAGTGAAAAATGGTGTTCCAATGATTCCGATTCGCACAGTAACCGATACATTGAAGTACAAAATCGGTTGGGAAGCAGCAACATCCAGCATCGTAGTTTACAAGTAAGAATAAGAACGACAAAACCCCTCTCGATGGAGAGGGGTTTCCTTTTCGCTTCCCAAATGATAATGATAGAGGGGATCATTTATTTCATAATATAAAAGGACGGAATGATTAAAGAAAGTGCTACCAGCACAAGAATCACTTTTGCAATTACGGAACGATGTTTCATCACTAATCACCTTCCTTCCTATTTTTCGCATAATATTGAAAACAATGCGATTTTATTGCTGTGTTACATTGAAAAACAACTAAGCTATGCTAGAATTATATCGAGAAAACGAATTGATTGAGGTTTACATAGCTAAGAAAAATGTTTGCACCAATCTTGGGAATGGAGGGACTTACGTGTCCAACAATGATTTTACCCAACTCTATCGGGAGTGGCAACAGCAAGTCACCAAACGGCTGGAGAAAAACCCGGAGAGAAAGGCACAATTCGCTACATCGTCAAATATTGAAGTAGATAGAGTCTATGTTCCGGATGAGATTGATGACGCTTACATGGAGAAACTTGGATTTCCTGGAGAATATCCGTATACCCGTGGTGTTCAACCAACGATGTATCGTGGGCGCTACTGGACGATGAGACAATACGCTGGCTTCGGATCGGCAGAAGAGACCAATAAACGATTCCGCTATCTTCTCGAACAGGGACAAACGGGGCTTAGTGTTGCTTTTGACTTGCCGACGCAGATCGGGTACGATTCCGACGACATTATGGCTACGGGTGAAGTAGGTAAGGTAGGGGTGGCCATTGACTCACTGGAAGATATGGAAATCCTGTTGAATAGTATCCCATTGGATAAAGTAAGTACATCGATGACGATTAATGCACCTGCTTCCGTGTTGCTTGCGATGTATATTGCAGTTGGAGAGAAACAAGGGGCTTCTTCTGCGCAATTGTCAGGAACCATTCAAAATGACATTCTGAAAGAATACATTGCACGTGGCACCTATATTTTCCCACCGAAGCCTTCCATGCGCCTGATTACGGATATCTTTGCTTACTGTTCTGAACACGTGCCGAAGTGGAATACCATTTCGATCAGCGGATACCACATTCGTGAAGCAGGCTCGACTGCGGTACAAGAAGTTGCATTTACACTGGCAGACGGGATCGCCTATGTAGATGCTGCGATTCAGGCAGGATTGGATATTGATAAATTCGCTCCACAATTATCTTTCTTCTTTAACGGACACAACAATTTCTTCGAAGAGATTGCCAAATTCCGTGCAGCACGGAGAATCTGGTCCCGTTTAATGAAAGAAAAGTATGGAGCTAAAAATCCGAAGTCATGGCAGTTCCGTGTTCATACCCAGACGGGTGGATCTACCTTAACGGCCCAGCAACCGGACAATAATATTGTGCGTGTCACTCTGCAAGCACTTGCTGCTGTTCTGGGAGGAACCCAAAGCTTGCACACGAATTCCCGAGATGAAGCCCTTGCTTTGCCGACAGAAGAGTCCGCACGTATTGCTTTGCGTACACAGCAAATTATCGCATTTGAAAGTGGAGTAGCCGATACGGTTGACCCATTAGCAGGTTCTTACTTTATCGAAAATTTGACTGATCAGATCGAACTCAAGTCACTCGAATACATGGAGAAGATCGAGCGCATGGGCGGTGCCGTTGCTGCTGTTGAAGCGGGCTACATGCAGCGTGAAATTCATAAGCAAGCGTATGATACACAGCGTAAAATAGAATCAGGGGAAGAAAAGGTCGTAGGTATGAACTGCTTCACATTGGAACATGAACCACAACCGGAGCTGCTTCGTGTCGATCCATCCCTTGGCAAAAAACAAAAAGAGAAGTTAGACAGCCTGAGAGCAAGACGAGATAATGCGCAAGTTGAACAAACGCTCAATCGCCTGCGTGCAGCAGCAGAAGGAACTGAGAATCTGATGCCGTTTATTCTCGATTGTGTCAGATGCTATGCAACCATCGGAGAAATTTGTGGCGTATTGCGTGAAGTTTTTGGTGAATATAGAGCCGTATAAGCGGTGTGAGGGGGAAGGTACATCATGGAAAGAAAAATTCGAGTGCTCGTAGCAAAACCAGGTCTTGATGGTCACGACCGTGGCGCATTAGTTGTTGCACAGGCCCTTCGAGACGAAGGTATGGAGGTAGTATATACAGGACTCAGACAAACCCCTGAGCAAATCGTGAATGCTGCGATCCAGGAGGACGTAGACTGTATCGGCTTGTCATGTCTGTCAGGAGCACACAACGAGCTGTTTCCGGAAGTCGTTCGTTTGCTTCGTGAACGAAACGCAGATGATATCCTCATTGTTGGCGGCGGTGTAATTCCTGACGAAGACATCCCCTTCCTCAAGTCACAAGGTATCGCGGAAGTATTCACACCTGGTACACCAACAAAAGTAACGGCTGACTTCATCCGGGGCAAGATTACGGGCAAGCAGATGACCTTCCAAAAACCGCCGAAAAAGATTGCCCATATCGGGATCGCCGTAAAAAGTCTGGATGCTGCTCTTCCATTCTATAACGAACAGTTGGGACTAACTTTACAGGGGAAAGAGTACGTGGAAAGCGAGAAAGTACAAGTAGCATTCCTTGGCATTGGTGAAACTAGACTCGAGTTATTAGAGCCAACGTCACCAGATAGTCCGATTGCGATTTTCATTGAAAAGCGTGGAGAAGGAATTCACCATATCGCTCTTGATGTAGATGATATTGATCACCGCCTTACCCAGTTAAAAGAAAATGGAGTCTCCCTCATTCATGAAACCCCGAAAAAGGGTGCGCACGGAGCACAAATTGCCTTTTTGCATCCAAAGGCCGCAGGTGGAGTCTTGTATGAGTTGTGCCAGTACCCACAAGAGGATAAAGGGGAGTAATGCAAATGAGTGATCAGATGTATCAAAAGATAGACGAGCTATATGAACGGAAACGGAAAGTGGAGATGGGCGGTGGCGACGACCGCATTGAAGCACAGCATAATCGAGGCAAACTGACTGCTCGTGAGCGGATTGACATCTTGCTTGATCGAGACAGCTTTGTCGAAATGAACCCGTTCGTGAAGCACCGTGCCACCAACTTTGGTATGGACAAGATGGAAGCACCTGGTGAAGGTGTCGTAACTGGTTACGGCAAAATCAACGGGAGACTGGTCTATGTATTCGCTCAGGACTTCACCGTATTTGGCGGGGCGCTCGGTGAAATGCACGCACGAAAAATTGCCACAATCATGGATCTTGCTGCCAAAAACGGCGTCCCTGTGATTGGTTTAAACGATTCTGGAGGGGCACGTATTCAGGAAGGTGTCGTTTCGCTTGATGGATACGGACATATTTTTTATAGAAACTCGATTTATTCAGGCGTAATCCCGCAAATATCTGTAATCCTGGGCCCGTGTGCAGGTGGTGCCGTTTACTCTCCTGCCATTACGGACTATGTATTCATGGTTGAAAAAACATCTCAGATGTTTATTACAGGTCCGAAAGTTATCGAGACCGTTACAGGAGAGAAGATCTCCAGTGAGGATTTAGGCGGAGCCAGTGTACATTCATCAATCAGCGGTAATGCGCACTTTACTGCTGCAACAGAAGAGGAAGTGCTGGAAGAGGTTCGGCGTTTGTTAAGCTTTTTGCCTCAGAACAATCGTGAGGAAGCACCACGAGTAGAATTCACAGGTCAAGATGGAGACTGGTTGGAAGGCATTATCGATCTGGTCCCCGTAGCCGGAACCAAAGTGTACGATGTGAAAAAGGTTTTGGAGCTTATTGTTGACAATGGCGACTTTATGGAAGTGCAACCGAACTTTGCCCGCAATATCGTTGTAGGTTTTGGCCGAATCAATGGACAATCAGTAGGGCTGATCGCAAACCAACCAAAAGTGATGGCAGGTGGCTTGGACATCGATTCATCTGATAAGCTGGCCCGCTTTATTCGTACTTGCGATGCCTTTAATGTCCCGTTAATTACATTTGTTGACGTTACAGGCTTCTTCCCGGGTATCAATCAGGAGCACGGCGGTATTATTCGTCATGGTGCCAAGATTCTTTACGCCTACTCGGAAGCAACCGTTCCGAAAATCTCTGTGATTACTCGCAAGGCATATGGGGGAGCCTATGTTGCATTGAACTCCAAAGCAATCGGAGCCGATGTGGTCTACGCATGGCCGAATGCTGAAATTGCCGTTATGGGACCAGAGGGAGCGGCTAACGTTATTTTTGCCAAAGAAATAGAGCAAAGTGAAAATCCGCAAGCAACCCGTCAAGCCAAGATCGCAGAATACCGTGAGATGTTTGCCAATCCGTACGTTGCAGCAGAACACGGCATGGTAGATGACGTCATCGATCCGAGGGAAACACGCAGGCACTTGAAAGTATCGTTGGAGATGCTTCGCAATAAACAAGAAAATCGTCCGAAGAAAAAACACGGAAATATTCCGTTGTAAACTTTCTTGCTTGTAAAAAATATTTTGACTATCAATGGGCATTTTTTCTTTTTTGCGTTATACTGAAAATCAATTGATACATATTGAGATTCAGCCAAGGAGGGTATAAACGTGATTAATCAAGATCGTTTATTGCAGGAATTCTTAGAACTCGTCCAAATTGATAGTGAAACCAAACATGAAGCTGAGATTAACCAGGTGCTAAAAGATAAATTACTCTCACTTGGATTTACCGTGGAAGAAGACGATGCGAAAGCAAAAACCGGCTTTGGCGCTAACAACCTGATCGCTACTTTGGAAGGCACTGCCCAAGGGCCAACTATCCTGTTTAGCAGCCATATGGATACAGTGGTGCCTGGTAAGGGTGTAAAACCAGAGGTTCGTGACGGTTATGTTTATTCTGATGGCACTACAATCCTGGGTGCTGACGACAAAGCAGGTATTTCTGCGATTTTTGAAGCGATTCGCACTATCAAGGAAAATAATTTGCCACATCCAACGATTCAAGTGGTGTTCACAATCGGAGAAGAATCTGGTTTGGTTGGTTCCCGTGCGATGGACAGCAGCTTGCTGAAAGCGGAATTAGGCTTCATTCTTGATTCTACTGGTAAAGTTGGCGAAATCATCACTGCTGGTGCTGGACAATACCGCATCGTAACCAAAATTTATGGAAAAGCCGCGCATGCAGGGGTAAATCCAGAAGATGGCGTGAGCGCAATTACTGTTGCTAGCAAGGCTATTTCTCGCATGCCACTTGGCCGTATCGATGAAGATACAACTGCCAATATCGGACGTTTTGAAGGTGGCAAATCATACAATATCGTGGCTGACTTCGTTGAGGTATTATCCGAAGCTCGCAGCTTGGTTATGGATAAATTAGAGGATCAAGTGAAGAAGATGACTGCTGCTTTCGAATCAGCCGCTGCTGATATGGGTGCACGTTGTGAGAATGAAGTCATCTTTATGTACCATGGTTTCAAATTTGATGAATCCCAACCGGTTGTGCAAAAAGCGGTTGCTGCGATCAAACGTGTTAATCGTGAGCCAAAACTCGAGAAGAGTGGCGGTGGAAGCGACGGAAACATATTTAACGGCTTTGGAATCCCAACCGTTAACTTTGGTATCGGATATGAAGAAATCCACACAACGAACGAGCGTATGCCGATTGAAGAGTTGAACAAAGCGGCTGAACTCGTGGTTGCGATCGTTGCCGAATGCCTTGAATAGAAAATAACAAGCATTAGAGAATGAGAAGGCTCGGGAGTATATTCCACGAGCCTTTTTGTTTTTGGTCTCCACCTAAGCTGTCCAAACAATCACACGAGTCCGAGGCTTCTCATACAAGGAACCGCACTCGCATAGGATGGAAAAAGCGCAGGATAGGAGGCTGATGATATGTTGCAACTGACATCAGCAGTCGTCGATACAATCGTCGAAGAACGTTCCGGAATTCAATTTGTTTCCGTCATACTTGATGGCAAAACAAATGCAGAAATCGCCTATTATCTAACTGCACAACAAGGACGTTGTCAGGTGGGAGATCACGTATTGGTCAATACAACTGCTGTCGATTTAGGATTAGGGACAGGCGGCTATCATATCATCGTCACTCGCCTTGATGAGAATGAGAAGGTAGACATGCACCCAACCAGATGGGGGCATATTATGAAAATGCGCTACACACCATTACAGCTAGCCGTGGATGCGATTGAAGAGCAAAATAGTCCTTTTCATCATTTATTTACGGAGGAAAATGGCCATTTAAAAGGGACAATCGTTCTGATCGGGGAACTGCATGCATATCTTCCCGTCGTTGCACTCGTACTAAAAAAGTTGAATCCAGATCTGAGGCTTGTCTATGTAATGCCTGACAGTGCATCCTTGCCAATAGCCATCAGCCAGCATGTCAATCATCTAAGGGAAATGGAGATTCTTTCGTCTTGCATTACGGTTGGCCATGCGTGGGGCGGAGAGATCGAAGCGGTTAATTTGTACACAGGTTTACTTGCAGCCAGACATGTGGCAAAAGCCGATGTGATTTTATGTATGTTTGGTCCCGGTGTTGTCGGTACAGGTACAACGTTTGGCTTCTCAGGAGCAGAGTTGGCAGATGTCATCCATGCTGTTTCCGCATTGGGTGGAATCCCGGTCGTGATCCCCAGAATTTCATTTTCTGACCAGCGCAAGAACCATTTCGGAATTAGTCATCATACAAGAACTCTATTACAACGACTCGTATTTCGTCAGGTTTTCGTACCACTTCCTGTTTTCGGTGATTGGCGTGATCAGGTGATTCAAGTGCAAGCAACAGAGTGTCGTCGAACAATACAGCATGGTATTCTGAGTTCCTCTGTACCCCCGATCACAGAACTTGCGAAACTGCAAAAAAAATACCCCATACCCATTACAACCATGGGCAGGGACATATATCAGGACAGCAGTCCTTTTCAGACCGGTTATATCGCTGCAAAGACAGCCCGCAAATTACATGCAATACTAGAGAATAATAGGCAAGAAATTATCTCCGCTTCATCGACTGGTCAAGACGTGTTAGCAACTCTTGCAAGGTTATGGGATGCTCGGACAAACGACGAAGTGTAGCTCTGATTTCCCAGGCTTTACCGACTAAGCGAAGATGATTTGTATCAACATATGTTTTCATAACGTCATGACCTCCTGTACAATAGCATGGACAAGTCTTATCTGTTTGAAACATATGGGAAATCGTGTAGGAATAGAACCAAATGTTCTATAAATCAGGAGGAAGTTATGACAGATGCATTATATGAAAAAACAATTAGCAGTGAACAGATTTACGATGGCAAGATCATCAAATTGAAAGTAGATACGGTACAATTACCCAATGGTCACACAGCGAAACGTGAAATTGTCACCCACCAAGGGGCAGTTGCTGTGCTTCCGTTAACGAGTGATGGAAAAATGATCGCCGTACGTCAATTTCGCAAGCCACTCGAAAAAACCATCGTGGAAATTCCGGCAGGCAAACTGGAAATTGGGGAAGAACCAATTGTTTGCGCCGTGCGGGAACTCGAAGAAGAGACGGGGTTTAAGGCACGTCAGTTGGAGCACCATAGCTCTTTTTACACTTCACCGGGATTCGCTAATGAGCTGTTGCACCTGTACATCGCAACTGATTTGTACGAAGGTGTCTATCACCCGGATGAAGATGAATTTGTAGAGACCGTCCACCTTACATTGGAAGAAGCAAAAGCGTTGCTCGCTCAAGGAGAAATTTGCGATGCCAAAACCGTGCTCGCCATCGTCGCTTGGGAGAATCGGGTGCTCAGCAAATGACTGCCACACTACCGTCCTACTTCAGTGACCTGCACATCCATATCGGTTCCACCCGTTCAGGAAAGCCGGTGAAAATAACTGCATCTCGATCAATGACACTGACCAGTGTACTAGAAGAGGCATCAGAACGAAAAGGCATGGATATGATCGGAATCATCGATGCCCATGTGCCAGAAGTGCTGGATGAACTGGAGGCTCTTCTGGAACAAGGGAGTGCACATGAGGTCGCAGGTGGAGGAATCGAATATAAACAGACTTCTTTGATACTGGGAAGCGAAGTGGAAATTAAAGAAGACGGGAGAGGGGAGGCACACTTTCTCTGTTATATTCCGACGGTACATAACATGAGGGAACTGTCTTTGTGGCTGCAGGCTCGATGCAAAAACATCACCCTCAGCTCACAGCGTATCGCAACAACTGTCCGAGAATTGCAGCAAGTCGTCGATTCACTGGGAGGCACCGTTATTCCAGCCCATATCTTCACCCCGCATAAAGGCATGTATGGCAATTGTACAGATCGTATGGATGAAATTCTTGATCCGTCACGGATTCTGGCCGTAGAGCTCGGTTTAAGTGCCAATACCCGGATGGCAGACCGTTTAATGGAGCTGCATGACAAGACCTTCCTAACCAACTCTGATGCACATTCTCTTGCCAAAATCGGGAGGGAATATCAACAAATCGTCATGGAGAAGCCTTGTTTTCAGGAATGGGTCATGGCCTTGAAGAGAGAAGACGGGCGAGGAGTACTTGTAAACTACGGTCTGATGCCGCAATTGGGGAAATACCACCAGACGACTTGTCAGTCCTGCGGGCAACCTCTTGCACAGACAGCAGACGGCAGGTGCCCTCATTGCGGGTACAAAGCTGTCATTCGAGGGGTGGATGAAAGGGTGAACGAATTGGCGAATCTTGCAGCAGGAGTGCATCCGAATCATCGCCCGCCATATGTTGAGCAAGTGCCTTTGGAATTTATCCCAGGTATTGGGCCCAAAATACGCAACAAGTTGTATCAGGCATTTGGTACAGAAATGAATATTCTCCATCGGACAAGCTGTACCGAGCTCGAAAAGGTTGTAGGTGAAAAACTGGCAAGGACACTGACAAGTGCCAGTCAAGGACAACTGAAAGTCACTTCAGGCGGTGCTGGGGTGTATGGTCGCATTGCAATTGACAAGTAAACGTCAAATCTTATAAAAACGGAATAGCTCGTCTTTCCCTTGCATAGGCATAAGTATTACGCTGTCGGGAGGCGAGCATAAGTGCGTGCACGCATAGGACAAACCATTCGTAACTTTATGAAGGAGAACCAGTCCCTGTATGTATTTACCGTTGTCTTGATAACGATGGGCGTTATTTTTGGAGCGGTTATTGTCAATTCCTTATCTCTCGAACAGAAACAGGAGTTATTTGGTTTTCTCCAGTACTTTTTTCGAAATATCGACCAAAACGGAATTGCCGACCCCAATCAGCAATTTCAGCAAGCCATGGGATATTACGTGAAGACGGTAGGAATCATGTGGATTTTTGGTCTCTCCATAATCGGTGTGCCCATGATTCTGCTTTTGTTGTTTCTAAAAGGAATCGTCATCGGCTTTACGGTAGGTTTTCTCGTAAATCAGTTCCAATGGGATGGTGTCTTGTTTGCTTTGGCTGGTGTTTTGCCGCAAAATATGCTGGTGATACCTGCTTTTGTAATTATTGGAGTGGCTGGTATAGCCTTTTCTCTTCGATTGATCAAAACAAGACTGATCTCCAACAATCGAGGCCCAATCCTGCCGTATTTTTTCAGCTATAGTATGCTAGTCCTCGTGATGTTTGGCATTCTAACGTTAGCAGCCTTGTTCGAAAGTTATATTTCGCCAAGCATCATGCAATATGTCATCAAATAATAATAATTATCATATGATAACAGATGTGTTTGACTTACTACTTTCCCCTCTACTATAATAGGAACAGGTTTCATGCGAGCGGGGAGGGGCAGTAATGGAAGAAAAAATAGAAAAAATTAAGCAACAGTTACATTCCCATAACTACAAATTGACACCACAGCGAGAAGCCACAGTCCGTGTTCTTTTAGAAAATGAACAGGACCATCTCAGTGCTGAAGATGTTTATCTACTAGTAAAAGAGAAAGCCCCAGAAATTGGACTCGCCACAGTGTATCGAACATTGGAGCTATTAAGCGAATTAAAACTCATTCATAAGATGAACTTCGGTGACGGGGTGGCTCGATATGATTTGCGTGATGACGACGCCGAGCATCATCATCACCATTTGGTATGTCTAAATTGTGGCACCGTGGATGAAATTTTTGAGGATCTATTGACCGGGGCAGAAGAACGAGTGCAATCAAATTATAATTTTACGATTCTTGATCACCGTTTGACCTTTTACGGAATTTGTAGTCGATGTATTGATCACGTTAACCCAGCAGATTTTAAGTAAAACGAACTTCTCTCCTTTTGCGAGAGGAGTTTTTTTATTTAAAACAAGAAATCATCGTTTGGGGTTTGAGCAAACTCTTTCTGTGGCATGATAAGGTGTGAATGAAGCTACAGGAGGCGTATGGAATGATCATTGGCGTACCCAAAGAAGTCAAGAATAACGAGAACCGTGTTGGATTGACCCCTGCTGGCGTAGTAGCTTATGTACAGGCGGGACATCAGGTGATCGTCCAAAATCAAGCGGGAATTGGAAGCGGATTTACTGACGAGGATTATGTGCACGCAGGAGGCAACATCGCTTCTTCTGCTGCTGAAGTCTGGAATAAGGCAGACATGATCTGCAAAGTGAAAGAACCGTTGCCCGAAGAGTATCCGTATTTCAAAGAAAATCTCATTCTCTTTACATACCTTCACCTGGCACCAGAATTGGAGTTAACGAAGCAATTATGCAGCAAAAAAGTAGTGGGAATTGCCTATGAAACGATCCAGGCTCCAGATGGTTCCTTGCCACTCTTGATGCCGATGAGCGAAGTAGCAGGGAGGATGTCTGTACAGATTGGCGCACAATTTCTTGAAAAGCCGCATGGCGGCAAAGGCGTATTGCTCGGAGGGGTACCAGGAGTTCCGCCAAGTAAGGTTGTGATCGTCGGTGGAGGAGTCGTTGGCACTCAAGCTGCCAAGATGGCCGTGGGGCTTGGAGCAGATGTAACCATCATCGATGTGAATGCCAATCGTCTGCGACAGTTGGACGACTTGTTCCAAGGTAGACTTCACACCTTGATGTCCAATGCCTACAATATTGCTCATGCAGTCAAGGAAGCGGACCTCCTGATTGGCGCCGTGCTCATCCCGGGCGCAAGAGCACCGAGACTAGTGACAGAAGAGATGGTTCGATCCATGAGTCCAGGTTCCGTTATCGTTGATGTTGCGATTGACCAGGGTGGATCAATTGAAACGATCGATCGAATCACGACCCACAGTGAGCCTACCTATCTCAAACACGGAGTCGTACATTATGCTGTGGCCAATATGCCTGGTGCTGTTCCGAGGACCTCTACGATTGCTCTTGCCAATGTGACTGTCCCCTATGGTCTGCAACTAGCGAACAAAGGCTACCGCAAAGCGATCGAAGAAAATCCTGCATTGGCCAAGGGAGTAAATGTGTTAAAGGGCGAGGTCGTTTACGAAGCAGTAGCAAAATCACTTAACTTGCCTTATCGACCACTTTCGGAAGTCATGGCAACGATCCCGGTGTAAGCATGTACCAGCATCTCTGTGAATAAAATGGAAGAAAAAAGCAGGATAGAGGATGACGGTACGATGGGACTCGCTGTTAAGCGTATGATGGAAATGGTGCGGTTTTTGTTGATCTTTGTTACATGTGCATTGATGAGCTACGGAGTGATTACTTTTTTATCCGATCATATATTGCCAGCCAATCCTTACCGGGAGCCAGCGGGCAATGCGGTAAAAGTGGTAAAGTTGCTGCAAAAAAATGAAACCAGTCTCTCGCCTATCGACTACGAGCGTCTGCAGCTTTTTTATCTGGAAGGAGATTAAAGATAAAAGAGGATTTTTGTGATGCGATGTGGAAAGTGTTACATATGAATTTACGTTGAAGGGATAGCAACTCCATGGATATGCTCATCGACCATTTTACTCATTTTCTCGCTGTAGAGAAAGGATTGTCTGCGAATACACTTGAGTCGTATCAACGGGATCTGGTTATGTATGTCTCTTATCTGCGTGATAATGGAGTAATCGATATCCAGGATACGTCACGAGCGCATATCATCGGATATCTGATGATGCTCCAGGAAAAAGGACGTGCTACAGCAACGTTATCTCGCAATATGGCTTCCATCCGAGCATTTTATCAATTTCTTGTGCGTGATAAATTTATCAGTAACGATCCTTCCATTCATCTGGAGACTCCTAAAATTGAGAAGCGCTTGCCGAAAGTCCTCTCCATACAGGATGTCGAGCTTCTCCTGGAGGGGCCAGACTTGGGAGAACCGACTGGCATGAGGGATAAAGCGATGCTGGAGCTTCTTTACGCAACAGGAATACGCGTATCGGAGCTGGTTAACCTGAACATCAGTGATGTAAACCTTGAAATGGGATTCCTCAAGTGTATGGGGAAAGGCTCAAAAGAAAGAATCATTCCGCTCGGTCGGATTGCGATTGAGGTCGTTCGTACATATATTCAAAGAGGGCGCACACAATTATTGAAAGCTTCCACAGATCATTCGCTTTTTTTGAACCATCTGGGTAAAAGGATTACACGTCAGGGATTCTGGAAAATTATTAAAAAGTATGCACAAAAAGCGGGTATACGAGTGGAAATAACACCACATACCTTGCGACATTCGTTTGCTACGCATCTGCTTGAGAATGGAGCGGACTTGCGTTCAGTCCAAGAGATGCTCGGTCATGCCGATATCTCCACAACACAGATTTACACGCATATTACACGCACGCGAATTAAAGATGTCTATGCCAAAACTCATCCGAGAGCATAGACTCTCTTTTTTCAATATAGTCGTCAGACGTCTAACGACAATAGGAGGAAGTTACTATGAGTCAGCGTTTTTCACGAATTTTTCTGGTTGTATTGGATAGTGTAGGTATTGGGGAATTGCCTGATGCTCCTCAATTTAACGACCAGGGAGCACATACATTAGGACATATTGCAGAACGGGTAAAAGGGTTTGCTCTTCCTAACCTGCAAAAACTGGGTTTGGGTAATATTGCGCCAATTCAGCATGTCGAGCCAGTCGAACATCCTCAAGCCCACTACGGCAAGATGGGTGAACTATCCGTCGGGAAAGATACGACGACTGGACACTGGGAAATTATGGGTCTTCATGTTTCTACGCCATTCCGAACATATCCCGAAGGATTCCCGCAAGAGTTGATTGATGAATTTGAACAACGCATTGGTCGCAAGGTCCTGGGCAACAAGCCTGCTTCTGGAACTGAAATTCTTGATGAACTTGGCGAGCAACATATGAAGACAGGGGATGTCATCGTCTACACCTCAGCGGACAGTGTATTCCAGGTTGCAGCACACGAAGAAATTATTCCTCTGGAAGAACTGTATCGGATTTGCGAAATTGCTCGTGAGCTTACCTTGCGAGATGAGTTTGCTGTTACTCGTGTCATTGCACGCCCGTTCATTGGTTCACCTGGCGCATTTGCCCGTACCTCCAATCGTCATGATTACTCTGTCAAACCATTTGCTCCAACAGTGATGAACCGATTGGCAGATGCTGGTCTTGACTCGATTGCGATTGGCAAAATATCAGACATTTATGCAGAAGAAGGGATTACCCGATCCATTCGGACAAAAGATAACATGGATGGCGTCAACCAGATCCTGGGAACCATGAAAGATGAGTTTACAGGTTTAAGCTTTGTCAATCTGGTTGATTTCGACGCAAAGTACGGTCATCGCCGTGATCCAGAAGGGTATGGTGCTGCCTTGATGGAATTTGATGCACGTATTCCGGAGTTTCTTGAAGCCATGGGCGAACGTGATCTGCTCGTACTAACTGCTGACCATGGCAACGATCCTACACATCACGGAACAGACCATACGAGAGAATATGTACCCGTACTCTTTTTCCATAAAGGAATCAATCAAGGTGAAAACCTCGGTGTATTCAGTACGTTTGCAGACTTGGGAGCGACGATTGCTGACAATTTTGGTGTTGAACTTCCGGTTATCGGCAAAAGTATCCTGCATCGTTTGTAATCAAGAGAGTTTTCGAAAACAAAGGAGAGTGTCATAGATGAGTGCCATTCAGGAAGCAAAGGCAGCGATTGAAGCAAAAACATCAGTAAAACCGCAGATTGGTCTAATTTTGGGATCGGGATTAGGCGTTTTGGCAGATGAAATAGAAAATGCTGTGGCGATTTCCTATTCAGAAATCCCTCATTTCACCAAATCGACGGTTGCAGGACATAAAGGTCAACTGGTTATCGGGACACTCGAAGGAAAAACAGTAGTAGCAATGCAAGGACGTTTTCATTACTACGAAGGACATGGTCTTGACGCAGTTGTCTTCCCTGTTCGCGTCATGAAAGCACTCGGGGTAGAGACGATTCTTGTCACAAATGCAGCAGGGGGGATTAACACCTCCTACTATCCTGGCGATTTGATGCTTATTGCGGACCATATCAATCTCACTTCTCAAAACCCGTTGATTGGACCCAATGACGAAACAGTGGGAGTTCGTTTCCCTGATATGTCAGAGGCTTATTCCAAGCGTTTGCGTGAATTGGCTAAGGGTGTTGCCAAGGAGCAAGGAATTTCGCTACAAGAGGGTGTATACTGCGGTCTGACAGGTCCAACGTATGAAACGCCAGCGGAAATTCGCATGCTGCGTATTTTTGGCGGCGATGCAGTAGGTATGTCCACGGTTCCGGAGGTTATCGTGGCTCGTCATATCGGCTTGGAAGTATTGGGAATCTCGTGCATCAGTAATATGGCAGCAGGTATTTTGGAGCAACCGTTAAATCATGAAGAAGTTATCGAGACGACTGAACGAGTCAAACACGATTTCTTGAAGCTGGTCCATGGAATTCTAGCCAGGATGTAGAGGCGATGGGACACTTAATATCGTTACCAAGGGGTAATTGAGATGCGAATGATAGATGTAATTGCCAAAAAGCGTGATGGTCATGAGTTAACAACGGAAGAGATTCAATATATTGTGCAAAGCTATACAGCGGGGGAGATTCCTGACTATCAGATGTCCGCGTGGGCGATGGCCGTTTTCTTTCAGGGTATGAGTGGGAGAGAGACGGCAGATTTGACATTGGCGATGGCTGCTTCGGGTGATCAGCTTGACTTGTCTTTAATTCCAGGTACCAAAGTTGACAAGCACAGTACAGGCGGAGTCGGAGATAAAACAACGCTTGTCGTAGCTCCACTGGTAGCGGCTGCAGGAATACCTGTAGCTAAAATGTCTGGACGTGGATTAGGTTATTCGGGAGGAACCATCGATAAATTGGAGTCCATCGAAGGTTTTAATGTGGAACTGTCTGATGAGCAATTTTTCAATCAAGTACGTGAGGTTGGTGTTGCTGTCGTTGGTCAGACAGGGAATTTGACGCCAGCAGATAAAAAGCTCTATGCCCTGCGTGACGTAACTGCTACTGTGGAAGCGGTACCGCTCATTGCAAGTTCCATCATGTCCAAAAAAATTGCCGCAGGTGCAGATGCCATCATCCTGGATGTCAAAGTGGGCAAGGGAGCCTTTATGAAGTCTCTCGAAGCGGCAGAAGACTTGGCGAAAGCAATGGTAGACATTGGACGTCAAGTTGGACGCAATACAATTGCTGTGATTAGCGACATGAACCAGCCGCTAGGTTTTGCTGTTGGAAATGCATTGGAAGTAAAGGAAGCAATTGAGACATTGGCCGGAAGGGGTCCGAAAGATTTGACGGAGCTCGCCCTGACCCTCGGAGCTCACATGCTTGTTTTAAGTGGTCAACAGGCGACTTTTGACCGTGCCTATGAGAAATTGCAGGAAGTCATTTCGTCAGGAAAGGCATTGGCAAAGTTCAAGGAGTTCGTGCAGGCGCAGGGAGGCAACCCGCAACAGATCGATCAGCCGGAACTGCTTCCGCAAGCTTCTTATTTAATTGAAATCAAGGCACCTGTTTCTGGATATATTAGCGAAATTGATGCAGAGAAGGTCGGCCATGCTTCTGTCATGCTCGGTGCAGGCCGTCTCACCAAAGAAGCATCAATTGACTTGGCTGTCGGCATGCTGTTTACTCATAAAATTGGTGATCTCGTATCAGAAGGGGATACCATTGCCGTTATTCATGCCAATGACAAGGAAAAAGGAGAGAGTGCAAGGGCCGAAGTCGAGTCAGCATTTCGTTTTCATTCGACAGCTCCGAGCTCTCAACAATTAATATATAAAATATTATAATTTACCTTATAAAAAAGAATGAAATTTAAAACAGCTTATTTACTTGATTCTTCAACTTTTTAGTATTGTACGTAATATGGCGCTTATTAATAAGAGATTTGTGCGATTTGGCAAGGATTTTTGAGTTGTTTTCTCACGAATCCTTGCCATTTCTGGGCGCAAAGCGGTATGATTATTCTGAAAATGATTCATAAAAATTAATTGATTGAACTGAAACTATTTATAATTTTTTATTTTTCTACTTGTCAAAATTCGTTGACACCGCTCTCAATTCCGTTTATTTTTAAATTGACAACAGATATATTAAGGATTTTTGCGATTTTCGTAAAAAATAGGTTGAGGACCACGTAAAATCGTATACAAGAGTTGTCCATCTACCTGTATACATTGCTAGGAGTGGTAGGTGTTGAAGAAAATTGACCAAATTGATAAACAGATTTTACAGATTCTTCTGGTAGATGGGAGAACCCCCTACACAGAAATCGCTCACCAACTCGGGTACAGCGAAGGAACCATTCGCTCCCGTATTGCCAAGCTGTTGCAAGATGAGGTTTTTGAGTTTGTAATCCGGGTAAACCCAGAGAAACTAGGGTTGCAGGTTCAAGCCATCATCGGACTTACGACGAAACTAGGGATGCAAAAAAATGTAGCAGAAGAACTGAGTATTCTGCCAGAAGTCCGGTTCGTCGGAGCGTTCAGCGGAAAGCATGACCTGATGATTCAAGCCTGTTTTCACGACAACAATGAGTTAATCTTCTTCGTCAACGAACGACTCTCACGCATTGAAGGAATTGCAGCGGCCGATGTGTCGCTGGAACTAAAGCAGTACAAGGATTCCTTCTCTTACGTTCGCGATGACGAAGTTGCTATATAGTGAAAGGAGTGGTGATTTCCTAACTCTCACAAAAAAGGAACCATTGCTTCGCTTATTGTTCTCTTTTTCTGAAAAAAACAAAAAAAGAAAAAATCGGGGGTAATTACGTTGAAAAAAAGCGTATTTGCATTAGTAAGTTCCGTACTCGTTCTTGGCGCTGCATTGGCTGGCTGCGGTGGACAAAGTGCTTCTACACCACCTGCGAACAACAACAACTCTGCTCAAACACCTGCTCCTGCAGAAAAACCGGCTGCACCACAAGTGCTCAAAATGAACCTTCATTCCGAGCCACCAACTGCTGACCCAGGTCTTGCAGAAGATACTACATCCGGTGCAGTTATCCGCGCTACTTTCGACGGTTTGACTCGTACTGGTGAAGATGGAACGCCACATGAATCAGTAGCTGAGAAAATCGATGTTTCAGACGACCTTATTACTTACACATTCCATCTTCGTGACGCTAAATGGAGCAATGGTGAGCCATTGACTGCGCACGACTTCGAATATGCGTGGAAACGCGTACTCAATCCAAAAACTGCAGCTAACTATGCATACCAATTGTACTACATCAAGAATGCAGAAAAAGCGAACAAAGGCGAAGCAAAGCCTGAAGATATTGGAGTTAAAGCTCTTGATGACAAGACACTTCAAGTTACCCTTGAAAATCCAACTCCTTACTTCCTTGAGTTGACAGCGTTCTATACGTATTACCCAGTTAGCAAAGCAGTCGTAGAAAAAGATCCAAAATGGGCTTCCGAAGCTAAAACGCATGTTGGTAACGGTCCATTCAAAATGGAATCTTGGGAACATAAGAGCAAATTGGTTCTCGTGAAAAACGAAAACTACTGGGATAAAGATGCTGTAAAACTTGACAAGATTGAATTCTCCATGGTTGAGGATGAGAATACAGAACTCTCCATGTTTGATAACGGTGAGATTGACTGGGCAGGCTCTCCATTGAGCTCCTTGCCAACCGACGCGATTCCTGCTTTGAAACAAAGCGGCAAAATGACAACTCAACCAATTGCTGGTACCTACTGGTACAAATTCAATACAGAAAAAGCACCTTTCAACAACGTGAAAATTCGTAAGGCATTTGCTTACTCCATTAATCGACAAGCGATCATTGACAACGTAACACAAACAAACCAAGCGCCTGCAATGGGAGCGGTACCTCCATCTATGAACCTTGGTGTTGACGGCTATTTCAAAGACAACGATCTTGAAACAGCGAAAACACTTCTCGCAGAAGGTATGAAAGAGCTTGGCATTGACAAATTGCCTCCAATCACTCTTTCCTTCAATACTTCTGAAGGTCATAAGAAAATTGCCGAAGCCATTCAGGATCAATGGAAGAAAAATCTTGGTGTAGATGTCAAACTCGAAAACAAAGAGTGGAAAGTATACATCGAAGATTTGCATCAAGGAAACTTCCAAGTTGGCCGCATGGGCTGGTTGGGTGACTTCAATGATCCAATCAACTTCTTGGAGCTTTACAAAGACAAAAAAGGTGGAAACAACGATACAAACTGGGAAAATCCACAGTACAAAGAACTCTTGAACAAGTCTGCTCTTGAGAAAGATTCGGCAGCTCGTAAGAAGATCTTGGCTGATGCAGAGAAGATCCTTATGGAGGATATGCCAATTGCTCCAATTTATTTCTATACTAACTCCTGGGTTAAAAATGATAAAGTTAAAGGAGTTATCGTAGACGGTCTTGGATTTATCGACTTCAAATGGGGCTTCATTGAATAGGATTTGAAGTTTGATTAATTGATGGATTTGAAATGTTGCAAGGTTGAGGTATATGGATGACCATATACCTTAACTTTTGCGACAAATCAGACGATAACGGCAATACCTGTTATCAGGTTTTATATAATATAGAGAGAAAAGATTGCCGCAAGAGAGAAAATTTTAATAGGGCAGATTTACACAGTCGATTTTTGCACTGTTAAGGCAACGAACCAGTGTAAAGATGGGAAGTGGAAGCAGTCAAATACAAATAAGGAGGTAAGAGATTTGATTCGTTATCTAGGCAAGCGTCTCGTATTTATGGTTATTACGTTGTTCCTGATCGTAACTGCCACTTTTTTCCTCATGCAAGCAGTACCAGGTGGTCCTTTCACAGCAGAAAGAAATGTTCCACCTGAAATTTTAGCAGCACTTGAGAAGCACTATGGAATTGACAAACCGATTGGACAACAATATGTTGAGTATCTCGGTCGAGTAATTACGTGGGACCTCGGACCTTCTTTCTCGGAGAAGTCTTCCAATGTTAATGACATTATTAATCGTGGTTTTCCAGTTTCCCTTCACTTAGGTTTACAAGCACTATTCATTTCTGTTTTTGGTGGTATGACATTAGGTATCATTGCCGCACTTAAGCATAACAAGTGGCAAGATTTTACTGCAATGATTTTAGCAGTATTAGGTTTGTCTGTACCAAGCTTTATTCTTGCAGCCTTCTTTCAGTATGTTTTCGCGATTGAATTTGGATGGTTTCCGATTGCGAAGTGGGATACTTGGAAGCATACGGTGTTGCCTTCGATCGCACTTGGTATGCTGCCGATGGCATTTATCGCACGTTTGACTCGTTCCAACATGATTGAAGTGTTAGGACAAGATTATATCAAAACAGCAAAAGCAAAAGGACTTAGCAGTTTAACGACTACTGTTAAACATGCTATTCGTAATGCATTACTTCCAGTTGTAACTTACCTTGGACCACTTACTGCTGGTATTTTGACTGGATCATTCGTAATCGAGCGAATCTTCGGTATCCCTGGATTGGGACGTGAGTTCGTATTATCGATTAGTAACCGTGACTATACCGTAATCATGGGTACAACAGTCTTCTATTCGATCTTGCTTATTGTTCTTGTACTCTTGGTCGATATCTTATATACCTTCATCGATCCACGTATTAAACTAACTGGCGGAAAGGAGTAATCAATCATGCAATTGACAAAAGAACATTTCCAACCCATTTCCATGGACCTCCGCCAGGCGGAAGAAATCAAGCGACCGAGCCTTTCCTTCTGGGCAGATGCTTGGCGACGTCTGAAATTAAATAAAGTTGCTATGGCTTCGATGATTTTCCTCGTAATCTTGATTTTGTGTGCGACATTTGTTCCAATGTTAAGCTCCAATGATTATTTTACGACGAATTTGTCAGGAAAGAACCTGAAACCATCGGGTGAACACTGGTTTGGTACTGACGACCTTGGTCGTGATGTGTTTGTTCGTGTTTGGTACGGTGCTCGTATCTCCCTTGAAGTTGGTATTGCCGCTGCAATCATGGACTTGATTATCGGTATTCTGTGGGGCGGTATTGCAGGTTTCTATGGCGGTAAAATTGACGAAATTATGATGCGTATTGCCGATATCCTGTTTGCTATTCCTTACCTTCTCGTCGTTATCCTTTTGATGGTTGTTATGGAACCAGGTGTTCTCACCATTATCATAGCGATGTGTATAACCGGTTGGATTGGGATGGCCCGTATTGTTCGCGGTCAGATGATGCAACTAAAAGCACAAGAATTCGTATTGGCTGCTCGTTCTTTGGGTGCCGACAGCAGCCGTATCATTTTCAAACACTTGATTCCAAATGCTCTTGGCCCAATTATCGTTACTTTGAGTTTGACAGTACCTTCTGCCATCTTTACTGAGTCCTTCCTTTCTTTCCTAGGTTTGGGGGTTGCTGCTCCGATCGCTTCCTGGGGTACAATGGCTAATGAAGGCTTACCGGCAATGAAGTACTATCCTTGGCGATTGATGTTCCCGGCACTTTTCATCAGCTTTACAATGCTTTCCTTTAACTTGTTGGGCGATGGTATACGCGATGCAGTAGACCCACGCCTTCGTAAATAGGAGGTACAACCATGGACAAAATTTTGGAAGTAAAAGACTTACATGTGTCCTTCCATACCTACGCAGGCGAAGTAAAAGCAGTTCGTGGCGTGAACTTCCATGTAAATCGTGGAGAAGCAGTAGCGATTGTAGGGGAATCAGGCTGTGGTAAGTCCGTAACGGCTCAATCTTTGATGAAATTGATCCCGATGCCTCCTGGTGATATCAAAGCAGGTCAGGTTATCTTTAATGGTGAAGATATTGTTAAGAAGTCGAATAAGGAAATGGAATCCATCCGTGGTAAAGATATCGGGATGATCTTCCAGGATCCAATGACTTCCTTGAATCCAACCATGACAATTGGTAATCAAATCATGGAGGGTCTCATCAAACACCAAAAAATGTCAAAATCAGCTGCTCGTCAGCGTGCAATAGAGTTGCTGGAAATCGTTGGGATTCCACAACCAGATAAACGTATTACGCAATATCCACATGAATTCTCAGGTGGTATGCGTCAACGTGGTATGATCGCCATTGCACTTGCATGTTCACCAAAACTGTTGATTGCCGATGAGCCGACAACAGCTCTTGACGTGACGATTCAAGCGCAGATTCTTGAATTGATGAAAGATCTCCAAAAGAAAATGGGAACTTCCATCATCATGATCACACACGACCTTGGTGTTGTGGCTGAGATGTGTGACCGTGTAATTGTAATGTATGCAGGTAAAGTTATCGAAACAGGTACGGTAGACGAAGTGTTCTACAATCCGCAACATCCATATACCAAAGGTTTGCTTCGTTCCGTTCCACGTCTGGACTTGAACAAAGACGAACCATTGACACCAATTTTCGGTACACCGCCTGATTTGCTCCGTCCGCCAGTCGGTTGCGGTTTCACAGCTCGTTGCGAATCTGCAATGCGCATTTGCCAGGAAGCTGATCCAGAATTGAACGAGATTAGCAAAACACAACATTGTGCGTGCTGGTTACAACATCCTATGGCTCAAAGCCGCGTTGGATCTTAGGAAGGAGGGGCAGTTTTGGAAAAGAACGACAACCTACTCGAGGTAAAAAATCTAAAGAAATTTTTCCAAATTGGCGACAAGGAATTAAAAGCTGTTAACGATATTTCCTTTACAATTAAACGTGGTGAGACCCTCGGTATCGTAGGGGAATCCGGTTGTGGTAAATCTACGGCTGGACGTACAATCCTTCGTTTATATGAACCGACTAGCGGTCAAGTGATTTTCGACGGCAAGGATGTTACCAAACTGAATGCCCAAGAAATGAAGGAAATGCGCCGCAGTATGCAAATGATCTTCCAGGATCCTTATGCATCACTGAACCCACGTATGACAGTTGGCGACATTATCGGGGAAGCCCTTGATATTCATGGACTTGCAACTGGTCAAAAACGCAAAGAGCGCATTCAAGAACTTCTTTCTCTGGTAAGTTTGAACCCTGAGCATATCAACCGTTTTCCACATGAGTTCTCTGGTGGACAACGTCAACGTATCGGTATTGCACGTGCACTTGCGGTGGAACCAAAATTCATCGTTTGTGACGAGCCAATCTCCGCACTTGACGTATCCGTACAAGCACAGGTTGTTAACTTGCTTGAGCAATTACAAGAAAAAATGGGCCTGACTTACATGTTTATCGCCCATGACCTCTCCATGGTTAAGTACATTTCTGACCGTGTCGGTGTAATGTACCTGGGCAAAATGGTTGAGCTTGCTGTTGCTGATAAATTGTATGAAAATCCGCTTCACCCATATACGCAAGCATTGCTCTCAGCGATTCCGATCCCGGATCCTGAAGTTGAACGCAAACGTGAACGTATCGTATTGGAAGGCGACGTACCGAGCCCAATGAATCCGCCAAGTGGATGTCATTTCCGTACTCGCTGCCCGAAAGCGATGCCTGAGTGTGCGGCTGCTGAACCGACCTGGCGTGAAGTTGAACCTGGTCACTTCACTGCATGCCATTTGTATAACAACTAAGCTGACACAAAGGATACTCCTGATTCGGGAGTATCCTTTGGAATTTATATAACGAATTTATTTTACGCTCAAAATTTTTTTGTCAAATTCTTACTCATTATGTAGGAATTCTTGCGATTATGACGAATACATATTCATCCACTTTCGAATGCAGGAAAGTAAGTATGAAAAATACATAGATTTTCTATTTCGTTCAAGGAAGACAAAAGGGGGCGAGCACCAATGAGTAGGAGCAAAAAGTTTATTGAACGGGTAAAAGAGACAGTCAATCGGTTCAAAAAAAATAAATCTAACAACTCCGAAAAAATGGACAACTCAGAAAAGGATGAAAAGCCAAAACGCCGGAATATTCGACCGAATGCGTTTTTTGGTTCCATTGGAAGTTCAATTGCCAAAAAAATGATCGTGTTGGGTATCTTGCTAATCGTAGTTGTAATTGTTTCATCACAGTTTATCGCACTTTCTTACTCAAAAAGCACACTAATCAAAATTACGTCATCACAGTCCAAAATGTTGGCTGAACAGCATGCGTCCACGATTAATACCTGGATTACGGATATTATGGGTTCAACCAAAGAGATCGCTTCCAAGCGGCTGATGTCGACTGATGTGGAAACCTTAATCAAGGAGCAGTTCCACAACCTGAATCAAACACATCGTGAAGTGACCAAAGTGTTCCTTGTCGATGGGAAGTCAGGTAAAGAAATTTACTCCATGACAGGAAATACACATACAGACTTCTCTGACAAAGAGTATTTCAAACAAGCAAGAGACACCAAACAAGCAGTGGTGTCCGATGTAGAAATAACTCCGAATGCTGAGAAAAGCACGCTTTATGTAGCAACACCAATTGGTGATGCCAATGACAATACCGATCGTATTTTAATCGCTGGTTTTTCGATTAATAAATTGGTGAAAGAGATACCAGAGTTCTCCTTTATGGAAAATGGATATGCGTTTGTGGTTAATAAAGATGGACTTGTGATGGCTCACAAGGATAAAGAACAGAACAACAAGCTGGATTTAAAGCAAAACACAGCATATAGTGAAATGCTTCAATTAATGGCTGCTGGTCAAAGCAACAGTGTCTTGTATGATGATGGTGTCGATTCATTTGCTGCTTTGGCTCCGATCCCTTCCGTTAACTGGTTTATCATTTTGACAACACCAATTGATGAAGTGTATGGAGAAGTGAACGGCATGGGTTGGGCATTCATCCTATTTAGTGTTCCCGTCATCATCCTGGCGTCAGCGGTCATCTGGTGGTTTGCCAAGGGAATCCGAGTTTCTCTTCATCAAATTGCAGGTGACATGCAGCGCATCGGTTCGGGAGATCTGAATGTAGAAGTACAAGTACGTGGTCGAGATGAAATCGCACTTGTAGCCAACTCCATGAATGAAATGGTTACTGAACTCCGAAAAATTATCTCGCTGGTTCAGGGACAAGCTTCGCAATTAAATGTCGCTGCCGATGATTTAAATGTATTTGCTCATGGAAACAAACAGGCGATTGATGTTATTTCAAACAATATTTCTTCTATTTCTGAACGTGTACAAGTGCAAACAAGCGAAGTACAGAATACAGCGCATACCGTTGCAGAAATTTCACAAGGTGTTGAGCAGGTAGCTATTGCTGCGGAACATACTTCAATTGCGACAACCCGTACATTCGAACGTGCACAGAATGGCAGACAATTAGTGGAAGATGTTATCCATGGCGTTCGTTCCGCAACAAAAGAAGTAGAAGCTACAGCATACCGAATGCACAGCCTTCGTGACCGTGCAAAAGAAATTACAAGCATTGTTGAGATGATTCGTGCGATTGCTTCGCAGACGAACCTATTGGCCCTCAATGCAGCGATTGAGGCTGCAAGAGCTGGGGATGCAGGAAAAGGATTCTCTGTCGTTGCGACGGAAGTTCGTAAACTGGCAGAGGAAAGCAGTAATTTCTCTGAGAAAATTGCGCAAATTGCCCGCTCTATCAACGATGAATCAATTGAAATGAGCAACAACATGGACGATGTGGCCAAAATGGTAGGTGACGGCTTGCTTTCTGTAGAGTCCGTTGGCCAGAACTTCCAGTTAATTCTCTCTGATATACAAGCTGCAGCAGAGCAAGGTGAAGCGATGACCGCTACGGCTGAAGAAATGGCAGCCGGAAATCAGATGGTCACAAGCTCCATGGGTCGCCTAGCATCCATGTCCGATGATATTAATGAATCGATCTCGGGTGTAGTTGAAACGATTGATGATCAATTTGCTTCCATCGCCCGCATCAATGAAAGTGCAGAGAACCTCAAAACGCTGGCAGATGATTTGTCAGAGAGTGTCAAGCGTTTTCAAATCTAATAGTCGAAGGACTCTTTTTCCGAAATGGAAAAAGGGTCCTTTTTTTCGTTTGAATTGTCTCAAAAACGATTGCTAGATGTGAATATTTTCCTGATTGATTGGGGAGAATAGGATCATGAAATGGAGGGAAGAGAACGTTATGAAAAGCTTTCGACGTCTTTTGATTGGTAGCATCACCTGCATCGTCTTCTTTTCCTCATCAGCATTGGCTGCTGCGCAGGAACAGCAACAGGGGTTGAATATTGCCCCAAATGCCAAGTCCGCTGTTCTGTTGGAGATGGATTCAGGGACGATTCTGTATGAGAAAAACGCGAATGAAAAGCTTCCTCCGGCAAGTATTACAAAAGTAATGACGTTGCTATTGATCATGGAAGCGATTGAGCGTGGGGAATTAAAGTTAACAGACAAAGTTAGAACAAGTGAACGGGCAGCATCCATGGGTGGTTCACAAATTTTCCTCCAGCCTGGCGAAGAAATGACGGTTGACGATATGATCAAAGGCATCTCAATCGCATCTGGAAACGATGCTTCGGTTGCCATGGCAGAACATATCGGGGGTACAGAAGAGTCGTTTGTCGCCAAAATGAATGAACGGGCCAAGCAATTGGATATGAAGAATACGCATTTTGTCAATTCGAACGGATTGCCTGCTCCCAATCACTATTCCTCTGCTATGGATATAGCAATTATGTCTCGTGAACTGCTTAAGCATGATCTAATCACAAAATACACAGGCACTTATCAAGATTACCTGAGAAAAGATAGTTCTAATCCGTTCTGGCTCGTCAATACGAATAAACTTGTTCGTTTTTATGAGGGTGTGGATGGACTAAAAACTGGCTATACCTCAGAAGCCAAATATTGCTTGACGGCGACAGCCAAACGCAACAATATGCGGGTAGTTACCGTCGTTCTCGGAGAGCCAGATACCAAGACGAGAAACAGTGAAGTCTCATCGATGTTTAACTATGCTTTCAACCACTTCCAGGTCTATCCCGTCTACAAAAAGGGTGACATCATTCAACCGATTAATGTTGATAAAGGAAAACAGCCTCGGGTGAACATCATTACTGCCCAACCAGTCAGTGTTCTGGCCAAAAAGGGTGAGACGGTAGACAAGTACACGAAAGAAATTGAGCTGCGTCCTTTCCTGAAAGCACCCGTTAAGAAATCGGATGTTGTAGGGCACATCTTTATTAAAAAGGATGGTCAAACAGTAGCAAGAATTGATCTTTACCCGGATCAAGAGGTTGGTCCAGCAGGCATGTGGGAAATCTTTGCGCGTACAACCAAGAAGATCTTGATCAGTTACGATTAAACCAGCAGGAAAAAGACGCAAAAAGGATCGAGATGCCTCGAATGAGTGGAGAAGGCTTCTCGATTTTTTTGTTCTTTTGTCGACTGGGAGGAATTGGATAAAACGATGGAGAAAAAGAGGGTATCAACGGGAAGAAGGAGAGTGCTAACCAATATGAGTCTTACCATAAACATGGAAACCAAACACGAAGTACTCATCGTTCGTTTGCAAGGCGAATTGGATCATCACACGGCAATTGAACTCCGTAATCAAGTGGACGAGGTCCTCAAAGATACAGAAATCCGCCATATCGTGCTCAGTTTGGCAGAGTTGGAGTTCATGGACAGTTCGGGAATTGGTGTCATTCTGGGACGATTAAAACAAATCACCAGTCGTTCAGGTGAAATGTATGTATGTTCGATTAATCCAACCATTCATCGAATTTTTGAAATGTCGGGCTTGTTTAAAGTAATCAAGTTCAAAGAAAACGAAACGGCTGCATTAACTGTATTGGGGGTGGCGTAAATGAGTAAACGTAACTTCATGCAGTTGCAATTTGCCGCTCTCAGCCAAAATGAAGCCTTTGCTCGTGTTGCTGTCGCCTCATTCATTTCCCAGGTGGACATCACGATGGAAGAGATGGAGGAAATCAAAACGGTTGTCTCAGAAGGTGTAACCAATGCCATCATTCATGGGTATGATGAGAATGCCGAAGGACTGGTTCATATTCAAGTCACGCTGACTGACAGCATTGTTGAACTCAGTATTGAAGATCACGGAAAAGGGATTGAAGATATCAATTTGGCAATGCAACCTCTCTACACATCTAAGCCTGAATTGGAGCGTTCCGGAATGGGCTTTACGATTATGGAAAATTTCATGGATTCTATTGAGGTTATCACTGGTCTTGGAAAAGGTACAAAGATCCGTATGACCAAACATCTTACCTTATCAAAAGCCGTGCAAAACAATTAGGGGTAATGCCATGGGAGCAGATATAAAAAACGCCAGTCACCCATTTCTGACGAACGAACAAGTTAAAGAGTTGATCGCCAAAAGCCAAGCTGGTGACAATGATGCCAGAGAACTTCTCGTGAACAGCAATATCCGATTGGTCTGGTCTGTTGTTCAGCGCTTTATTAACCGTGGATATGAAGCAGACGATCTGTTCCAGATTGGCTGCATCGGACTCTTGAAAGCTGTTGATAAATTTGATCTAGCGTATGACGTAAAATTCTCAACGTATGCTGTTCCCATGATTATCGGTGAAATCCAACGGTTTCTCCGGGATGATGGCACGGTCAAAGTGAGTCGTTCGCTAAAGGAAACAGCAAACAAGGTTCGACGAGTGAAGGATGAATTGTACAAGGTATTTGGTCGGTCACCTACCATTGCAGAGGTTGCTGAAGCTTTATCGATAACGCCAGAAGAAGTTGTATTTGCCCAAGAAGCTAGCAGGGCGCCTTCTTCGATCCATGAAACCGTATTTGAAAATGATGGAGATCCCATTACGCTAATTGACCAGATTGCCGATGAAAGCATTGGGAAGTGGTTTGACAAAATTGCCCTCAAAGATGCAATCAGCAGACTGACTGAAAGGGAACAACTTATCGTCTATCTGCGTTACTACAAGGATTTTACGCAATCTGAAGTAGCTGAAAGGCTGGGAATCTCACAAGTTCAGGTATCCCGTTTAGAAAAAAGAATTCTCCAAACCATAAAAGGCCAGATTGAGCAATAGCTCACTGGCTTTTTTCTTTTGACGTGTAAGAAAGGCTTTATTTATAAGACATCAAAAACAACACATACTAGTTGAAAATGGCCATAATCAAGGAAGAGAGGGGAAGACCGTTGGATCAACCTTTATTCCTGAAACTGCGAAAAAAGCTAGCCGTGAAGCCGCATGCTTTGATTCGTTTGGGAGACATCTGCCAATTGTATTGTGATGGGCTGCAAGAGGAAACCATGCAGAAACTGCCTGTTTATCAGGTGAAACCTGAGGATGGCGACCTGATCATTATCGATATCATGCAAGTGATCAAAAGGCTGAAGTCCATTTATCCGGATTTGACAATAGAGATTCAAGGCTCACCTCAGATTATTGTTGAGGTGAATAATCCACGTAAAGCTCCAAATGTCGTCATGGTTGGATTGGTGTGGTTGATTCTTTTTGTCGGTTCCGGCTTGGCAATCATGAATTTTCATACCGATGTGAGCATGCTGCAAGTACATCAGCGCATCTTTTTTTTACTTACGGGACAGTTCAATCATCAGCCTCTTCTCTTGCAAATCCCCTATTCGATCGGGGTGGGATTAGGGATGATCCTGTTTTTTAATCATATTTTCCGGAAACGAATTAACGAAGAACCGAGCCCGCTTGAGGTTGAACTGTTTTTATATCAACAAAATGTAGATCAGTACTATATCCAGCACGAAAATAAAGAAAATGAGCGGACGAAGCCATGAGTATCACCTTATCATTGCTACAAATCTTGATTGGAGTGGCTGGAGGGTTTGCGGTCGGCAGTGGATTAGTCGCATTTATCACTGTGCTCGATATCATTCCACGGCTAGCCCAACTAACGAATTCACAAACGTTTGTCAGAAGTTACGAATGGGCTCTGGTTCTTGGTGCCCTTTTTTTTACCTTGATTGATTTCTTTGAGATCGTCTTGCAGCTTCCCGTGGCAATTCTGATCTTCATTGGACTTTTGGCGGGGGTCTTTATTGGAACCTTGGCTGCCGGACTGACAGAAGTGCTTAACGTTTTCCCGATTCTCGCAAAACGTCTGGAGATGGAGCGCTACATTCTCTTCTTCCTGATGGCGATGGTGTTTGGAAAGGTGATCGGTTGCATTATCCAGTGGATCTTTCAGTTATGATTTGGCAATGGTTGACACTAATAGAAAGAAAGGTTAGCGAAAAAAATAAAGTTAATTAGCGGCATATCTTCTATGCAGAGAGGGAGAAAAAAATGGCAACCAAAACGAAGGATGCACGGATGGAAGCAACCCAGCAATTGTATCAACAGAGAGCCTCCAAATTTCGTCCCAAGCGTGACGTATGGAAGAACTGTTTCCGAGCCTTTTGGGTGGGGGGAAGCATTTGTTTCGTTGGGCAAGGCCTTCAAAATTTTTATATAAACTTCTTTGATTTCACGGAAAAAACGGCAGGCAACCCAACCGTAGCTACTCTTATCTTTATTTCGGTTCTACTTACTGGTCTGGGAATCTACGACAATATTGGTCAGTATGCCGGTGCGGGGTCTGCCGTGCCTGTAACTGGTTTCGCCAATTCGATTGCGTCAGCAGCAATTGAACACAAGAGTGAAGGATATGTATTGGGCGTGGGTGGCAATATGTTCAAGCTTGCCGGTTCTGTTATTGTGTTCGGGGTAGTAGCTGCCTTCATAGGCGGTATTATTAAAAGTTTGCTTGGGTGGGTGTAGCAGGTACAGGTAACAAGGAGGGGTGATTAGGATGGTTTCTGTTACTTCTAACAACGCTCGGGTCAGCCGACAGACATGGCAATTTACAGAAAATGTGCGAATACAATCCTCTTCAGCCGTCGGAGGTCCCAAAGAAGCGGAAGGTCCGCTCGCCTCGTTTTTTGATAAAACGTATGATGATCTGTATGCAGGACAAGAGACGTGGGAGAAGGCAGAGAAACAACTGATGGAAGATGCTGTCCGGTATACTTTGCAAAAAGCGAATAAAATCGAAAGTGATGTTGACCTCATCCTGGCGGGTGATTTGCTTAACCAGATCATTACAGCCAGTTTTACGGCAGAACAATTAAATATTCCGTTGATGGGTATGTTCGGGGCTTGCTCCACTTCCATGCTGACGCTAGCTAATGCAGCAGCACTCGTAAATGCAGGCTATGCCAAATATGTAGTTGCTGCATGCAGCAGTCACAATGCTACAGCAGAACGACAATTTCGCTATCCGACGGAGTACGGCGGACAAAAACCTCCGTATGCCCAATGGACGGTTACTGGAGCCGGAGCAGCACTAGTAGGTATTGGCGGCAATGGTCCGAGAATCACACATGCCACCATGGGCAAGGTCGTTGATATGGGAATCAAGGATCCATTTGATATGGGTGCAGCGATGGCTCCCGCTGCCATATCGACTTTGACTCAGCATTTTCGGGATCTGAATCGGAAGCCACAGGATTATGATCTGATCGTCACAGGTGATCTGGCAACTGTGGGGTACGCCATCGTCAAAGAAGACATGCAAACCCAAGGGTATGATATGGACAAGGTTTATAATGATTGCGGATTGATGATTTATTCTCCTGAGCAGGAAGTTTTCGCTGGTGCAAGTGGTTGTGCAAGCAGTGCGACTGTTACATACGGGTATATCATGAACCAGCTTGAACAAGGAAAACTAGGACGGGTGCTGGTAGTGGCAACAGGAGCACTGTTAAGCCCAGTGAGCTATCAGCAAGGAAATTCCATCCCATGTATTGCCCATGCAGTCGTTTTTGAAGGAGGGACATGATGGAATATATCATCGCTTTCATAGTGGGTGGATTAATTTGTGTTGCGGGTCAATTAATGATGGATGTGGGTAAGCTGACTCCAGCACATGTCATGAGTACGTTGGTAGTAACGGGAGTGGTACTTGATTTTGTAGGGATTTACGATCCTCTGATTGATTTTGCCGGTGCTGGTGCGACTGTTCCCATTACGAGCTTTGGGCATGCCCTGTATCATGGTGCTATTTCAGAAGCCCAAAAGCATGGGGTAGTAGGAGTCATTACAGGAATTTTCGAAGTGCCAAGTGCGGGAATCTCTGCTGCAATCGTCTTCGGCTTTCTTGCATCATTGGTGTTTAAGCCCAAAGGATAATGCGCAGAAAGGAGACATCAAAGGATGGTGGCAAAACGGCGCAAAGTTATTGTCATAACAGATGGAGATTACGTAGCCCAAAAAGTGGTTGAGGCAGTTGCTCGTCATGTGGGTGGGAGATGTATTTCTTTATCAGCGGGCAATCCTACCTCGTTATCTGGACCGCAAATGGCAGAGTTGATTACACAAGCTGCCAAGGACCCTGTGCTCGTCATGTTTGATGACAATGGCAACTTCGCCACTGGTCCCGGAGAACAAGCAATTGCTTATCTACTTACCCATCCATCGATCGAGGTCATTGGGGCAATTGCAGTCGCATCCAATACCAAAACCGTAGAAGGGGCCAAAGTACAGTATTCCATCACGAATGAAGGAAAGATTTTAGATGAAGCTGTAGACAAAGATGGTTATGCAGACAAGTCGTTAGAAAATCACATTTACGGAGATACGGTTGACGTTCTCAACAAATACAATATCCCTAATGTCATCGGAATTGGTGACATCGGGAAAATGCACGGGAAAGACAATGTCCGTTACGGTTGCCCGATCACTCTGAAAGCAGTTGAGTGGATTTTAGAAAGGAGTGAGACTAATGCAAACCAAAGAGAAACTGCCCCTGTCCAATAAAATCGAAGAAAACAAGGAACACATCAACAAAGTTCTTGGTGTTGGAGATAGTTTTGACGTTGGCCTGCATGAGATGGAGTATGACCACAGGCGGATATTACTTTACTATATTAACGGATTTGCAGACAGCGAGATTGTTACTCAAATCCTGAGAGATATGAACGATTTACGAAAAGGCGATTTGGAAGGAGATGCCGTTGATCTTCTTTACTACCGCTATATTCCCTTTTTCCAAATAACCAGAGTAAAGACTGCTGACGAATTGATTGATCGTGTGCTGGTAGGTCAGGTTGGATTGGTTATTGAAGGGGAAAACGAGGGACTCATCCTGGATGCGAAGTCATACCCGGGAAGGCAACCAGAAGAACCGGATCTGGAGCGTGTGGTTCGAGGAGCGCATGATGGGTTTACAGAAACGTTAGTCATGAACACGGCACTAACGAGAAGAAGGCTTCGGGATGAGCGGCTTCGTTTTCATATTATGAAAATCGGGGCACGATCCAAAACGGATGTGGCAATTGCGCATTTGCACGATGTAGCCAATCCCGAGCTTTTGGAGAAAATCAAGGACAAGTTGCAAAAGATCAAAATTGATGGTATTCCGATGGCAGAAAAAACGATTGAAGAATTTATTGTCGGGAAGTCATGGAATCCATTTCCTTTGGTGCGTTATACAGAACGCCCCGACGTGGCAGCGATTCATTTGTTGGAAGGTCATATCCTTATCTATGTAGATACTTCACCGAGTGTCATGATCACCCCGACTACCTTTTTTCATCATGTACAGCATGCAGAGGAATTCCGGCAACGTCCGGTCGTTGGAGCTTATTTGAGGTGGGTACGATATCTGGGAATCATCGCATCTCTGTTTTTGTTGCCACTCTGGTTGCTTTTGGTCAATCATCCCGGACTGATTCCCGAGCCATTGGATTTTCTGGGTATTAAGGAGAAGTCAGGGTCAATCCCATTGCTGGTTCAATTTCTTATTGCAGAGATTGGATTGGATCTGATGAGAATGGCTGCCATTCATACCCCGTCTCCACTTGCCACAGCGATGGGCTTAATCGCAGCGATTCTGGTTGGTCAGGTGGCTATTGATGTCGGCTTGTTCTCACCAGAAGTCATTCTCTATATCGCAGTTGCCGCAATTGGCACATTTGCAACTCCAAGTTATGAGCTCGGTTTGGCGAATCGGCTTGTACGCATATTCCTAACGTTGATGGTTGGATTTTTCTCGGTTACGGGTTTAATGATCGGACTAATTGTCGTCATTTTGACCCTGGCATTAACAAGATCACTCGATACGCCCTACCTATGGCCGTTTGTGCCCTTTAACTATCAAGCGATCAAAGAAGTTTTCTTCCGCATGGCAGTACCCATTAAAAACACAAGGCCTAGTATCGTAAAGCCACAGGACCCTTATCGACAATGAATATTTATGCATTTTGGACGAAACCCCCATTGTCAGGTAGGAAATGCACATGATATAGTAAATAACATATATAAGCAACTGACGGGTTCGTCAGTTGCTTTCTAGTATCCGGAAAACGGGATGAGAGGGAATTTAAGGAGGAACTGCAGATGTTTTTGCATGGCACGAGTCGCATTAATGAATTAGGTCATCTCGAAATCGGCGGTTGTGATACAACCCAGTTAGCTCAAGAGTTTAAAACACCACTTTATGTATATGACGAGGAATTGATTCGCAATAAATGCCGTGCTTACATGCAAGCCTTCAAGGAAAGCGGATTTTCTTTTCAGGTTGCTTATGCCAGTAAAGCGTTCTGCACCATGGCCATGTGCAAACTCGTAGAGGAAGAAGGGCTTTCCCTTGATGTTGTATCAAGCGGCGAGCTATATACAGCACTTCAAGCTGGTTTTCCTGCTGATCGGATTCACTTTCATGGCAACAATAAATCACTCGATGAGATCATCATGGGACTTGAAGCGGGAATCGGATGCTTCGTTGCCGACAATTTTTATGAACTGGCTATTCTTGCAGAACAAGCGGAATTGCGCAATCAGCCTGTATCTGTATTATTGCGTATCGCTCCTGGGGTCGAGGCGCATACACATGAATATATTTCGACTGGTCAACAAGACTCGAAATTCGGATTCGATGTAATCAGTGGCCAGGCATTGGAAGCCATTCAGTATTGTCAGCAGAGCAATTTCCTTGATTTGTTAGGTGTACATTCCCATATTGGCTCGCAAATTTTTGAGACAGATGGTTTTATCAAGGCGATCGAGCGCATTACCGAGTTGCTTGCCAGTGCCAAAGAACAATACAATTTTGAATCTACTGTGTTAAATGTCGGTGGCGGATTCGGCATTCGCTACGTGGATGGAGACACGCCGCTTGAACCAAAAGATTATGTGCAGGCGATTGTCACAACCGTTCGCAAGTCATTCGATGATTATAAACTTGCCATTCCTGAATTATGGATTGAGCCAGGCCGCAGTATTGTTGGCGATGCTGGAACAACCTTGTACCATGTCGGTTCGAGCAAGCATATTCCAGGCGTGCGCAAATACGTCTCTGTTAACGGCGGAATGACCGATAACCTGCGCCCGGCATTGTATCAGGCACAATATGAAGCAGCACTCGCCAATCGGATGAACGAAGCAACAACCGAAACTGTATCTATTGCTGGAAAATGTTGCGAATCGGGTGACATGCTGATTTGGGATGCAGCGTTGCCGCCTGTTCAGACCGGAGATATTTTGGCTGTTGCTTGTACAGGAGCATACGGGTACTCCATGGCTAACAATTACAATCGGATTGCACGTCCGGCAGTAGTTTTCGTCAAGCAGGGGAATGCACAGGTCGTTGTTGAGCGAGAAACGCTGGCCGATTTGGTCAAGCATGACCGCTTGCTCTCCTCAGCAGAACTGCAAAAACGGTAATTCATCTGCTTGCTTGAGTGAAAAAAGAGTTACTTTCTATTTGGAAAGTAACTCTTTTTTATTTCTCTTTTTGTCAGAAAAGTACTGATTTTATCGAATGTTAACAACCGATTCATAATTCCTTTACAGATCCTTGTCATAATGAACAAGTGAAATGAAGGGGGACTGTTTCTTCATGCTGCGATCGTTATTTCATCTATTCAACAAGACTCCGATTGTACTCTCCGAAAAAAAGTACAGACTACAGACGGTGATCAGTCAAACGTTTGCAACTGGTTCAACGGTGGTTTTATTTTACGTGGACATTGTCAAACTGACTGACATTGAACATCGATACGGTGATATGGTAACCAAGCGGATCATCCAACGTTTTGAACGAATCGTCATGAGTGCGGCCAAGCGAATATTTGGTATAAAAGGGAAACTGTTGGGAATCCAAAAGTTATTTGGCGATGATTTTGCCATTTACGCATCCTTTCCCAGAGGGTCAATTGAAGAGGATTTCCGTATGCTGTCAATCAGCTTTCAGCAACTGGTGGAATCCTTGTTAAGTGAACAGGTTGAATTTGTGAATAGAGAACATATCAAAGTTCATATTGGATATGCGGAATTACCTGGCAATGACATTGTGAAAGAAATGTATACATGCGTGAAGCATGCTGTTCATATGGCGAAATACGGACTAACGTCCGAAAAATACAACCTTGTCACCCAATTTCATCGTTTGCTCCAGGAAGAAGCTGTACACATGCTGTATATGCCGATCGTCTCCTTGCGAGATGGTGAGCCTTTGGGTTGGGAAGCACTTGCCAGAGGACCAGAAAATTCTCATTTTTTCTCTCCGGCCACTCTCTTTTCCTATGCAGATGAAACGGATAACGTGTTTCGATTGGAAAGCATTTGCCGCAGACGAGCACTTGAGAAGCTGCGCTATGTAGGAAAAAATGAAAAAATATTCATCAACTTGGACCCTCGTGCCATTGACGATCCTTATTTACTTCGAGGGACATTGTTTAAAGAATTGGAGGCATTGCAGCTTCATCCAAGTAACATTGTGCTGGAAATTACGGAGAGGCATGCGATCACGAACTACCGTGTGTTCCGTAAAATTATCGAAGAGTATCGGAAAAAGGGCTATCTCATTGCCGTAGATGATGCAGGAGCGGGCTATTCCAGCCTGGAGTCCATTGCAGAAATTTATCCTGATTTTATTAAACTCGATATGTCTCTAATCAGAAATATTGATATAGATACAATCAAACAGGCATTGCTTGAGACATTTGTCCAATTTGCCGAAAAGGTCAAGTGCAAGATTATTGCAGAAGGAATCGAAACAGAAGGAGAACTGCAGACGTTAATTGAGCTGGGTGTACCATACGGACAAGGATTCTATTTGGGCAAGCCGGCGAAAGGGCTGACACAGATCCCTGGCAATGCAATGAACTTCATCCGGGAGACACAAGAAAAGCGAAAAGAAAATCAGTCATATCGGGTAGATACCTCTGACATCGGAGATATCGTTACAAAAACCATCTTTGTCGATCGGGATACCAAGGTTCGCAAGATTCATCAAATTTTTGAGCAGAATAGAAGAATTGACAGCATCGTCATTCTGGACCAGCAGACGCCAGTAGGGCTTATCATGAGATTCCAGCTTTATCAGGTGCTTGGCGGCCAGTACGGAATTTCACTCTATTACGAACGGTCAGTCTCACACATCATGAATGTGAATCCGCTCATCGTCAACAAAAAGGACAAGATAGAAGATGTGGCACGCCGAGCAATGGCACGGGATGCTTTTCATTTGTACGATGTCATCATTATTGTGGACGCTGATAACCATTATGTGGGCATTGTAACAGTACAAAGTCTGCTGGATAAAATGACGACCATCAAATTGGAATTGGCTACTTTTGCGAATCCGCTGACAGGCTTACCGGGAAATCTGCGCATCGAACGGGAATTGTTCAAGCGCCTTCAAACACAGCATGAATTTATGGTCATTTATTGTGATTTGGATCGTTTTAAATGGTTTAACGATCAGTATGGCTTTGAAATTGGGGACAAAATCATCCAGCACACGGCACAGTTGCTGAGAGAAAGTGTGGTACATAACGGCAATTCGAATGACTTTGTCGGGCATATAGGCGGAGATGACTTTATTATTGTGACGAACGTGTATGCTGCAAAGGAAATCGCTGCGTATATCATAACTAGTTTTCCTACGTATTTTAAAGATATCGAAACAAAATACAGAAAAACGCTGGATGAGCCTCAATTATCAATCTCGCTTGCAGGGCTGATCTGTTCCAAACAACGTTATCAGAGTGTGATAGAAATTTCAGAACAAGCTGCTAAGCTGAAAAGAAGAGCAAAGCAACAACCAGGAAATGTATACGTCACCGACCATGATGAATCACCTCGCCTGATTGCGCTTGATTGAAGACGACAGAACGGATAAGATAGAGAGGATATTTATGTAAGGAGGCGCAACAATGAAAAAAGCAAAAATCACGTTAGAAAATGGTCAAGAAGTACTTTTGGATCTTTTTGATGAAGAAGCTCCAGGGACAGTAGCAAACTTCGAAAAATTAGTAAATGAAGGATTCTATAATAACCTGTCATTCCACCGTGTCATCCCTGGTTTCGTGGCACAAGGCGGATGCCCTTATGGCAATGGAATGGGTGGACCTGGCTACACAATAAAATGTGAGACTGCGGGCAATCCACACAAGCACCAAAGAGGCGCTTTATCAATGGCTCATGCAGGAAAAGACACAGGTGGAAGCCAATTCTTCATTGTGTATGAACCACAACCTCACTTGAATGGCGTACATACAGTGTTTGGTCAAGTGACAGAAGGCATGGAGCACGTAGATAAAATTCGTCAAGGCGAAAAAATGGCGAAGGTAGAGATTTTGTAAGTTTGGACTATAGCAAAAAAGAGCCTGTGATAGGGCTCTTTTTTTTTCTTCACACTGCTTTTACACAATTTTCATATGGGACAGGTATTTCCTTAATATTGCTATTTTATGATTTTGTAAAAATATGTCGCAACTATCATAAAGTAGGGAGTGTTTCGTTTGAAGACATGTCACAAGTCATTTGTTCATGGACTCGCATTGCTGATCGGGCTTGGAGGCTGGGGTGCCACTGTTCCCACTGTGATGGCAAATTCACCACAACCTCCTGCCAAAGTTCAGAAAGTTAGCCAGACCGAAATACAGTACATAACGAAATACCAGATGAAAGACAAAA
Organism: Brevibacillus nigriterrae; assembly: GCF_049846925.1. Taxonomy (NCBI): domain Bacteria; kingdom Bacillati; phylum Bacillota; class Bacilli; order Caryophanales; family Paenibacillaceae; genus Brevibacillus; species Brevibacillus nigriterrae. Next base: position 103,569 of record NZ_JBNCMT010000003.1, read on the forward strand.
AGGCAGAAATTGCAGCATCGACACCCGATGGAAAACAGTTGATTGTTACGCAAGCAGCGCAAGGGAGCATCTCCATCGTTTCTATCGCAGATCTGGAGCATATTGTGGAGAAACAAACCATTCGTTTTCAACAGCTTTCACCACGGGCAGAGGTTACTAGTACTGCTGTCACTCCAGATGGCAAATATGCGTTAGTTACAGTACGGACAGGAGACGATGTAAATACTCCAAATAAAGGATTGGTAGCAGTAGTAGACCTCCAAACCTATCAAACGGTAAAAACCTATCAGGTAGGCATCGGGCCAGATTCGATCGCCATTTCACATGATGGTAAGACAGCCGTCATCTGTAACGAAGACGAGGAACTTGATCCTGCACAAGAAAATGAAATTGATTATTCCAAAGTAAAGCGTCCAGGAACAATCTCGATCCTGTCCTTCCCGGATGGGGATGTGCTGAGGGGAACACACAAGGAGCTGTCTATACGACTTGATGGGCTTGGAAATCATGTCGTGTATCCGAATGATCCTCAACCCGAATACGTAGCGATCAGCCCAAATGATACGCAAGCTGCTGTTACCCTGCAAGAAAATAATGCGATCGCATTGATTGATCTAAAACAGCAACGCATAACCAAAATATTTGGCCTTGGCGTAACAAAGCATAAAGCAGATCTGAAAAATGACGGAGTCGTTTCATTTCAAAACGATCTCGTAGCCCGACCTGAATCAGATGGAATTACGTGGACATGGGACGGCAAATACATGGTTACTGCAAACGAAGGCGATCTCGGAAAAAATGAATTCAAAGACGGTGTGATGTCAGGTGGACGAAATATCTCGGTTTGGGATCAAACGGGAAGGTTGGTCTACGATAGCAAAGAGTTGATCGATCAGGCGAATGCAAAATCAAACCTGTATCCTGACAAGAGAAGCCCGAATCGGGGAAGCGAAGTGGAAAACTTGACGATTGGCGAAATCGGTACAAAGTCAATCCTTGCCGTAGCTTCAGAGCGTGGCAATTCGATTCTTTTCTTTGATCTTACGAAAACTGAACAACCAGAGTACCTGGGATTGCTTCCATCCGGTGGGGAGGGACCTGAAGGAATCCATAAAATTCACGGCAGGGATTTGTTCGTCAGTGCTGATGAGGAAACAGGTACGCTGAGCTTCTATGGAATCAAATAATTAATAAAATCAAGAGACCCGCAGGGCAGTAGCAAATGCTATCGTCATGCGGGTTTTGAATTCTCTCCCTTGTCTCACGTGGCTTGTGCTGTTATTCTAGAAGGTAGCATTTCGAGTTGAACGGAATGATTGAAATTCAGGAGGTTTACATGGATTTTGGAAATATATTTCACTTTGAATGGGAAACAGTACCGTTTCGTCTGATTGCTTTTGTGATCGCTTTCTCTCTTCATGAATGGGCGCATGCCTTTGTTGCATGGCGTCTGGGGGATAACACAGCGAAGCAGGAAGGCAGATTAACGATCAATCCGATACCGCATATTGATCCTTTTGGATTGATACTAATTTTGTTCGGTCCTTTCGGTTGGGCAAAGCCGGTTCCTGTCAATCCGTCTCGGTTTCGTGGAAATCGCCGTCTGGGGATGGTATACGTCTCGGCTGCAGGGCCATTGATTAACCTTGTGTTGGCGTTTTTATTCGCAATAGCATATATTTACTCTTATCGATCTGGAATCTTTGTAGAACCAATGGATAAATATACATTAGCATTAAAATACACCCTCGAGTTTTCTATTGGAATTAACTGCGGTCTGTTTGTCTTTAATCTACTGCCAATCAACCCACTTGATGGCAATAAAATCTTGCGTTACCTTACTCCTAGAAGCATGGATGGTTTTTTCCACAAGCTTGATTTATACGGTCCGTGGTTGTTGCTCTTACTGGTTTTTATCCCAGGGTTAAGTATCTTTCTACTTTTACCAATTAAATGGGTTGTTGATGGTGTGATGCAGACTGCACTTCTGTTTATGTAAAATATCCCTGCAACAACGGAGTTCATGAAGATATAAGGTAGGCGGATGAGTGTGTCATACAGCATCAAACTGGATTCTTTTGAAGGGCCACTTGATTTGCTTCTTCATTTGATCGATAAAGCAGAGGTGGATATTTACGATATTCCCATTGCTGAAATAACTGAACAGTATTTGCAGACGATCCATACCATGCAGGAGCTTCACCTTGAGGTGGCAAGCGAATTCGTCGTCATGGCCGCAACCCTTTTGTCGATTAAAAGCAAAATGCTGTTGCCAAAGAAAGAAGAGACCGTGTTTCAGCCGCTTTTTGATATGGATGTAGAAGAAGTCGATCCAAGGGACGAGCTTGTACAGCGATTATTGGAGTACAAGCGTTACAAGATCATTGCAGAAAACCTGCGTGAGATGGAAATCGGGCGGAGCAAGGTATTCACACGTCCTGCTGAAGATTTGACGCCCTATATACGAGCCGAAGAACCAACCGTGTCCAACGTAACGATCTACGATTTGGTATCTGCGCTGGAGAAGCTGTTCGAAAAGAAAAACAAAGCCAGAGAGCCACTTGCCAAAGTATCCCGAGATGAAATCTCGATCAAAGACCGAATGAAAGAAATTCGCCAATTGCTGAAGGTTGGCGGCGGTATGGTCCGATTCTCTCAACTGTTTGCAGAAGTGGCATCACGGACAGAAATTGTAACTACCTTTTTAGCCATTCTCGAATTGATGAAGGCAAAGCGGATTACTTGTGTTCAAAATCAGTTGTTTCAGGAAATTTTGATTTGTGACAGCCCGACGCAAGAGCGGTCATAGGAAGTGAGGGAATAGAGTTAGGATGGACTATGATCGAATTAAAGGAGTAATTGAAGGACTTATTTTTATTTCAGGCGACGAAGGAATCGAAGCGAAACAGTTGGCAGAAATTGTGGAACTGTCCGAAGAAGAAGTAATTGATCTCATCGAAGACATGAAGGCTGACTTTCGCCGGACGAACAGAGGAGTACAGATTGTGGAGGTAGCAAAGGCGTTTCAATTTACAACGCTTCCCGATCACGCCGTGTACTTCGAAAAGCTGGCCAGCTCACCTACGAATTCCACACTTTCTCAGGCGGCATTGGAGACCCTCGCCATTGTTGCCTATAAACAGCCGATTACCCGCTCGGAGATTGAAGAAATCCGTGGGGTAAAGTGTGAAAAGGCATTGAATACCTTGATCAGCAAACAATTGATTCGAGAGGTTGGTCGTGCAGAAGGGATCGGTCGTCCTATTCTTTATGGTACGACCAAAGAATTTCTGGAGCATTTTGGGCTTCGTCAGCTACAGGATTTGCCGGAGCCGCCTGTCAATCTTTCTGTTGAGGAAGCTCGAGAGGAAGTTTCCGCACTATTCTCCCATACACCACACACATCAGACGACAAGTCCGCTGAATAGATTTCGGTACTATCCGACGACCTGTCTCCATATACTTGGTACAAACTGAGCTTATCCAAGTAGTGGGGAGGACGTTATGAAATACCTGAATCGCATTTCCGGCGTACTCGTCGTTTTTCTTTTTTGCCATTGGCTTTTGACTCCGCCATCATCTGCATCTGCTGCTGTCAAACCGCCTTCGATTTCCGCAGAGAGTGCTGCTTTGATTGATGTGCAATCGGGCCGGATTTTATATCAAAAAGAAGGCGACAAAAAGATGCGAATCGCCAGTCTGACCAAAACGATGACAGCAATTGTGGCAATTGAGGAAGCGAACTTGCAAGATGTTGTGAAAGTCCCGAATGAAGCAGTGGGAGTGGAAGGGTCATCCATTTATTTGAAAAAAGGCGAGCAGCTCAAACTGGAAGAGTTGCTGTACGGGCTCATGCTTCGTTCAGGCAATGATGCTGCTGTTGCCATTTCTCATCACGTAGGTGGATCGGTTCCGGGGTTCGTCCATTTAATGAATGAAAAAGCAGCCATGATCGGGATGACTCACACGAATTTCAATAATCCACATGGCTTGGACGATAGCAATATGCATTATTCCACAGCAAATGATATGGTAAAGCTTAGTGCCTATGCGTTGAAGAATCCGACTTTCCGTAAAATTGTTTCAACCAAAGTAACCAATATCTCATGGGAAGGCGAGAATTGGGATCGTCGTTTGCAGAATAAAAACAAAATGCTCTACTTGTACAAAGGGGCAGACGGAGTGAAAACCGGCTACACCAAATTAGCAAAACGTTGCCTCGCCTCTTCTGCGACACGAGATGGACGTCAGTTAGCAGTAATTACTTTGAACGCTCCAGATGATTGGAACGATTCGTCCGAGTTGATGGATTGGGGATTTCAGCAGTTCCAGCAGGAGAAAATTATCAGTAAAGGGGCAGCAATTGGTGGCGATTTGAATATTGCTCCCATCAAAGAGGGTCTCAATCTTGTGACACTAAACGACTTTTTCTATCCGCTCAAAGCCGGTGAAAAGAGTCAAATTCATACGAACGTACAGCTTCTGAATAAAAATGTGCCCTTGGATAAGAACTGGATCGGTGAACATGTTGGTTACGTCCAGGTGTATCTCGACAAACAGCTGATAGGCAAAATTCCATTGATCGTCCAGGATGATCAAACCACATTCCAGCCGCTAGAAATAGCGACCAGCAAAGATACGTTTTGGGCGATTGTCTTGGAGGTACTGCTGGGAGGGTTCTATCATGCTTAACATGATCTGGCTGGGGCTCATTCTGATCAGCGTTGTGGTTGCAGCTGTGAACGGGAAAATTGAAGTAATCAGCCAAGCCTCCTTCGAAGGAGCCAAGACAGGAATTACCGTCTGCTTTGGACTGCTTAGCGTATTGATTTTCTGGATGGGAATCATGCGAATCGCCGAAAAGTCAGGGCTTTTGTCTGTCGTTGCCCGAATTCTTTCACCACTTGTCAGCAGGCTGTTTCCCGACGTACCAAAGGATCATCCGGCAATCGGCTATATTATTTCCAATATGAGCGCGAATTTGTTAGGGCTTGGGAATGCAGCGACACCAATGGGATTGAAAGCGATGGAGGAACTGCAGAAGCTGAATCCGAACAAACATGTTGCATCCCCTGCGATGTGTACCTTGCTTGCGATCAACACAGCGAGTATTACGCTGATTCCAACAACTATGATAGCGATCAGAATGCAGTACGGTTCAGTCAATCCTTTTGAGATCGTCGGAACAACCATTCTAGCTTCGTTTATCGCAACCATTGCAGCCTTATTGGCGGATCGATTTTATCGCAGACGATACTTGGGGCGCAACCGATAGGAGGGGGTCGTTTGTATCAGTGGATCTCACTCATCTCCGTTTGGGCGATACCCGTTATGATTTCCCTTATCCTGGTTCACGGTTGGTATAAGAAGGTGCCCGTTTACGAAACCTTCGTCGAGGGTGCCAGAGGTGGCTTGGTGACCACGATCAAAATTCTCCCGCATCTAGTGGCGATGATGGTAGCTATCACCTTGTTTCGTGAATCTGGAGCACTGGATCTTGTCCTAGCAGGAATCAGACCAGTACTTGATGTTATGCACGTGCCGGCAGAAGTTGTGCCGCTTGGCTTACTCCGACCACTCTCAGGAGTTGGTTCTCTGGCCATCGCCACAGATTTAATCGCCCAGTACGGACCTGATTCGCTATTGGGGCGACTGGCTTCAACGATGCAAGGCAGCTCAGATACTACGTTGTACGTCCTTACCGTCTATTTCGGAGCAGTCGGGATACGGAACGGCGCTTATGCGTTAAAAGTTGGATTATGGTCCGACTTCATCAGTGTGATTGCTTCAATCGTTGTTGTGAGCCTAGTTTTTTTGTAAAGAGTCACAAGAACTGCAACTTCCTCGTTTCAGGAGGAAGTTTTTTTGTTTTTCTTGTCCACAATGGTAGAAATGAGTATGATTGGTATGATGAGTGAAGAGGTGATTTACAAGATGGAACGCTTGCAAAAAGTGCTGGCACAAGCTGGAGTGGCCTCTCGCCGCAATTGTGAAGAAATTATCACATCTGGTCGGGTTATGGTTGATGGTGTCGTCATTACAGAACTAGGCACCAAAGTTGACCCCATGAATGCCCAAATACTTGTAGACGGAAAGCCAATCAAAAGAGAAAAATTCGTATATATTCTTCTCTATAAACCAACTGGCGTAATTACAAGTTTGCATGATCCACAAGGTCGAACGGTTGTAACTGACTTGCTGAAGGGTGTAAACGAGCGGGTATATCCGGTAGGAAGGTTAGATTACGATACGTCTGGCTTGTTATTGTTAACGAATGACGGAGAGTGGGCTAATCGCATTGCCCATCCTTCATTTGAATTGGATAAGGTATACCGTGCTTGGGTAAAGGGTATCCCTTCTTCAGCTCAAATTAACAAGTTAGCTACGGGGATTATGCTAGAAGATGGGATGACATCACCGGGTCAAGCAGCCATTTTGGAAACTGATCAAGTGCGGAAGAGAGCTCACATCGAGTTGACAATTCATGAAGGTAGAAATCGACAAGTTCGTCGAATGTGTGATGCGATCGGTCATCCGGTACTCACTCTCGAACGAGTCAAACTTGGCTTTCTGACGCTGGCCGGACTAAAAAAGGGAGAGTTTCGCTACCTATCCCAAAGTGAGGTCGATCACATGAATAAAGTATTAATCAAGTGAACTTTGTCGAAACCAAATGGAAAAGTGCGATCGTTCATAAATCGTTCACATCTAACGGTTCGGTGACAATTTTAGGGAAGCTATAATTAGTAAAGACAAACTAATCGGACAGGGGAATTAGTAGAATGGGTAAACAGAATCGAACCTGGCTCCGCGTGGCAATTCTCGCTGTGTTATTGGCTGCGCTCGTGTTTGCCGTTTATTCGAGTTTCAAAAAAGAAACTGGTACAGTACAGGTTGGAGATACAGCACCTAATTTCAGTTTACAGCAGCTTGATGGTGCACAGGTTAAACTGTCAGATTTGCGGGGAAAAGCAGTCGTCCTGAACTTCTGGGGCAGTTGGTGTGTGCCTTGTAAAACAGAAATGCCTGATTTGGAAAAACAGTATCAATTACATAAAAATGATGGTGTCGTATTCACTGGTGTCAACATCGGAGAATCCCCAATCACTGCAAAGCAATTTATCTCTCAAGTGGGAGTGACATTCCCGATCTGGCTTGATCAGCAGCGTGAGATTACTCGTCTTTACAATATTGGTCCCATACCGACCACCTTCTTTATCGATAAGAACGGGATTGTCAAAGACGTATTTATTGGGCAGATGAATGAACAGATCTTGCAAGAAAAGGTAGCTAAAATACTGCAGTAAGTGAGGAACACAAATGGATCAACGTAAATGTGAATGCGGACACACGAACCCTGTCGGAACCTTGCTTTGTGAGTCCTGTGGAAAGCCACTCGACCATGTCCAAGAGCAAGAAGTGGCAGCGTTTCCAGATATGCGATACGAAGGAATGGCACGGAGATCACAAACATTTAAATCTAGTGTGATCGATATGACTTGGAATTTTTTCTCGTCAGTGAAAATTGCCATTATCCTTATCATTATTACCTTAGTAGCTTCTGCACTGGGAACTGTATTCCCGCAAGAGAGGTATATTCCGGTTCCAGTACCTACTGAACTGGCTATTGCAGAGTTCTATGAGAAGACGTACGGTATATTGGGCAAAATCTACTATGTACTAGGTTTCCATAACATGTATTCTTCCTGGTGGTATGTTCTGTTACTTGTGATGATCGGTATGTCACTGGTAATTTGTAGTCTTGACCGTGTCATCCCGCTTTACAAAGCCTTGAACAAGCCACGGGTAAATCCACACTTATCCTTTTTGCGCGGGCAAAAGCTGTTTGGTGAGGCTGGCGTAAGCGAGGAAAAAACAAGTGATGAGATGCTAGCCAAAGCGAAGGCTGCCTTGCAAAAAAAGGGGTATCGCGTCTATCAGGAAGGGTCTTCTCTTCTTGGCGAAAAAGCACGATTCAGCAGATGGGGCCCATATATTAATCATATTGGTCTGATTCTTTTCTTGTTGGGTGTACTTTTGCGTGGTGTTCCCAGTTTTTATATGGACGATTTCGTCTGGGTACGTGAGGGTCAAACCGTCTCGATTCCCAATACGCCATACTACATCAAAAATGAGGCGTACAAGACAGAATATTATTCGGAAGACGAGTTCCCGGAAGCAATTGATCTGGATGGAAAAGTGGTTCCGAAAAATTTCCAGACAGATGCGGTTATCTATATTAACGAGAACGATAGCTTGCCTGGAGCACCTCCCCAATTGAAGGAGATCCAAAAGGGATCCATTGTCGTCAATCATCCCATGAGCGTAGGGGATATTCTTCTCTATCAATCGGGAAAACAAGAATCTCAACTGGGTGCGCTTAACTTCACTTTGGTCGACACCAAAAATGGCTCGAAGCCAGTTGGACCAGTCAAGCTTGATCTGTATTCACCAGAAAGAGATCAGCAGGTAGGAAATGGCTTCACAGTACGTGTACTCGATTATTTCCCTGACTTTTATATGGACGAAAATAAAAAGCCAGCAACCAAGTCGAACGCTCCGACAAATCCGATGTTTGCTCTCGAGGTAATATCTGCGGAAGATAAGGAATCGGAAAAACTGGTATATCTATCAGGTGGATTCATTTCACAGGATGACAAACCCAGGTTCATCCTTGAACTGCAAAAGCCTGACATCATGGACATCACCGGAATTATGGTTCGAAAAGATAAAATGTTGCCTTTGATTTACTTTGGATGTTTTATCGTGATGGTCGGTTTGGTCATGGGCTTTTACTGGCAGCATCGCAGAATTTGGGTTCACCTGGAAAATGGATCAGTATATCTTGCTGGTCATACCAACAAAAACTGGTTTGGACTGCGCCGTGAAATGGACTATGTTCGTGAACAGGCAGAACCATCATTAACTCTGGTAGACACTTCGCGTACCAACAAATAAAAACATGTGATTGACGTAACTCGTCATGAATGCACAGATGATAGGGAGGTACCAGGTTTTGATAATTTTGAGCGAAAACCTTCTGCTAACTGCGTTTATCCTTTACCTGCTTTCCACTCTTTTTTACGCAGTGGCTGTAACGGGCAAGAAATGGGCGAACAGTGACCCGCAGTCACATCAAAACAGATATAGTCGGATTGGATATTTTGTTGCCGTCGTCGGATTTTTGGCCCAGGGTGGATTTGTTATCGCCCGCTGGGTAGCTGGAGGTCATAGCCCGACGAGTAATATGTTTGAGTTTATGGCGTTTCTGGCTTTCTGTATCATTTTGGCTTTCCTGATCATTGACCGCATCTATTCCGTTTCTGTTTTGGGTGCGTTTGTTATGCCGTTAGGTGTCATTATTCTTGCTTACGCCAGCGTGTTCCCTAGAGAAGTGACCCCGTTAATTCCGGCTTTGCAGAGCTACTGGTTGCAAATTCATGTGACGACCGCTGCATTGGGAGAAGGTATTCTCGCCGTTGGTTTTGCCGGAGGTCTGATGTACCTCGTCCGAACAGTAAATCAGTCGGTTCGAAGTAAAAGCACGTTTTGGCTGGAAGTTGTCATCAGTGTCGTGTTGATGCTGATCGGCTTTATTTTAGCGGTAACGATTTTTGCCAGCATCGATAGACAGACAACCTTCGAATTCCCACAGCTGAAAGAAGATGGAACGGTTGAGCAAATGCATAAGGTAGATTATGTACTGCCTGCGATTGTTGCACCGAACCAGTCGAAAATCGTAAAAGAAGGTCCAATGAATCCATTGTTTGAAGCACCAACCTGGATGGAAGGAAAAGACGCTGCCAGAAAATTGAACACGATGATCTGGTCTGTTCTTTCGGGGCTAATTCTGTACGGCGGCTTACGCTTGATTACCCGCAAAAGACTGGGAGCAGCACTCCAATCGACAGTCGAGGATATCGATCCTGAATTACTTGATGAAATCAGCTACCGGGCGATCGCAATCGGTTATCCGGTGTTTACATTAGGTGCATTGATTTTTGCCATGATCTGGGCAGCTGAAGCCTGGGGAAGATTCTGGGGCTGGGACCCGAAAGAAGTTTGGGCATTAATTGTTTGGTTATTCTACAGTGCGTATCTCCATCTGCGTCTATCACGTGGATGGATTGGAACTAAATCTGCCTGGATGGCAGTAGCCGGATTCGTCATAGTGCTTATTACTCTCGTCTTCGTAAACCTGGTTATTGCAGGCTTGCATTCCTACGCAGGAGTCTAACAAACAGGATAGGCTGGAAGTAACCCAGCCTTTTCCTCCTATTTCTCTAATTGAGGTGAACTGTATGGAAAAAATTGCAAAAGTATTAGTGGTAGACGATGAAGAAAGAATCCGCCGATTATTAAAGATGTATTTGGAGCGAGAAAACTTCATTATTGATGAAGCAGAACACGGGGAAGAAGCAGTAGAAATGGCAGTGAAAACTGATTATGATATTATTCTTCTCGATTTGATGCTTCCAGGAATTGATGGAATTGAAGTATGTCAACGCATTCGTGAGTACAAGGCTACTCCGGTTATCATGCTCACAGCGAAGGGTGAAGAGACCAACCGTGTTCATGGATTTGAAGCGGGTGCGGATGACTATGTCGTTAAGCCGTTTAGCCCTAGGGAAGTAGTTTACCGTGTTAAAGCGATTCTGAGACGTGCTTCTGCTACAGCTTATCTCAAAACGGACAGCACAAGCAGTCATTCTATTCTTGTATTCCCTGAGCTGACGATTGATCATGATGCTCATAAAGTATTGGCGAGCAGCCAGGAAGTGAACTTGACTCCGAAAGAGTATGAACTTCTGCATTATTTGGCTTTGTCACCTGATAAAGTGTTTACTCGTGAAGAGCTGTTGAAAGATGTATGGCACTATGATTTCTTTGGAGATTTACGTACAGTAGACACGCACATTAAACGCCTTCGTGAGAAACTGAACAAGGTTTCACCAGAAGCAGCGCAAATGATTGCTACTGTCTGGGGTGTTGGCTACAAGTTAGAGGTGCCGAAATAAAGTGGATGTTATCTTTCGAAGTGTGGTTGGCAAACTGTGGATGACGATCATCGCCTTGTTTGCCGTCGTGTTAACGATTTTTAGTCTGCTGTTGGTTCAGTCCTTCGACAGCTACTATTTTCATAAACAGACGGAAGACTTGGTAGGCTTATCTCAACGCCTGGCAAAAACAATAGAAAAAGTCCCAAACAATCGTAAGCTGATGGAGTACTCAGCCAATCTCTGGGCAACGTATCGGACAGGATTGGTTGTAGTTGATGATGAACTTCACGCACTCAATACAACGACAGAAACACCTTTTTTACCTCAAATTACAGTGGAAGAGTTAATCGAACGCAAGGAGTTAGACCTAAGCAACATCATTGGCGGCAAGAAACCACATGCAGCAAGAATTGTCTTCAACAAAGAATCAGAAGAGTTTTCTGATCGCATTCAGATTTTAGCAGTTTCGGCTCCACTTACACTGGATCAAGGACAAAAGGGTGCTGTCATCTTATTTCAGCCTATTGAAGATTTTAACGGAACGGTTGCTGAAGTTCGCAAGTTGATATTTATCGTTGGCGTTATCGGATTTATACTAACCACGGTATTTGCATTCTTCCTGTCTTCAAGAATTACGTTCCCACTACGTCAAATGAAACAGACAGCGCAGAGCATTGCAGAAGGCGATTTCCAGGCTAAGGTCTCGATACGGTCAACCGATGAGATCGGGGACTTGGCGGCAACCTTCAATCGAATGGCTGGACGTTTGAACGAAGTGATACATGCCCTTTCAAAAGAGAAAGAGCAGCTCTCAAGCGTACTGAAAAACATGGTGAATGGCGTAATCATGATCGATGCCAATGGAAAAATTGTCGTGACCAACCCTCAGGCAGAACACTTCCTGCAGGACTGGGAATACGAAAATCAGGATGAACTGCCTGCACCGATTCATGATATGTATCAGCGTGTACTGCAATATGAAGAAGAGGTTCACGAAAGTATTCCTGTACAGGGCAGAGTATGGGCCGCAGTGATGGTTCCCTTGCATGATCGAGGGAAAGTAAGCGGAGGCCTGGCAATCGTACGTGACATGACGAAAGAGCACAAACTGGATAAATTACGTAAAGATTTCGTTGCTAATGTGTCCCACGAATTGCGCACGCCTTTGTCCATGCTGCAAGGATATAGTGAAGCGATCGTCGACGATATTGCGGCTGATCCAGAAGAACATAAAGAACTGGCCAAGATTATCTATGATGAGTCCGTACGAATGACCAAACTGGTGAATGAACTGCTTGATTTGGCTCGTATGGAGGCCGGTCATATCGAACTTTATAAAGATCCGATTCCGTTGCGCACGTATGTAGAGCGAATTCACCGCAAATTTACAGGGATCGCAAAAGAGCGTGGCATCGCCCTCGAATTGCATCACGAATCAAATGCAGAACATTTCCCGATGGATAGTGATCGAATCGAGCAGGTTTTGACCAATCTGATCGATAACGCTCTGCGTCACACACCTTCTGGAGGTACTGTTACCATTCGGGTAAAAGGAGAGAACCCGGTGGTATTGGAAATCAGTGATACAGGCAGCGGTATTCCTCAGGAAGACTTGCCATTTGTTTTCGAACGTTTTTATAAAGCAGACAAGGCAAGAACCAGAGGGAGAGCAGGTACTGGCTTAGGACTCGCCATCGCCAAAAATATTGTGGAAGCCCATGAAGGAACGATCTCCGTTCATAGCAAGCTGGGAGAAGGTACAACCTTCACGATTTCACTGCCGAATTAAATAGGAAAGATCCGAGTACGCCATGATAGTAAATATGGCGTATTATCGGTCATAGAAGGTAATCAGAAAATTTTTATTTTTCGATTTAAAAATATAGATAAAGAAACCTGGATAGGAGTGACAGCATGATCAAGACCATATTATTTGACGTAGACGGCGTTTTTTTAAGTGAAGAGCGTTATTTTGATGCATCTGCATTGACCGTTTGGGAGATGTTGCACAGCAAAGCGTATCTGGGCCTGTCAGGCGATACGTTTACACCTCAACCAGTAGAAAATACAATTCGTGACGTCCGTACAACAGTTTTTGCCCAGGATGAAGTACTCAATTTTATCAAATCTCGTGGTATCAATTCGAACTGGGACATGGTATTTCTCGCTTTCGGCTACCAATTGATCAGACTGTGCAAGCACCTTCAACAGAAGCATCCAGTGGAGATAAAAGAGATTCTGGCAAATCAAATTGATCGCAAGGAACTTGCAACGCTTGCAAGCTGGAATGAGGAACTGAGCGGTTTTGAAATTGATTATGCTGCGTTCACACCTGACTTTGCCAAAGGTGCTGCACAAAAAGCAGAAATGCTGTTATATCTCAACACCCTTGCAGAAGAGCATTGTGGTGTGAAGACAGAGATGTTTTCCCGCAACAGTGATTTATGGAAGCTGTGTCAAGAGACATTCCAGGAGTGGTATCTCGGTGATCAACTGGTCGAACAGTCCATTGGCCGCCCAACTTCCCAAGCCGGAAAGAAAGGCTTCCTGACCGATGAGATTCCGATCGTTGAACCAGCCAAAGTACGAGAGCTGTTGGTAGAATTAAAAGGTAAGGGGATTACGCTGGGGATTGGTACAGGAAGACCGACTATTGAGACACATGTCCCGTTAGAGGAACTTGGGTTACTCGAGTTGTTTGATGCCAATCGGATTGTTACAGCTAGCCACGTATTGGATGCAGAAAACGAGTTTCCAGAGGAAGCTCCTCTTGCCAAGCCTCATCCGCACTGTTATGTGAGAGGGTTGCTTGGCCTCGACAAGCCGATCGCAGATGTGATGAACTACTCTTTGCCGATAACCAATCCGAAAGAAGTTCTGATCGTTGGTGACTCACTCGCTGATTACTTGGCAGCACGTTCCATTGGCTGTCTGTTTGCGGCTACGCTAACCGGTTTGTCCGGGCAAGAAGCGAGAGCCAAGTTTGAACAGGAAAAAGCTGACTACATTTTGGATGATGTCAGCCAAATTCTTTCGATCTTTCAATAACGACAACAAAAATGCCGGCTACGTCATGTAGTCGGCATTTTGCATTTCCTGCTGTCTCGCGCTATTCCCAGGCAAGGGCTTCAATACAGCGATACTTAAAGGCAATCAACAGAAAAGGAATGTACATATCCTTGCGTACAATTACTTCATACACACCATCGTGATGAGAATAAAACATGGCGTCCGTATAATCTTTATTATCCTCAAAAAAAGACCTCACTTGTTTGATTCTCTTACGCATTTCTTCTGATTTAACTTTAATTCGAAACGTATAGTCAGAAGCATTTTCAATTTCTTGTACTTCAATCCGTGTATCGTCTAACGAATAGCGAACCATTTTGGCGCCTCCTAACTAAAATAGCGGAAATAAATGTACGCATGTGACATCACAATTGACAAGATCATCAGAGGGAAGGCAACCAGCATAAACTTCACAAAACTGATTGGATGTCCTTCCTTAGCTGCCAAACCAGCGACAATGACGTTCGCACTCGCACCAATTAAGGTACCATTTCCACCCAGGCAAGCTCCTAATGCAAGGCTCCACCATAAAGGCTCCAGATTCGCGATCCCAAGGTTCCCCATCTCCTTAATCATCGGGATCATGGTGGCAACGAACGGAATGTTATCTACGAAGGCTGAGGCGATGGCGCTCAACCACAGAATCAACAGTGAGGTATGCAATGGATTACCTGCAGTCCAATCGATAGCAAGTTGTGCCAGTTGTGCGATGACACCTGTTTCTACCAAGCCGGATACCAGGACAAACAGCCCCACAAAGAAAAAGATCGTATTCCACTCGACTTTAACCAATGCGTCTTCGAGGTAATGCTCTCCCGTCAATAGCAACAGAAGAAATGCCCCCGTTAAAGCCACGGTCGCGGATTCAAGATGCAGGACTCCGTGCAAGGTAAACCCAACGATAGTTAAACCAAGCACAGCTAATGATTTTTTGAGCAGAGAAGTATCAGTAATCTCGTCTTGTTCGTTCAAGCTCATGATGTTTGCCTGCAGTTCAGGTGATGTCTTGAGATCTTTGCGATAAATCAGATAGAGCAGAAATACGGTGACAATAAGCACCAGCAGGGCAATTGGACCAAGATTGATAACAAATGCCATAAAATCTAGCTCAGGTACAGAACTTCCGATCATGATGTTGGGTGGATCACCAATTAAAGTAGCTGTACCCCCCACATTGGATGCAATGATTTCACTGATTAAATAGGGCAGCGGATTAACTTGTAGCTGTCTTGCAATGCTGAAGGTAACGGGAACCATCAAAAGAACGGTTGTAACATTATCCAGCAAGGCAGATGCCAGTGCTGTGATGATGCTCAAATACACAAGAAGGACCAGTGGATTGCCTTTTGCCACCTTTGCTGCTCGAATCGCCATGTATTTAAAAATACCCGTCTGGGCGGTGATCACAACGAGGATCATCATACCAATCAACAGTCCAATGGTATTGAAATCAATGTGATGGATGGCTTGTTCTTGAGTGACAATACCTGCCAGGATCATCAGGATACCGCCAATCATTGCTACGATCGTCCGATTGATTTTTTCACTAATGATAAAACCGTATGTAAGCAGGAAAATTCCGATTGCCCAAATTGCTTGATTCGTCATAGTAGCTCCTTTCCAAAGAGGTCATTATATGTTTGAGGATATTATTGTATACGAATATCGCTCCGTTTGGTTTCATTGCAGAGCTTTACATCCTTTACTAGTTTGCCGCAAAAAAACACCCCAAACTCATTGGTTTGGGGATTGTGAAAAAGTTTCGGATTATTTTCTTTGCAGGCTGATTAAATTTCAATTTGTCTAACGCTTTTGATTTCGCCCAGTTCGCCCAGGGTATCAAGCAACTCAGCAGACAATGGTTTATCTACGGTGAGCAGCATGATTGCGTCTCCACCGATATCTCGACGTCCTACCTGCATCGTTGCGATGTTTACTTCATTTGTTCCGAGGATCGTACCAACACGGCCGATGACACCTGGACGGTCATTGTGGTGGATATACAGCAATTGACCTTCTGCGGCGACATCGATGCCGTAACCATCGATTTTTACGATGCGGGCACCATAGCCATTTAATCTTGTACCTGCAACCGTACGTGTTTGCAGATTCGTTTTTAATTCCAGTGTAATCAGGTTGGTAAATCCGCGGTTGTGAGAAGATTTCTGTTCATTTACCGTGATATCTCTAACCTTGGCTAAATGGGGAGCATTTACATAGTTGACCTCTTCACCCAAACGGAAGGCAAGCACACCTTTCAAAATCGTACGAGTCAGCGGAGAAGTATCTACTTCTGTCAGTTCACCACTATACGTGATGGTGACTTCCTGTAATGCACCAACGGTAGCCTGTGCGAGGAAGTTGCCCAATTTTTCTCCCAACTCAAAATACGGCTGCACTTTTTCGAGAATATGAGCAGGAATAGACGGCAGGTTCACGGCATTTTTGAATGCTTCGCCACGCAGGATTTTCAGCAACTCTTCCGACACGTCTATTGCCACATTTTCCTGTGCTTCCACGGTAGAAGCACCAAGGTGAGGGGTAACAACGACTTGCGGGAGACCGATCAACGGATTGTCAACAGGCGGTTCCTGCTCAAACACATCGAGAGCGGCACCGGCAACTTTTCCAGTCAGAATCGCCTCATAAAGCGCCTTCTCATCGATGATGCCACCACGGGCGCAGTTAATCACCCGAACACCATCTTTCATTTTTGCAAATTCATTTGTGCTGAGAATGTAGCGGGTTTCTTTAGTTAAAGGAGTGTGGACGGTAATAAAATCAGCTTCACGAACAATATCTTCAACTGAGCCGCTAACAATGCCGAGTTTTTTGGCACGTTCTTCTGTCAGGAAGGGATCGAAGCCAATTACTTTCATGTTGAATGCTTTTGCACGCTTTGCAACCTCTGAACCGATGCGGCCCATTCCGATGACACCGAGTGTTTTGTTGTTTAATTCAACACCTTGGAAGCTTTTACGGTCCCATGTGCCATCTGTCAATTTCTTGTGTGCCTGTGGGATGTTGCGGGCAAGTGACATCAGCATCGCAAAGGAGTGCTCAGCAGTAGAAATCGTATTTCCATCCGGTGCATTGATGACCACGATACCGGCTTCGGTTGCAGCGTTCAGATTGATATTGTCTACACCAACACCTGCACGGCCAACTGCCTTCAGTTTTTTGGCTGCAACCAATACCTCTTGAGTTACTTGCGTTTGGCTTCGAACGAGCAAGGCATCGTATTCACCAATTTCTGCGAGTAAATCGGAAGGGGAGAGGCCTGGTTTTTGCACCACTTCGACGTCTGGAGCATCTAATAGTTTTTGAATACCGTATTCGCTTAATGGATCACTGATAAGTACTTTATACATGGTTGATTAATACCTCCTGTGCTGCTTTTACGCCAGCGCCGAGCTGGATTTCAAAGCCGATTTGAATGAGAGACATTTCAATTGCAGCGATAACCTGAATGACGTCAAGTGCATCGCAGTAGCCCATATGACCAATGCGGAAGATCTTGCCTTTCAGATGCTGCTGACCGCCAGCAACAATCATGTTGTGTTTGGTACGAAGAACTTTACGCAACTCCTCTGCATCGAAAAGACCTTGCGGATCAAGGGATGTTACAGTTGGTGAGCCATACTCATCCTTGGTCATCAGCGGGATGCCGAGTGCTTTCATCGCCGCTCGTGTCATGTCACGGAGTAGCTCATGACGCTTGATTACATTTTCCAAGCCCTCTTCTTCCAGGACAGCCGTAACTTCCTCCAGGCCGAAAACAAGGGAGACAGCAGGAGTGTAAGGTGTTGTCTTTTCGGCAAAGCTTTTACGATAGGCTTTCAAGTCAAGATAAAAGGCTTGTGGCTTGATCGATTCAATTACTTGCCATGCTCGCTCGCTTGCTGCGATAAAGGCCAAGCCTGTTGGAAGCATAAACGCTTTTTGTGAGCCTGTTACAACAATGTCAACGCCCCAAGCGTCCATTTCACAAGGCACTGCACCCAGGCAACTAACCGCATCGACAATGAACAACGCATCTGTTTGCTGGCGGACAACCTCTGCCAATTCCTTGATCGGATTTAGCACACCCGTTGATGTTTCACAATAGGTTGCAAAAACAGCCTTAACCTGTTTTTTATCTGCAAGAAAGGGAGTAAGTATCTCTGATGTAATTGCTTCTCCCCAAGCTACATCGAGCCGATGTACGAAGATTCCGTATCTTTCGCATATTTTAGCGAAACGCTCGCCGAAAGCACCACTTACGAGCACAGCTACTTCTTCTCCAGGCTGAACGGTATTGACAACCGCCATTTCCAAAGCACTAGTTCCACTTCCCGTCACGATCAGCACATCTTGAGTTGTACCAAAATACGGCTTCAACTTGGTTGCTGTTTCGGCGAACAACTTGGAGAACTGACCGCTGCGATGTCCAATCATCGGACGATTCATCGCTTGCTGCACACGAGGGGGGATAGGGGTAGGGCCTGGAATTCTCAGAATCAATTTGTCTTCAAACATGGTTTCTCATCCTCCAATTTTTTCTTTTGTGAAAAACGTATCGACGTTTTTCATAAGACTAAAATTTGACCGATTTCGGTCACCCAAAAACGGGATATCGTTTTTGGGAATAAAAAAACCTCTCGACTCCCACTACGATCGTAGTGAGGGGCGAGAGGTAAACTACGCGGTACCACCCTCATTTATTCTCTTCTTCACAAAAGAGAATCTTAACAGGTCTCAAGACCTGGAGAGATAACGGATCAACCGATCAAACCTACTATGATTTCAGTTTGTAACTCCGAAGTGCTCATCTATACTGGGAACCACCGATTCGCAGCGACCATCGGCTCTCTGAGGGTTTCCTCTATATAGCATCTCTTCATCATTGTTGCTTTGGCTATTTGGTTTTCTTACGTTGTACTTTATCACGGCAAAAACAGAGCGTCAATAGGGTGAATGAGAAAAATAAGAACATTATCAGTAAAATAATATTTATTGTTCGGAATTAATAACGCTTTCATGAGAAGAACACTAATTATATTCGTTATTTGACCATCGTGTTGAAACTTGTCTTTTATTAGGAAATTATGCTACCGAATTACCAGCTATTGTTGTAATATTGATTTTAATATAAAAAATAATTAATTTATTGATTCTTATCATAGGGGTAGATGAAAAGAGATGCAGATGGATTATTTACTTTTTGTCATGCTTCTTTCCTGGATCTTTTTTCTGTTAGGCGCATGGATGCACCATCAAATACATAATATCAATTTGGGGATGCGCTTTGCTTTTCGAAAAGTGTCAGTTATGGGATTCGTCCCCTTATTTGTAGGTTTGTCAATCATCATCACATTTGTTTCCGGTTGGTTTCTTGTCAAACATGCTGAACAAGAAAAACGAAATGAATTTGCCAAACTCGTTGGCGGACTAGCCCCTACTTTTGCGTTTGGCTTGCAAAAATTAGGGCATTCTGATATCGGTCTGTTCACAAAACCGGAGGACCCGATTTTACGTGTCGCTTCCGAAAGCATCCGGAATTGGTTAATGTACAATTCACAATTTACCGACCTGTATACCATGCGAAAATCAAACGATGGCACGATATATTTCGTCGTTGATCCAGAGACGGATACGAATCACGATGGAGAAATCAAAGGGATTACAGAAGAACGCCGTTTTATCGGAGAAGAGTATGACTACTCCTGGCCTGAGATGGAAATGGCTTTTCATGGGGTCACTGCGATTCAACCCAATCCGACATACGATAAGTACGGCTACACTATATCCGTATTTTCGCCCATTTACGATGACAAGGGGAATGTAGAGGCTGTCCTTGGGTTAGACAGTGATGGGAGAGAGTGGGAGAAGCAAATTCAGATCTCCCGACTCAGTGTAATGGGTTTTTTACTGGTGCCATTCGGATTGATCAACATGATCTACATACTGATCTTTCGCTTTCGCATGGAAAAAATCTTGCTCGGTTCACATCAAAAGCGCCTTGAACAGAGTGAAGAACGGTTTCGAAAGCTTTCAGAGGTTACTTTTGAAGGGATCATTATCCATCGAGATGGCATCGCACTGGAAATAAACGAAGCGTTCTCAAGACTTCTCGGCTATACACGAGAAGAGATAATTGGCAAGGAAGTGTTCCAACTCGCTACTGTTGAAGATCGGGATGTAATCAAACAGGCAATTCTATCGAATAGTGAATCCGTGTACGAAGCAATTGGGCTTCGCAAGGACAATACAACGTTTGATGCTGAACTGTACGCGAAAATAATCGAATACGAAGGTGGACCAGCACGAGTATCAGCCATTCGTGATATAACTGCACGCAAACAGGCAGAAAAACAGATTCATTTTATGGCGTATCATGATGATCTGACTGGTCTGGCGAATCGGAAGCTGTTTTTGGAGAAATTGGCACAAACCATTCAGTCTTCAAAAGATCAGACGAGCAAATTTGCCGTAATGTTTCTTGATCTGGATCGTTTTAAAGTGATCAATGATATTTTTGGGCATTCTTCCGGTGATCAATTGCTGAAAATCGTTGCTAGTCGTTTGGTCTATACGTTGCCTGATGATGCTACGATTGCTCGCCTTGGTGGGGATGAATTCACACTTATGCTTCTCAATATTCAAAATGAGGAACATGCAGAAAATACTGCCAAACAGATCCTGGATGTCATTGGGCAGCCTTTTGAGATTGCAGGCAGAGAGCTCGCCATTAGCGCCAGTATCGGAATCAGCACGTATCCTGAAGGCGGGTATGATGTGGAGACACTCGTGAAGAATGCAGATACTGCGATGTATCGAGCAAAGGATACGGGACGAAATAACTACCAGTTTTATACGACTGCCATGGACGCACAGGCATTTGAACGATTGGCGATGGAACAAGACCTGCGTAAGGCAATTGAACGAAATGAGCTTGTTCTGCATTATCAGCCGCAAGTCAATATTCAAACAGGTCAAATTGTCGGTGTGGAGGCTTTGCTACGATGGACGCATCCAGTACATGGAATGGTTTCTCCAGCAAAATTTATTCCTCTGGCAGAAGACACACAGTTGATCATTCCGATTGGTGAGTGGGTTCTTAGAACGGCGTGCAGACAGAATAAGCAATGGCAGGAAGCAGGTTATCCACCGAAGCGTGTCGCTGTCAATCTGTCAGCAAATCAATTCCAGCAGACGAACCTGGTGGAGGTTGTCGCCAATGTACTGGAAGAAACACAATTGGAGCCGAAGTATCTGGAGTTGGAAATTACCGAGAGCATTGCCATGCAAAATGTGGAGCACGTCATAAATACCTTGCAGCAGCTTACGCAACTAGGGATTGAGATCTCCATGGACGATTTTGGGACAGGCTATTCGTCATTGAACTATTTAAAACATTTTCCTATTCATCGCCTGAAAATCGACCAATCGTTTGTACATGATATCAATTTTGACCCATTGGATGCAGCAATTGCGACTTCTATTATTGCAATGGCTCACAGCCTGGGGCTCAACGTAATTGCAGAAGGTGTTGAGACAGAAGAGCAATTGTCTTTCCTCCAAGAGAAAAATTGTGATGAAATGCAGGGGTATTATTTCAGCAGACCGTTACCTGTGGAAGCATTAGAAGAGTTATTAAAGCAGGGGAGAACGCTCCATGACATTGCTGCGAAAGCCTAATCGACAATCCCGAAAAAAACCTCTCTACGCAGAAGCGCTGAGAGGTTTTTCTAATAATTACTCTTCAACTTTAATAGAATCGGTTGGGCAACCGTCTGCAGCATCACGAACATCGTCGAAAAGGATGTCTGGGATTTCAGCAGAGTTAGAATTGTCATCGAGTTTGTTGAAAGCGATGCCTTCATCATCATAATCGAATACGTCAGGAGCAGTAGCTCCGCACGCGCCACAAGCGATACAGGTTTCTTTATCTACCCATGTAGTCATTGTTGATTCACCTCCCGTAAATAATGGTACGTCCATACCCATTTATCATTTTATTCCTTGTTCGCAAATATTTCAAGAATGAATCCCATCTAAAATTGAACTTATTCTGTGAAGACCGGCATTTCAGGTGATTTTAAATTAGGATAGAGCTTCATTTTCAAAGAATAGAAGTCTCCCTTACGTACGGCGTCAGTCGTATCCAACACTCGATAGGCAAAAGGAATGTCCTTCCATCCTAATGCTTGAGCCTGATTCGAGTGAATGACAGAATCTACTCGAGCCGTTAAATCTTCCGGATTAAATTCAACCATTTTATTCGAGCGATACAGCTGTTCCGCAGAAAGATAATCTCTCAAGTGAAACGGATAGCTTTTCCACTGTGCTAATGAGATGGATTGTTGAGAAACCTTTTCCACGAGAGGTTTGTTCGTGACATACATCTCTTCCCAGAAGGCAACTGCCTTGTACCAATCGGCTTGTGCTCGGAGCCATTTACGTTTGAAGTCCTCAAGGTGGCGCATTTCGATCAGTTCTTGCTTTGTCATCTCACTAGTGTTGCCTTCAATCAACTGATTCATACCGTCCATGTATGCTCGCAGACTTTCGACGTAGCCCTGTTTTGCTTTTTGGAGAAGAGGTGAAGAATTCGGAACACTCACTTCCTCAATTTCTTTTAACGCATCATCCGCCTGATCAAATGCATCTGTACTGATTGATTTCAAATTTCCTGAAGATGAAGTATTCAGTTGCTCAACAAATTCGAAATGAGCTTTTTTGAATTTTTCCAGTGGAGTCATCACATTGTGATAGTATTGCACAAAATCCATTTCCTTGTACAATTTCTTTTCTTTCTCCATTTGGTCCTTATTCATCTTCAAGGTGAAGTCTTTCGTGATCGCATCAATCTCACTTTCAGACCTTGCTTTCATGACTTCGGCTCCTAAAAAAAATCCGCCAATGAAGCAAGCAAGTGATATGATTATCATGTAGGTAAAAAAGTATTCAGATCTGTTCAATCGTTTTCCCATGACCATCCTCCGTCTATGGAGTGTATCTTAAATAATCTTTGTAAAACTTTCAATAGCAAAACTAGTATAACGTATAACTTACTTCTGGGTGAATAAAAAAAGGAGCAAAACAAATGGACCTACAGGCGGAAGATAAAAGCTTTTTGATGGCGATCACCGTTAAAGGGCTCATTCCTCTGGCAAGAGAACGTACATTGCAATCTCTCTATTACGTTCTGAAAGGGAGAAAATCTAATCAAACCTATCAGGATGTACATATGTACTCTCTTTTTTCTTATTATCGGCTTTTTCCTCGTCTTTCGAAAGAGGATTGGCAAGAAATTGTTCAAGCATTGCAAAAAGCCCAGTATATTGAGCTTGTATCGTTTGACAAAGGGAACACCAAACAATCTTTCGCTATTACAATGTCAGGGATGCAATGGCAAGCAGAAACGGAAGAGAAGTACCAATTGCAAAAATGGTTGGATTCGTCGTTTCAATCGGTTTCACAAGTGACCGAGACAGAACGGTTCTGGATGAAGCTCCACTTGATGGTTCAGACGATTTCACAGCTTAGTGGCAACAAAAACTCCTTTTTCCCAGTTGTTTCTAACAAAGAAGTTCAATTGTGGGTCAAACAGCAACTCAGCATGCCTTCTAAAAGAGAAGAATGGCTAACCCATCTGGCAAATGAACTCTATCAACTGCTGCGTTACCTTCCTTCCCAGCAGCAACGATTGGTAGTTGATCAATTTTCGGGAATATCACAGGCAGGACTTACACTGGATCAAATTTCCTGGAGAGAAAAAGAACCGCACTCCTATACAATAGTGAAGTTCCGTCATGCTCTTTGCAGGCTGTATCAGATGGTTCAACAAGATCTCGGGGTGAGTTTGCCGCATTTGTATAGCCTTGTTGACACAGGAAAACAGCAGCGTATGCCGATTAGTGACAGTGCGTTTCAGACTTATCAATTGCTGGTAAAAGAAAAGGATATAGATACGATCGCCAAACGTAGAAACCTGCGCAGGGGAACCATCGAAGACCATCTGATTGAGATTTCACTCAATGTCCCACAGTGGGACCATTCATCTTTTTTATCGCAGGCGGCAAAAGAAGAAATCGTAGCAACCAGTGAACAGTACGGTACGAAACGACTTCGTTTGATACGGGAGTATTTGCGCAATCAGTACAGTTATTTGCAAATTCGTCTAGCATTGGCGCTGAAAAAGGAGAACAAAAATTGAGGAATGTAGGTCTTGAAGAGATTTTACAAGAAAATTGGGGATTTTCTGCGTTTCGCAGCGGGCAGCGTGAGATGATTGAGCGGGTGTTGGCTGGTAGGAATGTACTGGGAATTATGGCTACAGGCGGCGGGAAGTCCATTACATATCAATTGCCTTCTCTCGTTCTGTCAGGCGTCACGCTGGTCATCACCCCATTGATCTCTCTTATGATCGATCAAGTGCAGCAATTGCGTTCCAGAGGGAGAATGGATGCCGCGTATATCAACAGCTCTTTGACTTCGGATGAGATGAATAGAGTCTTGCAGGATGTTGCTAAAGGGCGCTACAGGCTCATCTACATCTCACCTGAAAAACTGTCACAGCCTTATGTGATTCAATTGTTAAAAAGGCGTGGAGTTTCCCTTTGTGCTGTCGATGAGGCGCATTG
The DNA here is from genome assembly GCF_049846925.1 of Brevibacillus nigriterrae. Taxonomy (NCBI): domain Bacteria; kingdom Bacillati; phylum Bacillota; class Bacilli; order Caryophanales; family Paenibacillaceae; genus Brevibacillus; species Brevibacillus nigriterrae. Next base: position 128,266 of record NZ_JBNCMT010000003.1, read on the forward strand.
CATCTCACAGTGGGGGCATGACTTTAGAACGGACTATTTGCGTCTGCCACAAATAGTGAATGACCTTGGGAAGCCACCTGTGTTAGCTGTGACTGCTACGGCAACACAAGCCGTGCAAGAGGAATTGTGCGAGCTTTTTTCTATTGACGTAAATGATAAAATAATTCTATCACTTGATCGCTCAAACATTGCTTATGATCTGAAAAAGGTTGAGACTGAGCAGGAAAAAGTGAAGCACCTGCTTGAAGCGATACAAAGGCTAGGCGGGCCGGGAATAGTTTATTGTAGCTCCCGTCAGTCTGTTGAACAGCTTGTCTCTTTCTGTCACCAAGCAGGACTTACTACTGTATTTGGATATCACGGCGGGATGAATGCAATGGATCGGGTCTTGATTCAGGAGCAGTTTTTGCGTGGTGAGATTTCTGTTATCATTGCGACGAATGCATTCGGAATGGGAATCGACAAATCGAACATTCGTTATGTGTTGCATTATCACTTTCCAGCCAGCATTGAGGCATATGTCCAGGAAGTAGGCAGAATGGGCCGGGATGGCGGGCCAGGATATGCCTGCGTGTACTACGATCAGAACGACTGGCACATACATAACCGCCTCATCCAGAATGAGTTTCCAACTGCACAGGAGATAAACAGTTTTTTTCAATTGCTCTCTCAAACGGGCAAACAACAGGGACGCGCAGAGCTCACGATTGTTGAGTTGCAGGCATGGCTGGGTGTATCGGAGCAAACACTGCGCATGCTTTTCTACTACGCCGAGAAAGCGGGCTCCATTCAACAGGTGAACCAGACCGTACGAGGATATCAGTTTGACTGGGCAGTTCAACCATCCGCTCGTATTGCTACAGAGATTGGAAGCAGGCTAGAAGCAATTAAACAGGCGAAGGTGGAGAAACTGCGGAACATGCAACAATGGTTGGAAGGCAATAGCTGTTTACGGTATTCCTTGAGCAATTACTTCGGTGGAAGTGAAACCGTTCAACCAGAGGTGTGTTGTGCAAACTGCGGGATCGATCGATCAAAATTTGAATTTCTGGAAGAGGCAGATGTGAAGATGGATCAAGAACCTTGGAATTTAAAATCCTCTTTGCAAAAGTTGTTTCCTGGCTTATTGTTTGACATGGAGGAGGCTGGCATAGAAGTTGAGTAATCCCCTTGACAGTATGGACGACAAGTTTTTACGATACAACCTTCTGTTAACACAAGGGATTATCGTGGTTTTTGCTCTGGTCGGAAGCTGGTTTATCCATTCATGGGTCAGCTTTACACAGCTATTTCACTTTCCGGGATGGCAGCCAATCGGATATGCAGTATTGTTTGCTCTGGTTATCGTTCTCATCAGTGTAGGTTCAGAAAAAATCTTCCCCAAGAGTTGGGTTGATGATGGAGAAATCAACCAACGAATATTTCGCAATTTATCATTCACGCGAACAGCATTGCTATGTATGATTGTAGGTATCGCAGAAGAATTCCTGTTCCGTGGTGTGGTGCAATATTGGATTGGGAATGGATGGACCAGTGTACTGTTTACACTGATTCATATACGCTATTTAGCCAAACCCCTGCTGCTCGTCATGGTATTTGGGACGAGTTATGGGTTAGGCAGTTTGTTTGAAGCTCAGCATAGTTTACTTGTGCCGATAATCGCTCATAGTCTTCTGGATTTTCTTTCAGCGCTCATTATCCAAAGAAGGAGGTAATCATGAAACAGAATCGTTCCCATCGAAAGGTTCAGGTTGTTCAAGAAACCGAACAGCAATTGGAAGGGTTACCCCCGCGAAGTCAGCGACACAGCTCCAAGCCAAAACGTAAGATTGCCAAATATTTTCAAATAGGTTTGCTTGTATTTGGTACGATTGCTGTCGGGCTGATTGTTTTTGAACTGATTCAAGCAAGCACCAAATCGAATATCGCCGTAACATATACGGAGCCTGTGGCAACATCATCGCCTGTGGAAGTTCCAGCAACAGAAGTGCAAGGGACACCATCAGTTACGAATGCATTGCCATCAAAGAATAATACAGAATCTGAAGGTGCGAATCCTGCGAAAGCAGCTACTCCCGAGAAATCGCCAACAAGCTCTGTAGCCGGGACGAAAGAAACGCCGCAAATAAGTAAGGGATCAGATCCGAAGCAGACTCCGCAACCGAATGTACCATCTCAAACAAAACAAGCTCCGCAAATGAAAGAAGTCTCGCAGGCAAAGCAAACTCCCACTCCGGTAAAACCGGCAGAGCCAAAAGCAATCAAACATCGGGTGGTCAGCGGTGACACGTTGTTCAAGCTGTCAAGAAAATACTATGGAAATGGAATGGGTGTTGAACGGATTGCGAGATACAATGGCTTGAATCAAAACAATCCTTTGCCTGTGGGTAAAGTCATCTATATTCCCGTTCGTTAACTTTTTTGGACCTTTTTCGAAGGGTCTTTTTTTTGTATATGCAGATGGGTAGCATGTGCGCAATCCAGATACATATGATGTGGAAAGAAAGAATGGGAGAGGCGGGGGAGATGATGATTTTTTGGCGTGATATTATCATCGGCTTTCTTGCGTGGTGCGGCACGATTTATGCCGAAAAGAGAATGACCACTGCTCTTTTTATTGAGCCTCGAAACACGTCAGACTGGTTGATGCTGCTCATGTTTAATCCGGTTTCACTATTGATTACCATCAGTTTGATTGGGATTACGCTGTATACCTTTTATCGAATGATCAGAAGACATATCGTGAAAGTAACGTATCGGAGAATTTTTCCAGGGTTGGAGCGGCTGCTGCATATCGTCCTGATTTTATACGGTTCTTTTTTGACAGTTATTACCGTAATAAAATTTCCGCTATTTGGAAGTGGTATTTTGTGTTTGCTTGTTCTTTATGAGATTATTCAATTCCTTCCCGCACGCTCCAAAAATATCGATGACGGACTCTACTAGTCCAACCAATCCCTCGATCAAGCACATCATGTGGGGCAGAAAGCTTTGTTCTTGATTTAATATTATGGTATGATAGATAAAAACTTTTGATTGCCAAGCCTCATGCAGGGCAAACAAGATAACTGGCAGATACTCGGAAAGCACTTAGAAAACATGCGGAAATTGAGAAAAAACGAGTATCATGCTGAGAACTATTACAGGCTCTTTAACATACCCTGTAATACGACTGGATGGCGAGGAGGGACAGTCATGCGTGTAGAACGCCTTGGTCAAGACAAGATACGGATCTTTCTAACGTTTGACGATCTAACGGAACGGGGCATCGAAAAAGAGGATATGTGGCGTGACATTCCTAAAGTGCACGAACTGTTCAACGACATGATGGAACAGGCATATGAAGAGCTTGGTTTTGAAGTGTCTGGTCCAGTAGCCGTTGAAATCTTTGCCTTGCCAGCTCAGGGAATGGTCGTTATAGTAACTCGTGGAAAAACCGGATCAACCGTTGAGAAGGAAGAGGACGAGGACGAGGCTGTCTACGAGATGGAGGTAACTCTGGAAGAGAGCGACCTGATCATCTATTCTTTCCGAGACTTCGAACATTTAGTGGAGGCTTCCCATCGGATTAATTCAATATTAACCAACGGTGGAAGCATCTATTATTATCAAAATAGATACTATCTTGTTATCGAAGAACTTGATTTGGATCAAGAACGTTACCACAAACTAATTGCGATCCTCTCTGAGTATGGTGAAGTAACGCCCACGACCATATACGTAATTGAAGAGTATGGGAAAATCGTGATTGAAGACGATGCCGTAAAAGAAATCTGCAGAAGGTTCCCATAATCGAGAAGCACCCGCCGTTGAATATTCATCGGGGGTGCTTTTTTACATGCTGTTTTGATTTGACTTACATTTTGTTTTGACTTACATAGTAACGGGTATATGTAACCTACAGCAAACCGGCGAACAAATCATCTTCTTTTTCTTGTATGGTGTAGTTCGGAATATTATGCCAAACTAAAATAAAGTGGTTGATGCTTCGTACGTGGCTGTAATCACCTTGGCGGATACCAGGGAACACTCGATCAACGGACATATGCTGTGTTCGATGTGCCAGCAAGGCTTTTGCTGCATGATCTACATAGTTTTCTCCCTTGATTGCGGTGGTAATTACTTCAGGCGAGTCTGTAAATATGTTTTTGACACCCACGAATGGCTCAACTGAAGGCAGTGTGCAATGATAAAGCTTTTTGACACTGCTGTTTTCCTGAGAAGTTACTGCAACAGACGTCGCTCGTGAAATAATGCGATGATCCTGATGTCCTGAAATGCCATGCGGTGCGAAAGTAATGACAATTTCTGGTGTGTATTTTTCAATCGCTTCAACGATGTGAGCGGTTAGCTCCTGCAAAGGAACTGTATCCAGTTTTCCATCCATGTAGTCAAGCAAATCCAGTTGCGTGATACCAAGAATCTCACAGGCTTCTCGTAACTCTTGTTCACGCACGGCAGGAAGCTCTTCCTGTGTGCAAAGTGGTGGATTTCCGGGTTTACCAGCTTGCCCCCGTGTTGCGCAGAGCAGAAGCACTTCAGTATCTGGTCTATTTGCATATTTCGTGATTGTCACTCCCGACGTGAAGCTCTCGTCGTCTGGGTGAGCAAAAACAAGCAAAATTTTGTGTAAAGACATACCAGTTCCTCCTAGAAATAATGCGTATCAGAGCACCTATCAATGCTGATAAAACGGATGAACCGTTTTATTATATATTATCACACATGTACAAAGGGTTGACGATCAGGAAGCAGCCTATAACTGGGGATTAGAGGAGTGGATTGGAATGGGAGATATCACACCGGAAGTAAAAGTTGTGACCAAACGATTTTCGTGGGAAGACCTGGACGATCTGGTTAATACCTACACCAAGCAACTAACACCAGAAGCAACAGAGTACCTAACCTCACGGGGGATTGAAGAGAAAACGGTAGAAGGATACCAGATTGGTTTTGAACCTGCCAAAATCGGGTTTCATGCTGCCAATGCGGGTATGTTAACAGGGTATTTCAGTAATTGCATTGTGTTCCCCATTGTTGACCTGCATGGAAAAGTAATGGATTTGGTTGGACGAGCTATCGATAACAAAGAGCCAAAGTACCGTAGTCTACTGGGCAGAAATGATTTGTTCTTTAATCATCCGGTCTTGGATATAGCAGAAGATGTCATTTTGGTTCGAAATCTGTTTGACGTACTGTCGCTGGCGCAACAACAGTTGCCGGCAGTTTCGATTCCGGACATGTCGTTGTTTAAAGAACAACATGCCACATGGCTAAAAGACAAGCGTGTATTTATTTGCTATCCGAATGATGAATCAGGACGCAGAGAAAGCATTCGGATTGCCACACTTTTAGAGAATATTGCTACAGAAGTATATATTGTCCACCTTCCCGAGGGGCTACGAGATGTAAACGATCTATTCTGCCGTCACCCGCAAGCGACAGAAGTGTTTATGGAGTTATTAAACGTCGCTGTTTCGGAAAACCTAAAATTACCCGTTTTTCCTGATGTTCGAAGTCTTACAGTATTTACAGAAGAGTATACGAAACGTCAAAAAGGGATTGTTAGCGGAATTTCAACCGGTTTCGCAAATTTGGACCAAAAGCTGATTGGCGGACTTCGCACGGGATTATATCTTGTAGTAGGGAACGTGTCTTCAGGGAAATCGACTTTTTTGCGCCAGCTTGCAGATCAGATCGCACAGAAGCAGACGCCGATTGCTTACGTATCCTGGGAAATGACGGCTTATGAACTGTGGTGCATGAGTATGGCTCGCATCCTGCAAATCCCATCACAGGATATTTTAGCAGGGAAAATAGAACCGGAAAGAATCCTCCAAGCGTCACATAAGTACGCCCAAACGGCCAAAAACATGTGGACCATTGAAGGCAATTTGGCAACCACGCTCGATGAGATGGAGGAAATGATCAATCGAATTATTCAGTCGATTGGGAAGCCGCCTGTTATCATTATCGATAATCTGTTCCGTATCACTTACCGAGATGCCAACGGTACAGTAGTACACAACAATCAGGCAATGATCGCTTATTTATTGCATCAGTGGTCACGTCAGTGGGATACAGCTATTATTATTTCTGCTCCGCTTAATAAAAACAATACATTAGAAGTCCATCCTTTAGTGGAAGCGTCCGTAGATACATTGATCCATTATGAGGCAACACCTTGCACCAACGCTGATCAATCCGAGGTGGATGACATTTCACTTCACCTCCTAAAAAACAGAAACGGTACGGGTGGAACCGTTCATTTACGCTTTGAAAAAGAAAAAGCGCAATTTTCTTCTTCTCTTCTGTGAGCCAAGCGTGTATACTTAACGATGGATTTACCGACAACTTTTTGAGGTGGTAAAGAATGGGTAATCAAGATGTGGTAACCGGCAACACCCAAGGGACAGAGAAGCAACAAGAAAGCTTAAATCTTCTTACATCAACCCAAACGGTGATCAAGGAAGCACTAGAAAAACTAGGTTACCAGGAAGCAATGTACGAACTGCTCAAAGAACCTTTGAGAGTCCTGACAGTACGTATTCCAGTTCGTATGGACAATGGTGAAGTAAAAGTATTTACAGGTTACAGAGCACAACACAACGATGCAGTAGGTCCAACAAAAGGTGGAATTCGTTTTCATCCTGAGGTTACTGAGGATGAAGTGAAAGCGCTTTCGATTTGGATGAGCTTGAAAGCTGGTATCGTTGACCTTCCGTATGGCGGAGGAAAAGGTGGAATCATTTGCGATCCTCGTGAAATGTCTTTCCGAGAACTAGAGCGTCTTAGCCGTGGATATGTACGTGCGGTGAGCCAATTGGTTGGTCCATCCAAAGACATCCCTGCTCCAGACGTATTTACGAACTCGCAGATTATGGCATGGATGATGGATGAATACAGCAGAATTCGCGAATTCGACTCTCCTGGATTTATTACTGGAAAACCGATTGCACTTGGAGGATCTCACGGCCGTGAAACCGCCACTGCAAAAGGGGTAACGATTTGTATCCGTGAAGCACTGAAACGCCGTGGCATCCAACTGGAAGGTGCACGCGTAGTCGTTCAAGGTTTCGGTAATGCAGGAAGCTACCTGTCTAAATTCATGCACGACATGGGTGCCAAAGTAGTAGGTATTTCAGACGCATACGGTGCACTTTATGATCCGAACGGTCTGGATATTGACTATCTGTTGGATCGTCGTGATTCATTTGGTACTGTTACGAAATTGTTTACAAACACGATTTCCAACAAAGAACTGCTTGAACTGGAGTGCGATATCCTTGTTCCTGCGGCTATCGAAAATCAGATTACTGCAGCTAACGCACACAATATCAAAGCAAGTATCGTAGTGGAAGCGGCAAACGGACCAACAACATTGGAAGCAACCAAAATCTTGACTGAGCGCGGAATTCTTTTGGTTCCTGACGTATTGGCAAGTGCGGGTGGCGTAACCGTATCTTACTTCGAGTGGGTACAAAACAACCAAGGTTACTACTGGTCTGAAGAAGAAGTAGAAGAAAAGCTGGAGAAAGTCATGGTTAAATCGTTCGAGGCAGTCTACACAACTGCTCAGACTCGTCGAGTTGACATGCGCCTCTCTGCTTACATGGTTGGTGTTCGCAAAATGGCGGAAGCATCCCGTTTCCGTGGCTGGGTTTAATTCATATTCAATGGAATGTGCAAGCTGACGTCTTTTCAGACGTCAGTTTTTTTGTTTTAAAAATGTAAGACAAATCATTTGCATGGAAGAAAAATTAATGATAAATATGTAAATGCATAAATAAATTATGTAAAATAAAGAATATAATTAAAAATCAGCGGACTGATTTTTTCAACAGTAAGAAATAAAGGAGGATTCCGATGGATTTAGTCGATACCAAAATTATTCAATTACTCAAGCAAAACGGAAGAATGACTAGCTCTGAAATGAGCAAGCATACTCATTTGTCTATCCCTGCGGTTGCAGAGAGAGTTCGTAAGCTCGAGGATAGGGGAGTGATTGAACGGTTTACCGTGAAGCTTAATCGTGAAGAGATGGGGCAGACAATGCTCGCTTTTATCTTTGTCATTTTGGAGCGAACAGAAGATATCTCCGTGTTTCGGGACAAGATTATTCAAGTTCCAGAAGTACTGGAATGTCACCATTTGGCTGGGGAGTATGATTATTTGCTGAAAGTAGCCGTAGAGGGAACGAAGGGGCTGGAAGCATTTATCTCAAATTCGTTGAAAGCAATCAAAGGCGTCGCAAAAACAAACACCATTATCGCCTTATCGACTTTAAAGGAGGAAGTCTAAGATTCAAAACAAATACTTTACACTTATTTTGCTGGCTGATTTTTTGGCGATTGCTGGCCTATGGTTCGGAATCTTTGCCAATCTTCAGCTATTGACCACACTGGTACCTTCCGATTTTGGTAAATCGCTGGTTTTGCTGGTCGGTCCTGTTTGCTTGATCTTGATCAGCCCTTATGCAGGCAAAGTAATTGACCGTTCTTCACATCAGAAGATTTTGACATGGAGCGGGCATGCACAACTCATCTGTTCACTTGTTTTATTGGCAGCTTTTCTGATGCAATCTGTCATCCTAATTATCGCTGGCTTGGTTGTGCTGCATGTTTCGAATGCGTTTTATACTCCAGCAATCAAAAGTGTCATCCCGTCAATCGTGCCAAAAGAGCAGTTGCTTGCCGCTAATTCGATGTACTTAAATACGACCACAATGGCACGAATTACAATTACGGGGATCACAGGGATTGCTCTGGCCTTCGTTCCATTATGGGGCATTTATCTCTCTATGATTGGATGTTATCTCGTGATGAATGGCATTCGCTACTTTATAAAAATCGGGGAGCGATCAACACCAATCCACAAGCATAAGAAAGTATCCTTCCTAGAAGTATTTCAATTGTTGCGAACTGAACGAAGTCTCATTATCCTCTTGATCAATATCGCGTTGATCTATCTTTTCTTAGGTGGTTCCAATCTGATTATTCTTGAGTTTAGCCTGTTGTATGACAATCATGCGGTGCAAGGGTTTTTGTATGGGGTGGAAGGTGTAGCGTTACTGATTGCGGGGGTAGTAGTTAGACGATCCTTTGGCAAATCCAATACGCTGAAACGAAACACGTTATTTGTGTTGGGAAGTGCGATTGCTGTTTTCTGTATATACGGAGGTACCAAATGGCTGTGGATTGCCTTTGCTGGTTACGCGATGTACGGTTTTATCGCTGGTTGTTGGTTTCCCTCTTATTCAACGTTAAGTCAATTGACAGTGCCTGAGAGTATTCGTGGTCGATTTTTTGCTTTCCAGGAAATGTGGAACAGAATCATGCAGCAATTGGCGCTGGTATACACCGGAATTATGTTCGACTGGGTTGGACTTGGTAAACACCTGCTCTTTACGTCTATCATCATTTTTTCGGGAGCTGCACTGGTTTTAGGATATCTTTTCATGAATCTCAATAAGAAACCAGCTTGTACAACCTCCATAAACGGATAAAATACCAGATTACGAGAGAAAAAAGGATAGACATCGGAATCAAAAGTTCGAGTGGATAGTCTCGCTCCAGTCGCTTGATTTTATGTAAAATTGGTTCTTGTACATAGTCTGTGTGTTTTACTGAGGAAGTTATCATACGCAGTGTATAACCCGAGAGAGCAGGCTCAAAGCTCGAATTTCGTGAGGTTAGCCATACCTCTATCATATCACCCTGCGAAACGAGAATTGGGCTCGCACCAACATAATCAATGGCAGACCAACTGGGGATATAGTGATAGTTGAAGGAAACCAAGTCGCCTTCTTGCAAGGTAAGTTCATTAGGTGTTTTTACTACTTTGGTAACAAGCAGTTGAATCGTACGATACTGCTTCGGTTGATCTGGATCGGTTGTCAAATCAGCCAATAACTGATCATGCTGGATTGCCCCAATCAAATGAAGGGGTGCTTCGTTTTTTATTTTGCTGATTTCTGATGGTGGCGGGGATGCCAGTGAGAAAGACGGGTCACTGTTGCCGAAAACGAAAGCAACGATGAGACAGAGCAGCAGTCGAAAGCTCAACTTCAATGGTAATCACCTCCAATCTGGAATTCTTGTAGTAAAGACGGATTAAAGCTAAAAAAGTTTCAAAAAAACAACCCTCTCCACTTTCAATGGAGAGGGTAAGTTTGTCATTTCGTTATGGTGCTGTCACAGTTGATTTCGCTTCCTGCATAATACGTCCTGTTCCCGATAACGGTTCGAACCTTGCGTTGAAGAATCGCAGAGTAGGTGGTTCATAAGTCATTTTCAGTCCGCTGATCAGGTCTCTCTTTTCGTATAAGGAGATGACAGAATCAGCAACGACATCCATGTGATTATTGGTGTACACACGTCTTGGAATGGTGAGGCGAACCAACTCCAGCTTCGGACGGTTATGCTCCTTGGTGTCTTTGTTGCGACCAGCGGAGACGATTCCTCTTTCCATGGAGCGTACGCCTGAATCCAGATACAAAGCAGCAGCCAATGCTTGCGCAGGGAATTCATCTTGTGTCAGATGCGGCAAGAAAGCACGGGCATCCAAAAATACGGCATGACCACCAATTGGGCGAACAACCGGAATGCCTGCATCAATGAGCTGTTGACCAAGATAACGAACCTGATTGATTCGGTGGGAGATATAATGATCTTCCACAGATTCATAAATCCCTTGTGCCATCGCTTCCATGTCACGACCTGCCATACCTCCGTAAGAAGGCATTCCCTCATAGAGAACGACCAGCTCTCTTGAGCGCATATACAACTCTTCGTCGTTCATTGCCAAAAATCCACCGATATTAACCAGGCAGTCCTTTTTGCCGCTCATAGTGCAGCCATCGGAGTACATCATCATTTCTTTCAGAATCTCTTTTACTGATTTATCCGCATAGCCAGCTTCTCTTTCCTTGATAAAGAAGGCGTTCTCCACACATCTGGTTGCATCAAACATCACCGGAATGCCGTGTGCCTTACATAATGTATAAACGTCACGCAAGTTTTGCATACTGACTGGTTGGCCACCAGCAAGGTTAACCGTTACTGCCACACACACATAAGGGATTTTTTCAGGACCAACTTTTTGTATCAGATCGTTCAATTTTTGCAAATCGACATTTCCTTTGAATGGATGCTCAACCATGGAATCATGTGCTTCATCTATAATGATATCGACGAAAGTAGCGCCATTTAACTCCTGGTGGGCACGGGTAGTTGTAAAGTACATGTTTCCTGGAACATAATCACCTGGTTTGATTTTGATTTGAGAGAGGAGATTTTCAGCGCCTCGCCCTTGGTGAGTCGGGATTACATACTTGTATCCATAAACTTCTTTAACTGCCTGTTCTAGTCTATGCCAGCTTTTGCTGCCTGCGTATGCTTCGTCACCGACCATCAGGGCTCCCCATTGACGGTCACTCATGGCGGTTGTGCCGCTATCCGTGAGCAGATCGATATAAACATCCTCCGAATCGATCAAAAACGTATTAAAGCCTGCTTCCGACAATGCCTTTTCCCGTTCCTCATACGAAAGCATTTTTAACATTTCAACTGATTTGATTTTGTATGGCTCGGCAGTTCTACGATTCATGCTGGTTAACCTCCTACAATATTTTCGAATGATTCTGTAAAGAAGTATACGAATTCGAAATATTTCCAGCAAGAATACCGATTAATGTTACAAAGCTTTAAACCGTTTGGCGAATAAAGGATTTTTGTCACAAAACGGTCATAACTGTTTTTCACAGAAAAAAGCGCAATCCACAGAAAAGAATTCGTGGAAAAGCGCTTTATCAATCAATTAGTATTCAAATATTTTCTGCAACTCCGTAAAATCTTGAGTTTGTTGCAGGGCAACCATCAGTTTGAGACGTGCTTTCTGACCATTTAATCCATTTGAAAAAATGGCACCCATTTCTTTCAGTTGTTTGCCTCCGCCTTCATAATCGTATATTTCTTGAACTTTTCCATTAAAGCAACGAGAGACGATGATGACTGGTATATTCTTATCTAACAGTTCCTGGATAATCGGGAGAATGGATGGAGGCACATTGCCTGCTCCAAAAGCTTCGATTACTAGGCCATCTACTTGCTGGGTACTGAGGAATGACAGCCAGGCAGGGTCCATTCCGGCAACTGCTTTGATTAAAGGGACATTCGCATCCGCATGGGTCACCTGATAAAATTCACGCAAGAGTGGAGCATGGTGGTAGTGAACAGATTTCTTGCTGATTGTACCGATCGGACCGAACTGTGGAGATTGAAAGGTGGCTACATTGCTTGTATGTGTCTTGGTTACATGACGAGCTGCATGAATTTCATCGTTAAACACGACGAGAACCCCTTTATTATGACTGTTTGCCTCAGAAGCTGTGCGAACCGATGAAATCAGATTCACGGGACCATCTGCACCTAACTCGTTGCTGGAACGCATGGCGCCCGTAACCACAACGGGAATGGCAAGTGGAAGGGTCAAATCCAGAAAGAATGCTGTTTCTTCCAGTGTGTCCGTACCGTGTGTAATAACAACACCGTCATATTGATGATTGTCAACCTCTTGTTTGATCAGAAGTCGTAATTGATTCATGATCACAGGAGTGATATGCGGGCTTGGAAGATTAATGAAATTCATCATGGTAATATCTGCGTAGCGTTGGACGTGTGGCAAAATTCTGCTCAATGCCTGATCGTCTAGAGGTTTTACATGATCAGAAGCTTCATCAACCGACATTGCAATTGTTCCACCTGTATTTATAACCAGTATTTTTGGCATATCGTAACCTCACTTGTTGCGGGTTTTCATTGGACATCTTTCATGTTACGATTATTGTTAATCTATGTAAAGGAGCAATACACAAAGATGATTGCCTTGATTGGTGCAGCATTGGCACCGGGTATTGCTTTACTCAGCTACTTTTATTTACGAGACAATTTGCAACCGGAACCGATTTCTATGGTTGTTCGTTCGTTTATCTTCGGTATTCTGCTTGTTTTTCCCATCATGATGCTGCAATACGTCATTCACAACGAGTGGGAGTTGAATCACCCCTGGTTTGAAGCCATTGTTTCTTCCGGATTCATAGAAGAATTCTTCAAGTGGCTTGTTGTTTACCATACGGCGTATCGTCATGTAGAGTTTGATGAACCTTACGATGGTATTGTCTATGGTGTAGCTGTCTCATTAGGTTTTGCAACGTTGGAAAATGTCTTTTATCTTTATTTGAATGGTATGGATGTAGCCTTGTGGCGGGCCTTGCTGCCTGTGTCCAGTCATGCGTTATTCGGGGTCTGGATGGGCTTTTATTTGGGGATCGGCAAGTTTACGAAACAGCCGGGTAAAAAGGCGTTTATTTTAACGATATCCGTACTTATTCCGATTCTGCTGCATGGTTTTTACAACCTGATTTTGCTTTCGTCACAGTACTGGCTTTGGTTTATTATTCCATTTATGCTTGTTCTGTGGTGGATTGGACTTAGAAAAGTGGAATGGGCACACGAATTTGGTTCTAAAACAGAGTAGACTCGTCCAAACTAGGTATAAGGAGGAGATTCTACGTGGCAAGAAACGAACGAACAAAAGTGATGATACGTTGCAATGTATGTGGTGAACGCTATATCCTTCGAGGAAAACGAGGCCATGAGGGCAAAGTAGAAACTGGCTTCAAGCAATGTTTGTGCAATAATGATCGTCATTTTGACGTAATTGAAACAGAACTTTAATGGTACAAATTAACAAGCAGACAAAAAAACGGCGAATGCCGTTTTTTTTTGTGCATATTTGCTTAAACTGGCACCCACACTATCCTCATGAGGCGAGCAATCCTGTAAGGAGGAGTAATACATGATGTTGCACAAACGGCGCTTTGTCATCTGGTCAATTGCGATCATCCTTGGTATCGGGAGTCTGGTTGGTCTTACATATACGCCGTTATTCAGTAGTCTTGTCCATGATGAAGCAACCGTGCAAGCCGAAGAAATGGAATGGAGTGCACCGAAAAAGCCCCAAAAAGCAGCAAAAACAAGAAAAACATTTCATCCCTCTCGCTTGTCTGCCAATGATGTCAAATTACTAGCCAATGCCGTGTATGGAGAAGCAAGAGGTGAACCCTACAACGGTCAGGTTGCGATTGCAGCCGTTATTTTTAATCGGCTCAAAAGCCCTTCATTTCCCGACACAGTTGCTGGAGTTATCTTTGAACCGAGAGCATTTACCGCCGTTGCAGATGGCCAAATCTACTTAACGCCAAATGAGAAAGCCAAAAAAGCAGTACAGGATGCCATGAAAGGGTGGGACCCTAGCGGTGGCTGCACCTATTATTTCAATCCAGCGACTGCTACCTCGAAGTGGATTTGGAGCAGACCTCAGGTAAAACGGATCGGTAAACACATTTTTTGCAGATAATTTTTTGGAAGGAGCAGTCGAACTATGGTGTACGGAGCGATGTCACGAGTATTGTTTCCTGTCGCTGCTATTGCATTGGTCGGAGCAGGAATGTGGGGTTATCAGGAACACAACGAGAAGAACTCGATCCTGATCAAAGCGGAAAACCAGTACCAGAGGGCATTCCACGAGCTGAACTATCACCTGGACAAGCTGCATGATGAATTAGGAAAATCGATTGCCATCAATTCCCGTAAACAAGCTACTCCGTGTTTGACAAATGTTTGGAGACTAGCTTATGCGGCACAATCCGATGTGGGACAGTTGCCACTCACATTGATTCCGTTTAACAACACCGAAGAGTTTTTGGCCAAAGTTGCAGATTTCTCGTATGATGTTGCAATTCGGGATCTGAATCAGCAGCCGCTCTCCCAGAAAGAATATCAAACATTGCAATCGTTATATAAACATTCCACTGAGATTCAAAACGATTTGGCCAAGGTACAAACGAAAGTGTTGAGTAATAAGCTGCGCTGGATGGATGTGGAGACTGCACTTGCTTCTGATGATAAAAAATCCGATAACACCATTATCGATGGATTTCGCACTGTAGATAAAAAAGTTCAGGAATACGATGATCTCGATTGGGGCGTAACGGTGCAAAGTCTCGACAAAAAGAAACAGCAGCGCATCAAAGGTCTGGACGGCAAGCAAATTACCAAAGAAGAAGCAGGAAAGATTGCCCTTCAGTTCCTGGGCATCAATCGTGACGATGTCAGTGTAGACGTAGAAGAAAATGGGAAAGCAGAAGCGTATTCTGCATACAGCGTGCGGATCGTTAAAAAAAGTGACGGTCAAAATCCGATTAACCTCGATATCAGCAAACGAGGCGGTCAAGTTGTCTGGTTGTTGAATGAACGAGAAGTGCAAAATGAGCAAATTTCGCTGGAGGAAGCTGAACGTAAAGGAAAACAATTCCTGCAAAGCCGGGATTTCAAGAATATGATTGCCGTTGAGAGCGACAGCTATGGGGGATTAGGCGTATTTACATTCGTTCCTGAGCAAAACGGCGTGCGAATCTATCCTGATGCTGTGGAAATCAGTATTGCCCTGGATAATGGCGAAGTGAATGGATTCCAGGCAGAAGAATATTTGTTTAATCATAAACAACGGATGATTCCCAAACCCAAAATATCTGTACAGAAAGCACGTTCCATGGTGAATCCCAATGTAAAGGTAACCGAGCAACGACTGGCTATCATTGAAGGTAAAGATGGCACTGAAAAGCTTTGCTACGAGTTTTCAGGAAATCTGGGAGAAGACACATACATGATTTATATCAATGCAAACAATGGGGATGAGGAAGATATCGTCAAAATGGACACGTTACCTGGAGAAGATCAAACATAGCAAGTGAACATCGATGGAGAAGACGTGGTCAAATGCGTTTTCTCCATTTGCTGTTTTTTCAAAAAGACGTGTATAATATTTGGTATTGGGAGTGAAGGGGGAACACTAGTTGATAGTACTGCCGCAAGTTGGACAGGTCATTTGGATGAGTCCATATACTACTTCACAAGAAAAAAGTAAGCTCGTCTACAAATCTCGAGTCGCCGACCTGAAGGAAGAAATGCTTACGATTGAATTGCCAATTAATGAACATCAACCGAATGGCGGTATCAGTGAGTACGTAGTAGGTTCCAAATGGCACTGCTGGTATGTTGGCGCTGATGGTTCCCGTTTCGAATTTACAACTGAAATCATAGGCAAGCGCCGTGAAAACATACCTCTTTTGGAATTGAGTGTGCCACCGAAAAGTAGCTTTACTCGCACACAAAGAAGACATTTTGTGCGTGTGCCTGCGCATGTCGAAATAGCGGTAAAGACAGACGAACGAGTGAGGAACTATCATTTTTTGGCGAGAACAATTGATTTAAGTGGCGGCGGATTGGCATTTTCCTGTCCTGAACGGTATCTGCTACAGGAAAAAGATCAATTGAAGATGTGGTTTTCCCTGCCGACGAAAAGCAACAAGGTAGTTCATGCTTACGCAGTAGGTGAGATCATTCGTGTGAAGGCTCCAGATGAAAAGGGAGCAAATCAGTGGGTATCTGTTAAATTTACCGAGGTTAGTGAAAGTGAGCGTGCAAAAATCATTCGTGCTTGCTTTGAACGACAGTTGGAATTGCGCAATAAGGGAATGGCAGAATAACTGATTCCAGGGAGCGAACAGCCATGAGATATGATCCCAATGAGTACGATGTCCGATTTACCAGGGTAGCTAATCGTGTCGAACGATTCTTGTTGTCGATTATTCTCGCCTCAATTATTGCGTTATTTTTGGGTCAGGCGCTGTATTCTTTTGATACATTTCGACAAATTATGGTTGAAACAGAGAAGTGGGAAGGGAAACCGCAGATGCCATGAGGTTTGCGCCTCCCTCAGTTTTATGGTACGATAGGGCATGACAACAGTTGGGTAACTTTGGTAGTTAAGCCCTGCGTGTGTTTCTATCACATAATTTTCTTTAGAAGGGCTTCGCATAGAAGCTTTCTTTATTTTCAACTTAGAAGGTGAATGCTGCATATGAATATTGCTATTGATGGACCAGCGGGAGCGGGTAAAAGTACGGTAGCTGGGCAAGTTGCCGCCAAATTGGGATTTGTTTATATTGACACAGGAGCAATGTACCGAGCGTTAGCCTGGGCCGTTTTGCAATCCGGTTTATCCGTACATAACGAAGAAAGTGTAGCTGCACTATTGCAGGATTCACACATACAGTTGCAACGAACCAGCGATGGCAATCAGCATGTTATCTGGAATCAGGAAGACATCACGACCAACATTCGCACGCCAGAAGTGAGCAACTACGCTTCCATTGTTGCGAGTCACGGAAAAGTAAGACAACAGATGCTGACGCTTCAACGAAATATGGCAACGCAAGGATCTGTGGTCATGGATGGAAGAGACATTGGTACACATGTCTTGCCAGATGCAGAGATTAAGGTGTTTCTGACTGCGTCTATTCAGGAGAGGGCACAGAGACGGTATAAAGAGCTTTTGTCCAAAGGATTCGATGCAAATCTGGAACAGTTAAAACAGGAGATTGCTGAGAGAGATAAACGAGACATGGAGCGAGAGGTTGCGCCGTTGCGTCAAGCAGAAGATGCGATCCTAGTCGATACAACAGGGCAATCCATCGAAGAAGTTGTTCAGCATATTCTTGAAATTTGCAAGCGAATAGGGGAATAGAGTCACGTGAGCTATTATTCGTTTTTTCGTTTTTTATTTCGTTGTTTCTATGCAATATTTTATCGTTGGGAAGTTAGAGGACAAGAGAACATTCCTGAAAATGGTGCAGTAATTCTCTGCTCGAATCACATTGATAATTTGGACCCCCCTTTGCTTGGGTGTGGAATTGAGCGGAAAGTTCACTTCATGGCAAAAGAAGAGCTATTTAAAATCCCTGTCATTTCGTTTTTGATCACCAAATTTGGTGCGTTTCCCATAAAACGAGGCGCAGGTGATCGTGCAGCGATTCGAGCAACTCTGCAAATTTTAGAAGAAGGCAAAGTGCTGGGGATCTTTCCTGAAGGAACCCGCAGCAAAACAGGAGAGTTGGGGCAAGGACTCGCTGGCACAGCCATGTTTGCATTAAAATCGAATGCAGCAGTCATTCCTGTTGCGATCATTGGCCCATACCGCTTGTTTCGCCCAATAAAGATCGTATACGGTAAGCCACTTGATCTTTCGGCTTACAAGGAAATGAAATCATCAGGTGAATTGTTGAAAGAAGTAACTGACTTGATTATGAAAAACATTGCCGAGCTAATCGCTCAACACAAAAACGTAAAATAGTTGGTTATTGGTATTGAATACAGGAATTAGAAGAATACTATCAAAGGATGTTCAAAAAGTCGATTCAATTGTTTCCCAAAGAAGACGTTCAACCAACTGCTCTTGGCAGTGGTTAATGAATATATATAAGCGTCATGAGTTATGGATGGTGCTCAAGGAGGTTTAGTCAATGGTGGAAGATATGAACAATAGCCTAACAGATGTAAAGGGTTTGTCTGTTGGAGATGTAGTCAAAGCCAAGGTAACCAAGGTTGAAGACAAGCAAGCTTTGGTTGATGTCGGGTACAAATACGACGGACTGATTCCGATTAGCGAGTTATCCAGTCTTCATGTGGAGAAGGTTTCTGATGTAGTCAATGTAGGCGATGAATTCGAAGTAAAAGTGACCAAAATAAATGACGAGAAAGAAGAACTCGTCGTATCAAAAAAAGCAGTAACGAGTGAGCAAGCATGGGATGACCTGAGCAAAAAAATGGAATCTGGCGAAATTATTGAAGCGGAAGTAAAAGAAGTCGTGAAAGGTGGTCTGGTTGTTGACATCGGACTACGTGGCTTTATCCCTGCTTCGATGGTTGAACGCCATTTTGTAGAAGATTTTTCTGATTACAAAGGAAAAACACTCACGCTAAAAGTAGTCGAAATGGATCGTGAAAAAAATAAAGTCATCCTCTCCCATAAGGCAGTACTGGAAGCGGAAGTAAACCTGCAGAAGAAAACTGTATTCGAAAAGCTTCAAGTAGGCCAAGTGCTCGAAGGTACAGTTCAACGACTAACTGATTTTGGAGTATTTGTTGACATCGGCGGCGTAGACGGATTGGTACACGTGTCTGAGATTGCGTGGCACCGTGTAGATAAGCCATCAGATGCCGTCAAAGAAGGCGATCGCGTCAAAGTGAAAGTACTCAAACTCGACAAAGAAAACGATCGAATCAGCTTGAGCATGAAAGAAGCGCAACCAGGACCGTGGGATCAAGCGGCTCAGCAGTTCAAGGCAGGATCTATCGTAACTGGAACAGTGAAAAGACTTGCTGGTTTTGGTGCTTTCGTTGAGTTGGCTCCGGGAATTGAAGGGCTTGTTCATATCTCGCAAATTGCGAATCGCCATATTTCAACTCCAGGCGAAGTTTTGAAAGAAGGTCAAGAAGTGCAAGTGAAGGTCTTGGACGTGAATACAGCAGAACAGCGTATCAGTCTAAGCATTCGTGCTCTTGATGAAGAAAAAATCGAGAAACAAGAGCGTGAAAACAAGCGCGAAACGCAAGCATTTCAACAGGAAAACAATCAAGGGCTAGGTGTTACCCTTGGCGACTTGTTTGGCGATCTAAAAGACAAGTTCAAATAAGAAATGAGAAAGGGGTACGCTTGCTGGAGCGTATCCTTTTCTATATCTGGTGATTGAATTTTTATTAACGGGAAGTGGCTGCTGTGAGTCGTTCAAGTCGTAAATTGCAACACATTCAATATGCGATGGAAACAAGAATCGCATCTGATTCCAGTTTGGAAGCAATGAAATTCGTTCCGAATAGTTTACCTAATATATCTTATGTAAACTCAATGATCAATACAGAAATTCACAAATTCAAATTAAACTCTCCTATCATCATTAATGCCATGACCGGGGGAGCAGAGGCTACAAGTGAGATTAATCGAAAACTGGCAATCATCTCAAGAGAAAAACAACTAGCGATGGCTGTCGGGTCACAAATGGCTGCGATTCGAGACAAGACGGTTCGGTCTACTTTTTCGGTTGTGAGAGATGAGAATCCAGAAGGTATACTCTTTGCTAATCTGGGGGCTGAAGCAACGACAGATCAGGCAAAGGAAGCGGTTGAGATGATTGAGGCAAATGCCTTGCAAATCCACCTGAACGTCATGCAAGAGTTGCTGATGCCTGAAGGCGACCGGTATTTTAGCGGGTACCTTTCGAACATAGAAAAGATCATTTCAAGCATCTCAGTCCCCGTCATTGTCAAGGAAGTTGGATTTGGCATGTCCCGACAAACGATTAATCAATTGGCTTCTATAGGCGTTGCAGTGATTGATGTTGGCGGAGCTGGTGGTACGAACTTTGCGCGTGTGGAGAATCGCCGCAGTGAGAACCCTCTTGAAATGTTTAACGACTGGGGCTTCTCTACGTTGCAAAGCTTGCTCGAAGCAAAAACTGCCGATACTGCAAAAACATCAATCATTGCAACAGGTGGAATCAGGCATGGTCTTGATATTGCCAAGGTGATTGCACTCGGTGCTGATGCTGCAGGTATGGCGGGTTATTTCTTGCAGCTAGTCCAGACAAAATCAGTGGAAGAATGTCTTGATGCGGTTGATCAGTTACACCATCAGATCCGCGTAGCAATGGTTGCGCTTGGTGCAGTGAGCCTGCAAGATTTGAGAGAAGCGAGCTATACATTTTCTAGCGACATCTACAATTGGGCTGTGCAACGAGGATTAAACTTATGAAAAGAGGCAGAACGAGGAATACTTACCTAGAAGAGGGTGCACAAGCCCTTTAAACGGTTATTCGATAAGGGGAGTCATATCAGCTTTTATGAATGAAGGAATAATGGCATTACTAGTGCAATGGACGCTATTGATCTGTGCATGGATGGGTTTGTTTGATTCTGCCATTCAAAAGTCTGGTTTTTCAAGAGCAAAATTGTTAGCCACCCTCACTGCATTTTTATGTTGTTCGTTTGCCAATTGGGAATTGTATTTTATGCCTCTTGCAGTGAATGTTAGTGGCGTAATCCTTCCATTTCTTCTTGCCGGCTGGATGTATGTCCGTCTTACCGTGAGTAACAAAGAGTATATCCTCGCTGCAGGAATCCTCTGTGCTTGTGTTATTTTGTTTATGCGAAAACTTCTTTTTTGGGATCCGATCTTACTTGTGGTCGAAGAGATTCTGCTCGTTCCGTTACTTTGTATCATCTTGATAAATTTGATTGCACGCAATTTCATGCATCAGTTGTTTGTTCTGCTTTTAGCACTTCCGCTATCTGATTTGTTGTATGTCGGAAGCAATGTCGCTCTGATTCCCCAGGTAGAGTCCAGCGTTGCTGGAAGCCTCGAAGCGCAGGATATTTTTTGGGTAAGTATAGGAGTCTGGGTCATTGCCAAAGCCGTTTGGGAAGCTAGCAAGGTTACAGGGAAAATAACAATGAAACCACTTCAGACGTTACGTAAATCAAAGACTAAAAATCGAATCTGACAGGTGATGTTGTATTGTTACAACAATTATTTTCCAGTCAAAATGAATATGTCATCCCGTTGTTACTCGGTTTTTTCTTCGGTATTATGTGTAGAATTTATTTGCTGCGAACGGACTATCGGCAGTACCCTACTTATCCACATGGGAAGATCATCCACCTGGCGCTAGGCGTCATCGCATCTGGGCTTGGTGCGGTAGCGATCCCGTCTTTGATAAAAGAAGATTACACGGCGGTCACTTTTTTGGCTCTGGCTGCACAGCAGTTTCGTGATGTGAGAAATATGGAGCGCACGACTTTAACCGAAATCGATAAAAATGAATTAGTTCCCAGAGGTGGGGCTTATATCGAAGGAATAGCGATGGTTTTTGAGGGGCGCAATTACCTCGTAATATTCACCTCGCTTGTGACGACACTCGCCACTGTCTATTGTTCCTGGTGGGGTGGAGTGATTGCTGGCTTTCTTGCCCTGTTCTTGTCACGAATGCTGAAATCAGGCAAGACCATCTCTCACATTGCAGAGATTCAAATTGCTGACGTGCGTGTAGATGGTCATAATTTGTATGTGGATGATATCTACATCATGAACGTCGGTTCCACAGATGCACAACATCAGATTCGAGAGAATGGCATCGGGCTGGTACTCGTCCCTCGGAATCAGAACAGCAATGTAACCATCTCTCATCCCGGGCAGAGACAAGCCATTTTGCATGATGCATCAACGATTCTCGGGGTATATACGGATGAAGGAGAACCTTCATTAACCCCGCTTGCCAAACGGGATATGAAGACAGGCAGAATCGGGGTTTTCCTTCTTCCCTTGGTCAAAGACAGGGAAAAAGCTCGACTGGTCATCGGCAATACACCAATTATTGAAAGTGCCATTCGTATGCCGCAGGAGGCTCCCGTGTATAAAGAGGGAGGGATCAAGGGATGAGCAAATCAATTCTTGCTGTAATCACGACCAAACGTGAGCAGATCGGTGGAGGTGCACCCATTTTCATTATGAACACAGAAGAAGAAGTACAAAAGACGGCTTTTACATTGGAAAAGATTTTGGACGCCATGGTGCATAAAGTAACGGATGACACCCTGATCATTGTTCGCCATCGTTAAATTATGGTATTATTAGCAGGTGAAATTAGAAGAGAGAGAGTGTTGAAGATCATGGGATTACCAGTTGTAGCAATTGTGGGTAGACCAAACGTAGGGAAATCCACTATTTTTAATCGGCTTGTAGGGGAGCGAATCGCCATTGTTGAGGACAAGCCAGGGGTTACCCGTGACCGTCTGTACGGCAAAGGTGAATGGCTCGATCAATACTTTCATGTCATCGATACAGGTGGAATTGAAGTTGGCGATACCGATCAGATTCTTGTGCAAATGCGTCATCAGGCTGAATTAGCGATTGATGAGGCTGATGTTATCATATTTGTTTGTGATTTGCGTTCTGGTGTTACGGAAGCCGATATGGAAGTTGCTCGTATGTTGAACCGCACGAAAAAGCCGATTGTACTGATGGTAAACAAGGCAGACAATCCGGAGATGCGTAATGAAGTGTATGAATTTTATCAACTGGGTGTAGGCGATCCTTTCCCTGTATCGGGTAGCCATGGACTTGGGCTGGGCGATGCGCTAGATGATGTAATCAAGCACTTCAAGGACCGTGGACAAGAGGAGAGACCGGATGATGTTATCCGTGTATCGATTATTGGTCGACCAAACGTAGGGAAATCGTCTCTTACCAACGCCATTTTGGGTGAAGAGCGTGTAATCGTGAGTGACATCGCAGGTACGACTCGTGATGCCATTGATACCCCTTTTGAGCGGGAAGGGCAGGAGTATGTACTGGTAGATACCGCTGGCATGCGCAAACGTGGCAAAGTATATGAAGCCACTGAAAAGTACAGTGTCATGCGAGCACTTAAAGCCATTGAGGACTCCGATGTCGTACTCGTTGTTTTGAATGGGGAAGAGGGCATTATCGAGCAGGACAAAAAAATTGCCGGATATGCTCATGAAGCAGGAAAAGCCATCATAATAATCGTAAATAAATGGGACGCTGTAGAGAAGGACGACAAAACCATGATTCGCTTCACTGAATTAATCCGTGAAGAATTCAAGTATCTCAGCTACGCACCGATTCTCTACGTTTCAGCGAAATCCAAACAACGGGTTCATACGATCCTGCCAAAAGTGAATCAAGTGGCAGAAGCTCACACCATGCGTGTACCTACGTCGACACTTAATGATCTTGTTACAGATGCAACCATTATGACACCACCACCGACAGATAAAGGGAAACGTTTGAAAATCAGCTACACTACACAAGTCGCTGTTAAGCCACCAACCTTTATTTTGTTCGTCAATGAACCTGAAATCATGCATTTCTCTTATGAGCGCTACATAGAAAACAAAATCCGAGAAGCGTTTGTATTTGAAGGAACGCCTATCCGTATACTGACGCGCAAAAAAACATAGGGAGAGGGAAGTAAGATGAGCTGGATCTTGTCCTTCGTGATTAGTTACCTTCTTGGATCAATTAGTTTCAGTTACTTTATAGCGAAAAAGATGGCAAATATTGATATCCGCATGCACGGAAGCGGTAATGCGGGTGCTACCAATACGTTGCGTGTTCTGGGGAAAGGTCCGGCTGTTTTAGTTTTGGTTCTCGATGCATTAAAAGGGTTATCAGCATTAGGAGTCACCCACTTTATTACTGGTGGGGACCCTATTGCCTATGCATTCGCTGGAATTTTCGCCATAATCGGGCACAATTGGCCGATCTTTTTTGGTTTCCGTGGAGGAAAAGGAATTGCAACCACCGTGGGGGTTTCCATCGGGTTGTCACCGGTTGCCTTTTTGATTGATGCCATTATTACGATCTTAATCATCGCATTGACTCGCTACGTTTCGCTTGGATCATTGGTGTATGCTGCTCTATTGCCGATCCTCTTGTTTATCTTTGCAGATGAACAGGCGTACGGGTGGGTGAGCTTATGTATTACCGCATTTGCATTCATTCGACATTATTCTAATATTAAAAATCTCATGCGTGGAAATGAACGGAAAATCGGTGAAAAAGCACAGAAAAAGCTGCAGTAATATCTAGAAACGGAGGGGGATCCAGATTGTCCCAAGAGGTTGTAGTCGTAGGTGCGGGAAGCTGGGGTACTGCTCTAGCATCAGTCCTTGCACATAATCAGCATCAAGTTACTGTTTGGGTACGCAATCCTCAACTCGCAGAAGAGATAAACACTAGACATACCAATGAGAAATACCTGCCATCTGTGCAACTGCCAGAAAGCATCGTTGCTGAAACGGATATAAAAAAAGCAGTCAGCGGTAAAAAGAATATTCTTTTTGTTGTCCCATCTCATGTGATGCGAGAAGTCGTTCGTGAAACAGCACCTTATCTTGAAAAGGATGCTCTTGTTATCCATGCGACCAAAGGATTTGAGCTTGACACTTTAAAGCGTATGTCGGAGGTCATTGAGGAAGAGCTTCCTCATGTTGCGGATCGATTGGTCGTCTTGACGGGACCGAGTCATGCAGAAGAGGTGGTTCGCAAATCACCGACAACGGTTGTCGTAGCATCCCATTCGGAAGAATCTGCGGCTTTGGCACAAGATTTATTCATGTCACCCTATTTTCGTGTCTATGCCAACCCGGACATGGTCGGAGCTGAGATCGCAGGTGCTCTGAAGAATATTATCGCATTGGGAGCAGGAATGTCAGACGGGCTGGGTTATGGGGATAATGCCAAAGCGGCCCTGTTGACCAGAGGTTTGGCTGAAATCGGACGATTGGGCGTTAAAATGGGAGCAGATCCGCTAACATTTGCCGGCCTTGCTGGGGTAGGTGACCTGGTTGTAACGTGTACAAGCAAGCACAGCCGCAACTGGCGTGCTGGTTACATGCTGGGGCAGGGATATGCCCTCGATAACGTTTTGGAACAAATGGGGATGGTTGTAGAAGGTGTGCGTACGACCAAAGCCGCTTATGCCCTTTCTATGCGTGAAGAGATGGAAATGCCGATTACTCAGGTCATGTACAAAATATTGTTCGAGGGTCTGGAACCGCGAAAAGGCGTAGAAGAGTTGATGGGCAGAGGCCGCCGATTAGAGACGGAAGATATAATCAGCTATAAATTATAGGATCAGGTGAGACATCTCACCATTTCCTGCCCTTTTTCATACGATAGGGAGAAACCGATAGGCGTATGGGAGGGGTATAGGTGAACAACGGATTTCAAAAACGTTTGCTGGATAAATTAAAAGGTGCAAGTCCGAAACAAATCGACGAAGGTAAGCTTCGTTCGATTGCTGAAAACGTAAATAAAAGCGATTTTCAGGATGAAACCAAGCTTCGTCAACTTCTTCGTACACTTGCTACCGTTAGCGGAAACAAAATGACTCCTGAGAAGGAAGAAAAGATCATTCAAATGTTTCGCGAAAAGCAGATTGACCCGAATAACCTGGGTTCTCTGCGAAAACTCATTAAGTAATATTTTTCAACCAAATTGTATGTGAAATGGGCGGATACGCCTGTTACCAAGGTGATCTTCGAACATAATGTAAGACTAGGAACAATCATGGCTCTACAGGGGCATGGCTGGTCTGCAGCTCAAAAAAGAGGGGTTTTTACCCCTCTTTTTTCCTTTTTGAAGTCGTACTGGGTTGAGACAGAAGATTTTGAACCAGCGGAGACTGCAGGATGCTGATCAACTGGCCGATATCGATGTTGCTAAGAGCGTTTCCGAGTCCAGACCCTGCTCCTAGGCCCGATGTGTTAGCCTGAGCGGACGATTCTGGTGCAACTTCATCTTCGAAAAATGCCTTTTGTGATTTCTGTTTTCCGGGATTTGGGCTTGGGCTTGCTTTTGACGTGCGTTTGCCAAGTGTATCAAGCATCTCAATCGCACCGTAGATCGTGTCCATCGTTTCTTCCATTTGCCGGATCGTGCTGCTGATCCCTTTAATATTATCTCTCATCTTCAACACAGAAGCCCGCAGATCTTGTGGTGCTTCCCTGTGTGGTGTGATAGCGATCGATGATTTGGCTTGACCGATAACCGTGCGATCTACTTTTTTATTGATCGGTGTGTACGGATTACGCCATTTACGCGTACTCATGTATATCCCCTCCATAGGCGCATCATTACGATAGTCTATGCGAATGCCCGGTTCTGGGTTCACGTTCCACGGAAGTTGGTTTGTGTTATAATAACCTGGATATGGGTTGAATAAAAACTAAGTGAAAAGGAAAGTAGCCAGTTATGGATCCAATGACAAAAATGTACGTCTCCTTTGTAGCAATTGGTCTTATGTTTGCTTGCAATTATTTAATGGTAAAGTCAAGAAAGATAGCGAACTCATTTTTCTCCATCACGATGAAAATCGTCGCATTTTTAATGCTGCTCGTTACGTTTTTCTTGATCGTGGTCGTCTTGATGTTCTAGGAGGAATAGCCAATGGAGAATTTGACACTAATAACGCGAAAAGGTACTAACACCGTACCACTGGAGCTCGATAAAACGATTGTTTCCCTGGCTAAGGATCATAAGATCACCTGGGGCTATGCTTGTGAGCGTGGGAACTGTGCCCAATGCCGTACGAAGGTATTGAAAGGCGCAGAATTCCTGAATGAAATAACACCTGAAGAAAAATTGCGCTTGCGAAAAGCAGAGCGCAGTGAGGGGTATCGCTTGGGATGTCAAATCAAGGTGAAGCAACCTGGTGAGATTGAGTTGGCTCATCAGCCATACTAATCCCTCCAACAGCAGCTATCCCTGACGTCATAGGGGCCACGAAAGTCCATACATAAAAAAACAAGGATTGATTTTATGCCAAAGTTAACGTTTCTACCAAGTGGCAAGTCCGTATCGGCTCGGGTTGGTCAGAATGTCATTCATGCGGCACGCACTGCTCGGGTTGTGATTCCCCAACGCTGTGGGGGACATGCTTCATGCATGATGTGCAAAGTCGTAGTAGAAAATGGCCATCTTTCACCACCCTCTGCTCTGGAAGTTAGAAAACTGCCAGAGTCTGACTTACAAGCAGGAATCAGGCTCTCCTGTCAGGCTCATGTGACCCGTGAAGACTGTACGGTCCGAATACCCGAACCCAAACTGAAATCAATTGTTGCAGCAGCCTTGAAAGCCCAGCAAGAGCAGGAAGAGGAGTTTTAATCAGATGAAGGCAAATATACTTATTTCAATAGCGCTTCTGTTGTGTGTAGGATTACTTGCAACAGGGTGTATGTACCCAAAAGAACGCAGGCTTGAAAATCAGGTGCCAAGCTCTTTTTATCTGGAATCCACTCAAAAAGCAGTAGAGCAATTTCAAAAGGATACAGGAATATTACCGATAGAAACCAAGTCCGCCGATACTCCTATTTTTGAAAAATACGAGATCACTTTTACGAAACTGATGCCGAAGTATTTGCCGGATGCACCTGCCAATTCCTTCGAAAAGGGAGGGATATATAAATATACTCTGATTGATGTGGAGACAAAGCCTACGGTCCGTTTGATTCATTTGGGCGTGGTTAGTAAAGTAGCTGATACACAACAAGCAGTGAACAGCTATCTTTATCGAAAGGGTACTCTGCCAATGAAGGACAAACTCAATGGAGGATATTTCACCATTGATTACGCACTTATCGGGTTAAAAGAACCGGAAATCCCTAGTATGGTAAGCAACAGTCTGCTCACTTTGATCATGAACCAAAAAGGTGAGGTTGGCGTGGATTACGGGCCAGATATTGCTGCTTTTTTGCGGAACACAAAAGCAAAAGTGCACCCCAATACAGACCCTCGTTATCTGATGGCGAGAGAGTCGATGTATGTACCGATCAAATCTTTTCCCTATACGATCCAAAATGGTGACCCCAAGCTGTTAGAGCTCAAATAAAGAGTGTTTCTCTGTGGTTATTCTTTTAGAAGAATAGCCACTTTTTTTCGTTTAGGAGTTCTATTAGAGACATGCACACATATATTGATATTGTCCAAGACTGGTGTACGAGATTCTCTCAAAAACATGAATTGCGAGGGATAATTCAGAATTTCCGTCATAGAGTAAAAATAGACAAACACAAGGAGGTCATCGAAGGTGGAACGAATTGATATCTTTAAGGACATAGCTGAACGTACTGGCGGTGATATCTACATCGGAGTAGTGGGTCCGGTACGCACAGGTAAATCAACCTTCATCAAACGGTTCATGGAACAAGTCGTCATTCCCAACATCCAATCCGAATCAGATCGCATTCGAGCAACGGATGAGTTGCCGCAAAGCGCGTCTGGCAAAACCATCATGACGACAGAACCAAAATTTGTACCGAACCAAGCCGTCCAGATCAATGTAGTGGAAGGACTAAGCATTAACGTTCGCCTCGTTGACTGCGTTGGATATACGGTTGTTGGTGCGAAAGGTTTTGAGGATGAGAACGGACCGCGTATGGTGAATACACCCTGGTATGAAGAGCCGGTTCCATTTGAAGAAGCAGCAGAGGTAGGAACTCGCAAAGTCATTCAGGAACACTCAACCATCGGCATTGTGGTAACCACAGACGGCAGTATCTCGGATATTCCACGTCATTCCTATCTCGAAGCAGAAGAGCGTGTCGTGAATGAATTGAAGGAGGTTGGCAAACCATTTGTCATCCTTGTAAACTCGACAAGACCACGCTCAGAAGAGGCACAGAGTCTGCGTGCTGAACTGCAGGAGAAGTACGATGTGCCGACACTCGCCCTGTCTGCTGACCAGGTATCTGAAGGCGAAATCCTTGCTCTATTACGTGAAGTGCTCTTTGAATTCCCTGTTCATGAAGTAAACGTGAACTTGCCAAGCTGGGTAATGGTTCTCGAAAACGGACACTGGCTCCGTCAAAATTACGAAGATGCCGTTCGAGAAACGGTAAAAGATATTCGTCGACTCCGTGATGTTGACCGAGTGGTTGGCTTCTTCAACGAGTATGATTTCGTTGATCGGGCAGCGCTTGCCGGCATGAATATGGGCCAAGGTGTGGCAGAAATTGATCTGTATGCACCAGACGAACTGTATGATCAAATTCTGATGGAAGTAGTAGGCGTTGAAATTCGCGGAAAAGATCAACTGCTCAAAGTCATGCAAGAATTCGCACATGCCAAGCGTGAATACGATCAGGTTGCAGAAGCACTGCATATGGTCAGATCCACAGGTTACGGCATAGCGGCTCCATCGCTGCATGAGATGAGTTTAGACGAGCCAGAGATGATTCGGCAGGGCCCGCGTTTCGGCGTGCGTCTCAAGGCTACAGCTCCGTCTATCCACATGATTCGGGTAGATGTCGAATCAGAATTTGCTCCGATCATCGGAACGGAAAAGCAAAGCGAGGAATTGGTTCGCTACCTCATGCAGGATTTCGACAAAGATCCGCTCGCCATTTGGAATTCCGACATATTTGGCCGTTCACTCCACTCCATAGTGCGTGAGGGCATTCAAGCGAAGATTACCATGATGCCAGACAACGCTCGTTACAAGCTTCAAGAGACATTGGGCCGCATTATCAACGAAGGCTCAGGTGGATTGATTGCCATTATTTTGTAATAGAAAATGTGAGTTAAGACCTATATACATGCATGCTTTTGGGGGGTTCCAGTAAATCTGGAAGCCCTTTTTACATTTTTCGCTGTTCTTTCGTGTCAAAAAGGCTTGAATTTCAAAAAGCCCTGTATTACTATAAGCTTGTCAGTTAGGTAAAAACCTCCAAAAAAGCGTATAAGAATTGGCTTTTTGGGTTAATACAGGTAATAACCAAGTACATAAAACTTCCTTGAGGGGAGGTGAAGATGAAATGAACAAAACAGAATTGATCGCAAAAGTGGCTGAAACCACCGAACTCACTAAAAAAGATGCTACCAAGGCTGTAGATGCAGTTCTTGATGCAATCGCTGAAGCTCTTAAAGATGGTGACAAAGTTCAATTGATTGGCTTTGGTAACTTCGAAGTGCGTGAGCGTGCTGCTCGTAAAGGCCGCAACCCACAAACAGGTGAAGAAATCGAGATCGCTTCTAGCAAGATCCCAGCTTTCAAACCTGGTAAACAACTTAAGGACTCCATTAAGTAATTTTGTTTTACAAGAACTTACATAAGAAATCCACATATTTATATGTGGATTTTTTTGTTTTTACAGCACACTCATTTTTGCTTTTCTCAAGGGGAATATGATACGATTGGCTTGTTCTGCGTAACTTATTAGTT
Organism: Brevibacillus nigriterrae; assembly: GCF_049846925.1. NCBI lineage: Bacteria > Bacillati > Bacillota > Bacilli > Caryophanales > Paenibacillaceae > Brevibacillus > Brevibacillus nigriterrae. The sequence continues at coordinate 158,969 of NZ_JBNCMT010000003.1, forward strand.
AGGGCCCCTCCTGATGCAAGGACAAGTGTCTGTCAGATGGGGTGTTTAAGGGTTTGAGGAGGGTAAGTCAATGAATGTAGATCATGAAAAAATTAAACAAGGTGTTCGAATGATACTTGAAGCGGTTGGAGAGAATCCGGATCGTGAAGGGTTGTTGGATACTCCCAAACGTGTAGCGAAAATGTATGCGGAAGTTTTTGAAGGCTTGTCCATCAATGAAGAAGAGTACTTCGAAACCATTTTTAGCGAAGATCACGAGGAATTGGTTCTCGTCAAAGATATTCCTTTTTACTCCATGTGTGAGCATCATCTGGTGCCTTTCTTTGGAAAAGCACACGTAGCATACATACCAAAAGGCGGCCGTGTCGTAGGCTTAAGCAAACTTGCTAGAGCAGTTGAAGCAGTTGCACGCCGTCCACAGCTTCAGGAGCGCATCACTTCAACTGTTGCTAATGCCATCATGAAAAAACTGGGGCCACACGGTGTCGTTGTCGTAGTGGAAGCAGAGCATATGTGCATGACCATGCGTGGAGTGAAGAAGCCTGGCTCCAAAACAGTTACTTCGGCTGTACGTGGAATTTTCGAAAAGGACAGTGCAGCAAGAGCGGAAGTTTTCAGTCTCATTAAAAATTAATGTCAGGAACCCGTCAATTTCTGTTGGCGGGTTTTACTTTTCTTTATGAATTATCTGTATTACAATGAACATGTAATTGGTAATATATGTTCCTGAGACATAGGAGGTAAGCTCATGTTTGTACGCCAGTGGATGAAAACCAATCCGAAGACAGTTATGCCAGAAACCTCATTATCGACTGCAATTAACAAAATGAAAGAGTGGAAAGTCAGACGTTTCCCTGTTGTGAATGCCGACCAGGTTGTTGTAGGGTTCATTACTGACGGCGATTGTCTTAAAGCTAGTCCATCAGATGCTACTTCATTATCAAAACATGAGATTGCTTACCTTTTAGAACAAGTAAAAGTGAAGGACATCATGTCCAAAAAGATCATCTCCGTATCACCTGATATGTTGGTGGAGGAAGCGATTCTCATCATGCGCCAAAACAGCATCAGTGGTGTGCCTGTTGTTGATAACGGCAAACTCGTCGGAATTATTACGCAAGCAGACGTGTTCGATGCATTCACTGATATTCTCGGAGCTGGACAACCTGGGGTTCGCATGCTCCTTGAGCTGGAAGACCGTTCCGGTGTATTGGCTGAGGTGGCAACCACTGTTTCGAATTTGATGGGTAACATCACGAGTATCGCGGAATTCCATAATAATCAAAATGGCAAGGTATATTTGCTCCTTCGTTTCAGTGGCGACAGAGCGCAAGCAGAGCAAGTCTCTACTGAATTACAGGGGCATGGTCATCAAATCGTGTCGGTTCACGTCGTAGACTAAAATGAGCCGGTTTATTGACCATTAGGCTGATCTATGGTATATTTTTCACTGTAACATTTTGGAGTCGGGATGTGGCGCAGCTCGGTAGCGCGCACCCTTGGGGTGGGTGAGGTCCAGGGTTCAAATCCCTGCATTCCGACCATCACCGTTACATTACAATATGATTTTGATAGCCTAAATGGTCAACAGGACCACTTACTTCAAATGTAGATAATACATCTGAAGAAGTGGTCTTTTTGTTTTTAACATTTGGATAAAATGCACTGAAGTATCTCAAAAAAATACATAAAAAAATATTGGGTAAAAGTCCCAAAAAAATTCCTAGAAATGGTACTATTATTGGGGAGTTTACTATTGTAACCAATTTTTCAGTTGTTAGGTGGATTATATGCGAATTGCTCATAACTTATCTGCACTAAACACTTCAAACAAACACCAATTGAATAATGAAAAACGTGCGAAATCAACTGAGAAATTATCATCTGGATTCAGGATTAATAGGGCTGCTGATGATGCCGCTGGATTGGCTATTTCTGAAAGGATGAGGGCGCTAATTAGAGGGCTGGATCAAGCATCAAGGAATGTTCAGGACGGCATTTCTCTAGTACAAACAGCAGAGGGCGGATTAAATGAGATAACAGAAATCATTCAAAGACAAAGAGAGCTGATTATACAGGGCTTGAATGATACTTATACCGCTGAAGACAGGCAGAATATAGACGATGAAATACATCAGCTTACAGAAGAAATAAACAGCATTACGAATAGGACGGAATTTAATACAATTAACTTATTGGCAAGAGCAGACTATCAGATATTGAATGACAGGTCCAGTCATACGGTTAATGTAACCACATCAGGGCCGTTTCCTAAGACGACTACTTCTTTTGACCAGTCTACATCCTTCTTACCGATTGGTACTGCAGAAGTACCTCTTGCTGTGCAATCGTCTACAACAGCTACTACGATAAATGACGTCAATAATCATGACTCTCACATCTTGCCTATTACATCTCCTGATGGACGGCAGGGCTACAATGAATATGAAAAAAATGAGCTTATCCATACAGAGACAACAGCCACAGATGAATATTCATACGGAAGAGTATTAGTTAGCGACCCAAGATACAAAGAACTTGATGTTAAGTATAATACAATTAAGAATGTGTATTTTCAGACAAACCTTATACCTTCTGGAATTATTGCAGGACAATATCCTGATTTTGGTGGATTTGAGGATAGGTTTATTACTGTTGAAATTGATGGAGTTCCGGCTACCCTTAGTGATTTTTCTTTAAAAAGCTCAAGTATAACTGCAGGCAACGTCTCGGCCATTTATGAAAAAGATGGTATAGAGATAGAGAAGGTTTTTTCAACCACTGGAAGTTCTTTTAAAGTAGAGTTTAAAATTAGAAACAATTCTGGGATTGATAATAAACAAATCAAAGTTAGTGCTGCTTTTCAGCCTGAATACGACGCAAAGTACTCAATATCATCCTCCAATGGAGTACCCGTAAGCGGCACTGCTACAGGCATACAAATACCTGATTCAGGCACAGCTTTTGAACTTTCAAACGCTCTGGTAGAGTATGATTTTTCTTTTCTAAGCGGAGGAAGTTACGTTAAGCCGGATTCAGTAACTACCGATAGTGCAACATTGCAATCGGGTGATGAAATTATTCCTTCGTGGGAAAACACTGATTTTGATAGTGGAGCTGTATTAGAATTTGGCATATCGTTAGATAATTTTAATTTTAAAAAAGATGTTTTCTTAGTCACTAATGAATATACAAAGGAAATTGATTCAATTATTCAAACTGTAACAACAGACATAAAGGACATAGACTTTATCCCTCCCAATATTCGTATTCAAGCAGGGGCTGCAGCAAACCAAACTATTTATATACCTTTGTTCAACGTGAATGTGAATGGTTTGGGTATTTCAAATATTGGTATACTTCCTCCAGCCGTACCCGAGCATTCCTTAGCTTTGGCGGATAGTGCATTAACAAAAGTTACGAACTACAGATCGGTCTATGGCGCCATACAAAACCGAATGGAAAGTACAATGAATAACTTGGGTACATCATCAGAGAACATAACTGCAGCAGAATCTCGAATTAGAGATGCTGATATTGCTAAGGAAATGATGGAATTAACAAAACATAATATTTTAGCGCAAACATCCCAGGCAATGTTGGCGCAAGCCAATACACTGCCTGAAGTAGTATTACAAATGTTGAAGTAAATTTTACTGCCCTTTGTGGCAGTTTTTTCACATAAGGTGGGATTCTTTTGAACATTCATATCGTTTTTGGGGATTCCGCAGCAGGTTCCCTTCGAATCGCATTGAGAAGTGCATTGGCTCAGAGGGAATGGGACCTAATTTCGTTTTCTGACAGATTTTCGGTTGGGCCCATTTGGCACTTACATGAAGAAAGCGGCATGGAACATCGGGTTGAGTGGCTCTCGCAACGAATCAGTGAAGAAGCTCGTCAGCGAGGCGAACATGAGGATTATAAAAAGGCGTTTTACCAATCCGTGCAGCGGGTAATAAACATACCAGATGAGGCTGAGGTCTCTATTTGGAATTTCGAGAATGCGCATGAGCAAACGGGAACAAGGTTTGTTTTGAAGCTGTTGAGAAAACGCAGCAAGCCTGTACAATTGATGAATATCCCGAGCACGTTTCACAAAGAGAGAACCACACAGACATTCCTCCATCTGGGAGAGTTTTCTTGTGAAAGGCTGGCTGAATTGCTCGAGTCAATAACCCCTGAACCGGTAAGAGACGATCGGAGAGATCAACTGTTAGCCGAGTGGGATGAACTGTCACAATCCACTTCCTTGCTTCGAGTTTGGCAGAACGGGCAACTGGTTAGCGTGCCAGAAGATACCTTTGATGATGTTTTCATTCGTGTTGCATCTAAAAAGTTTCGAGGTACATTTATCAAAGCAGCCCGATTGATTGGAGAGGTAATGGGTTCCACCATTCCTCATTACGTCGGGGATGAGTTTCTGGAGTATCGACTGCGTTGCCTGATCGAAAAAGGTGTATTCCAGGCTGAGGGTCCTCTTTATGCCATGCGATATTACAGTGTCCGACTCAATAAATAGTTTATCTGTTCCTTTCTTTCAAATTTTAGGGTTGGCACACAGGGAAGACGTGCCGTATAATGTTTCATAGTATGTGGTTGAACGAAAGTAGGTGTGTCATGAACATTGATCCACGCACGTTAGTCATGTTGCAAAGCAGATACGGCCAAAACACGGAACAATTGTCGATTCCAAACAACAGCGAGGAAATGTTTGACCAACTGCTGGAAGCTGAAACAAGCAAATATCGTCGTGTTGTTTCTGCAGAAGAGATTCTGGCTGATCTGGACGGTACGCCCAAAGGAGACTATACTTCTGACCTGGATGATTCTGCTTCGATTCCCATGTACATAGAGTCCAGAGATATGACATCTGGCAAAACTCCGGTAAATCGTCAAGAGATTTTGTCTGCGATTAATCGAATAGCTAACAGGTTTGGCGTAGATTCTGATCTCGTTCGGGAAGTTGTGCGAGCAGAATCCAACTTTAATCCGAATGCGACATCACATGCGGGTGCCAAGGGTCTGATGCAGCTTATGGATCGCACGGCTCGTGGACTGCAAGTTACCAACTCGTATGATCCGGTGCAGAATCTGACAGGTGGTACGAAATACTTAAGTCAATTGTTAAATCGCTATGACGGCAATGTCAAAGTGGCTTTAGCAGCCTACAATGCAGGCCCTGGCCGAATTGACCGCTTAGACATCGACACTGATGCAGAGCTGGAGCAAAAAGTCCACTCTCTGCCTAGTGAAACACAAAACTATGTGAAAAAAATTATGGGTCGTCTACATGGCGAATAAACGAGTGCTCACTCTCTTGGAGCACTTTTTTTGTTGTTCTTTCGACTAAAATATTCAGAAGAGGCACAGGCTAATTTTGAGGTGATTTGACATGAATAAATCCAAGTATTTAATCTTTCTCTGGATACTTCCACTCGCCGTTCTGATTGCAGCTGTGTACTTCATCTATTTGAATTATCTTTAAGTCCATTGACGAAATGTCCTCTGATAAGCCATAGTTAGAGTGTAAGGAATGTTGAGGGGGAACCGTCTTTGGATCAACGGACTAATAACGGAAGCGTATCAAATCAAGATTTTTTTGTAATTAAAGCAAAAGAGAATGGGGTTCATGTAATTGGCTTAACCCGAGGGACCGATACTCGTTTTCATCATACGGAGAAGCTTGATAAAAACGAGGTCATGTTGGCTCAATTTACAGAGCATACTTCAGCAATCAAAGTACGAGGTAAAGCAGTGATCATGACGAGACACGGCGTAATTGACACCTCAGAAGAATAGGAAAAGGGAAAAAGCAGGAATAGCCTGCTTTTTTTATTTGTACAATGAAGGTGAGGAGGGATGTCTATGCCCCGCAAATTACTAGTGGTAATCATCTTTTCAACTTTTCTCGCCTTTGCCTTGTCACTGATACCAACTTTGTCAGCGGAGCGGGTGAATGGTGACTTGCCTGCATTTCATGAGTTTCGACAAACAACCCTGACGCAAGAAAATCTTGTCGATTTATTTACTTTGACGCCAACTCATTATAATATTAAGCGTGTAAAGTGGGAGAATCGGGCAATTTATGTGGATTTTTCAGTTACTCCCGCCGAAAAGGTCGATCTCTCTTTATACTATTTCGATGTGTATGCACTAATTCACAAGACGTTTCGGTGGACGAATAATGTCGATCACTTATACATTCGACTGTTGGATGATGACAATCAAACCTCTCGACTACTGATTGCGCTTCAAGCCAATCGACCACAATCGTTACGCGATCTTCCAGCACCTGATCGAGTCAAAGATACGAAATTGTTTGTTGAAAAAACATTTCAAGTAAGAATTGAGCCTGCTTTGAGTGATAGAATTAGTCCCTATGATTGAAATTGTGGTATACTGTGGGATGATTATTATTGGCTAGTTCGTCCTAAGTTTTCTTTATTGGAGGAAACAAAATGAGTAATTATGAAGTTCTATTAGGCGATGATCTGATCGAAATCAAGGAGCGGATCAGAACGCTTATTTCTCAATCGTATGTAGAGCAGTATGTCGACGTTCCGGCAATGGCTGAAAGCCGACTTGTCCTTCTCTATGTTTTTTTATGCGAAAATGGTGTTGAGCGCGAGCGTGCAAAGGTATTGTGCACAACAACAGGGCTGGTACAGCTTGCCTTGGATACGCATGAAACCGTGAAAAATGGATATGATTCGTCGCTTGTATCAGAGCGCAATCGCCAACTAACAGTCTTAGCTGGAGATTACTACAGCAGCTACTATTATCATTTGCTTGCGGAATCCGGGGAAGTTGAGGCAGTGCGACTGTTGGCTGATGCGATACAGGAAGTGAACGAAGCCAAAATGACGCTTTACCTGACAGAGAAAGAAAAAGCATTATCTTGGGACAAGTATTTTTCCCTTCGCAAGATCATTGATACAGAGCTTTATATCGGTTTCGTTCGGCGTTATGCAAAGTCAGAAGCAGAGCAACAATGCTGGACGACACTTTTTGAAGAGACGTCTGCTGTTGAGCAAATGATCCACGAATGGGAACTATTAAAATGGCAAGATCACTTGCCAACGGGATTTTCACGTCACATGATGCAAAAATCCGGTACGACGGTAAGCACAGTGATTGATTTCGTTGAGGCAAAAGTGTTCGAGTTGATGGGGATATGTGAGCAACTAGTAAGAAGTCTTTATCCTTCCGACAAGCAGTCGGCTCTCACATGGGTAACTTCTCGCTATTCGCATCGGGTGAACCGCTTAAAACGTGTAGTTGAGGAGATGTAGGCCGACGTGAATAAAGAACAGATGAATGAAAAAGCACATTTTGTTCATAACGTATTCGAAAGCATTGCCGCCGAGTACGATCGGATGAACAATGTGATCAGTTTTGGAAGTCATGTGGCATGGCGGAATTATACCATGCGCCAAATGCAAGTGAAGCCGGGGCAGTCAGCAATTGATGTGGCTTGCGGCACATGCGACTGGACCATCACCATGGCAAAAGCAGTGGGTGAAAATGGACGAGTTGTCGGTCTTGATTTCAGCCAAAATATGCTTGATGTCGGAGCTTACAAAGTGGGTAATGAAGGTCACGGAAAAACGGTAGAGCTTGTCAATGGAGATGCCATGAAGCTTCCCTATGACGACAACACGTTTGATTATGCGACCATCGGATTCGCCCTGCGCAACGTACCAGATATCCAGACAGTTTTAAACGAGATGACGAGAGTCGTCAAGCCAGGAGGCAAAGTGGTTTCATTGGAAGTATCCAAACCGCCTTTCTTACCTTATCGGCAATTATTTTATTTATACTTTTACAAGATCCTGCCTTTTATTGCAAAACTGGTCGTTAACAAATACGAGGAGTACGCCTGGTTGCCGCAATCACTTACCAATTTTCCAGACAGCAAAGAACTAGCAGTAATGTTCCAAAAGGCTGGTTTAGACCCAGTTCAAGTCAAGCTGTTTATGGGTGGCGTCTCAGCCCTTCATATCGGCATCAAAAAATAAACCAGTCAGAAAATGTGCAAAAACAGATCGGAAGTGCGAACGTATGTCTTTTCATAAATTCAAAGTCATTCTGGAAATGATTAAATTTGAACATACCATCTTTGCTTTGCCTTTTGCATTCATGGGAGCAGTTTTAGGGAATATCGTCGTTGAAAACACATGGCCCACCTGGAGTGAGATTTTGTGGGTCACCATCGCAATGGTGGGGGCAAGAAGTGCTGCGATGTCCTTGAATCGATTGATTGACCGATTCATCGATGCCAAAAACCCCCGAACGGTGACACGTGCTATTCCGGCAGGCTTGCTTTCCGTAGCTGAAGTATTGTTCTTTATTGTAATCTCATTTGCTGCGCTGTTTTTTGCAGCGTTCCAGTTAAACATGCTAGCTGTTACCTTGTTGCCGCTTGCTGTGTTTGTACTGGTTTTGTACTCTTATACGAAACGATTTACTTGGGCTTGCCACTTTGTGCTTGGGATTGCCATCGGGTTCGGGCCATTGGGTGGATGGATTGCAACAACGGGAAGCGTGAACCTGACCGCTATTCTGTTGTTTGTCTCTGTCGTTCTCTGGACAGCAGGGTTTGATATCATTTATGCTTGTCAGGATGCAGACTTTGACGCAAAAGAGGGTCTTCATTCGGTTCCTAGCCGCTTCGGGATCGCACGTGCGCTGTATATGGCCCGCATTTGTCATGTGTTGACTATTGTTGGTCTTGCCTTATTGTTTTTGAATGCCCAACTGTCTGGCTGGTTCTTGATCGGCGTATTGATTTCTGCTGCACTGCTTATTTACGAACACAGTTTGGTCAAACCGACTGATTTATCCAAGCTGGATATGGCTTTCTTTACGATGAACGGCATCTTGAGCTGCGTCATGTTTGCCTTTACGATGATTGATCTGGTGATCACATGGATATAAAAAAATTCACTGTCGGTATCACAGGTGCGAGTGGATCGATTTATGGCGTAAGACTCGTGCAAGAGCTGCTTCGTGCGGGTCATACGGTTCATCTCATCGTTACGGAAGCGGGCTGGCAAGTGTTCCATGATGAACTGGATTGGGATACAACCGATCGTGAACATATCCTTCGTGAAAAGTTTCAACAACATCACGCAGGAAAGCTGCACTACTGGACGCTGAGAGATTTCTACTCTCCATCAGCGAGTGGCTCAGCCCGAATGGATGGGATGGTTGTTGTCCCTTGCTCGATGGGGACGCTTTCAGGGATTGCTCATGGAGCATCCGGAAATCTATTGGAAAGAGCAGCAGATGTTGCCTTGAAAGAAGGGCGTAAGCTGATTGTAGTCCCGCGTGAAACACCCTTGAATGCGATTCACTTGCAAAATATGCTGACTTTGTCTCAAGCAGGAGCAAAAATTCTTCCAGCGATGCCCGGCTTTTATCAAAAACCGCAGTCAATGGATGACCTGATTAATTTTGTCGTTGGAAAAGTAATGGATGCTCTTGATATACCACATTCGCTATTTACGCGTTGGGGAGGAGAGTAAGAAGATGAATAAGATACTCCGCATTGGACAAATCAAATACACGAATACACTCCCGGTCTATTACTATTTTGATCAGCAGCGTTTTGAAGACAAGATTGACTTTACCCAGCAGGTACCAGCTCAATTGAATCAAGCGATGGCAAAAGGTGAGATCGATGTAGGTCCTATCTCTTCCTTCAGCTATGCTGAGCACGAAGACCAGTACCTCGTTTTGCCAGATCTGTCGGTCAGTGCAAAAGGTCGCGTACGATCCATCTACTTATTTAGTAAAAAGCCGATTGAAGAATTGCAGGAAGCAAAGATCGCTTTGACTAATACGTCTGCCACCTCAATCAATCTTTTGAAAGTGGTCTTGCAAAAGTTTTTGAACCTCTCTGTTTCATATGAAATGTCTCAGCCTGTACTGGATGAAATGATGATTAAAGCAGATGCAGCACTGTTGATCGGTGATGAAGCGTTGCTTGCTTATCGCACAAATACACGATATTTGGTATATGATTTGGCAGAATTGTGGTATCGTTATACAGGATACTCCATGACGTTTGCTTTATGGACGGTACGCAAGGAAGCGATACGTCAACACGCTTCGCTGCTTCGAGAAGTTCATGAGGCTTTTCTTGATAGCAAGGAAAAAAGTTTGCAAAATCTGGATAAAATGGTTGACTATGTACTTACTCATTTTGGCGGCGATGCTGCCTCCTGGTTAGAGTATTTCCGTGGATTAACCTATGAATTTGGGCCAGAACAGCGTCGTGGACTGGAGTACTATTTTGCCTGCACGGCCGACATTGGCTTGCTTGCGAAACCAGTGACAGTTTCTCTATGGGAGGACTCAGCAAAACGGATCAAGACTACGTGAATGAATTAGGTGGAAAGAATGAACCTTGTCGATACTTATTTTCAATTAAAAGGTGATGTGCAATATATAGAACGTGAACTGGACAAGGCCATCGATGCCAAGTCTCGCGATCTGTATTTGTCTTCCACCCATCTGCTCAAAGCGGGAGGAAAGCGAATCCGACCCGTCTTTGTTCTGCTCGGGGGAAAATGGGGGAACTATGACGTCACCAAGCTTAAAAATGTAGCAGTAGCACTGGAATTAATCCACATGGCATCACTCGTTCATGATGATGTCATCGATAATGCTGACACAAGACGTGGCAAAGACACGGTCAAATCAAAATGGGATAACCGGGTAGCAATGTACACCGGAGATTATATTTTTGCTCGTGCACTCATGGTTGTGACCGAGTTGACCAATCCAAAAATCCATCAGATTTTGGCGAAAGCGATTGTGGAAATGACCAAGGGTGAGATTGAGCAGGTACAGGATCTCAACAACTGGAATCAAGGGTTAAAGCAATATTTTCGAAGAATCAAGCGCAAGACGGCGTTACTCATTGCAATTAGCTGTCAATTGGGTGCAATCGCCAGTGATGCACGTCCTGAGTATGTCAATCGCATGTTCCGTTATGGCTACCATGTGGGAATGGCTTTTCAGATAACTGATGATATTCTTGATTTTACGGGTACTGAAAAACAGCTTGGCAAACCGGCAGGAAGTGATCTGCGTCAGGGCAATATTACGTTGCCTGCGCTTTATAGTGCGTACTGCAGTGAACACAAAGCGTTATTCCAGCAGTGGATTACTGAAGGAACATTGCAAAACAATGTGGATCAGGCCATTCAACTGATTCGTACAGGCAAAGGGATTGAGTTCTCTCGTAAATTGGCCGACCGATATTTGAACCGGGCGAGAGAAGCAATTGCTGATTTGGAGAATAATTCAACGAAAAAATCATTATTGGGCATAGCGGATTTTATTGGTGATCGCAATTTTTAAGCACTTTTTACATGGATAAGGTTGAATGCTTTGCTTACTTTTGATAAAATTTCGTTGGTTGACTATTAAATACATAGTTCTATGGAGGCAACACACAATGGAAAAAACTTTTGTAATGATCAAGCCTGACGGCGTACAACGCAATTTAATCGGAGAAATCGTTGCTCGTTTCGAGCGTAAAGGTTTCACACTTGTTGGTGGAAAGTTGATGATCGTATCTCGTGAATTGGCAGAGCAACACTATGCTGAGCACAAAGAGCGCCCTTTCTTCGGCGAATTGGTTGACTTCATCACGTCTGGTCCAGTTTTCGCAATGGTATGGCAAGGTAACAACGTAATCACAACTGCTCGCAACATGATGGGCAAAACAAACCCAGTTGATGCTGCTCCTGGAACAATCCGTGGCGATTTCGCAGTTTCTGTTGGAATGAACATTATCCACGGTTCTGACTCTGCTGAGAGCGCTGAGCGTGAAATCAACCTTTGGTTCAACAAAAACGAAATCCTTTCTTTTGACAAAACGATCCAACGCTGGATTTAATTCAATCTAAAACGGGAAAAGACTCCTTAGGGGGTCTTTTTTTGTTGAAATCTATTTTTTTTAGCAGGAAAAAAGCCGGATCAAGTCGAATCGCATCTAACAGCAGATGAAGGGGGATCAATGGATCATGGAAGATCAAGATTTTCTACAATTTATAGCTAATATCAAACGAAAAACGGGTATTGATCTGGCATTGTATAAAGAAGCGCAAATGAAAAGGCGCTTGACTTCCTTACGTCAGAAGCGTGGGCACAATAACTTCGCTACCTATTTTGATGCACTTGCCAAGGATCAAGAGATGTTTTACGAGTTTCTTGACCGGATGACCATAAACGTGTCAGAATTTTATCGCAATCCAAGTCGCTGGGATGTATTACAGAATAAGATTTTGCCTCGCTTGCACCAGGAGTCCAGAAAACTAAAGCTGTGGAGTGCTGCTTGTTCGACTGGTGAAGAGCCATACACGCTCTCTCTTGTGCTCTTGGCGAAGCAATTCCATAAAGACGCAACGATTCTTGCCTCTGACATCGATGAAGGGGCCATTGCCAAGGCAAAACAGGGAGTGTATTCTGACCGTTCCTTGCAGGACTGCCCGAAAGATCTGTTAGCAAAATATTTCTCCAAGGATTCGTTAACTTATCAGATCAGTCCTGAGGTAAAGCGTATGGTTACTTTCAAGAAGCACAATCTGCTTGCTGATACCTTTGATACTGGTTTTGACTTGATCATCTGCCGTAACGTAATGATCTACTTTACTGAGGAAGCGAAGCATGAGCTGTATCACAAGTTCAGTCGTGCCCTTCGTCCGGGTGGTGTGCTGTTCGTTGGCAGTACCGAGCAGATTTTTCAACCACAGCAATACAACTTTGAATCAGAAGATACATTTTTTTACCGTAAAATGAAATAAATTGCAAGTATAAGCGTATATCCTTCCTTGAATTTTCCAAAAATAAGACTACTACCACTCTTGGGAGGACGTACATGGACAAGCAAAAAGTAATTGAAGCGTACCGTCGTGGTTTAATTACACTGCAGGAATGTGGCCAGATTCTAGGTGCCGACAAATCGCAACTTGATGATCTTGTCTCATCCGATCGGTTTCGTCACCATGTTTCATCCAACAAGTTGTATATTGCCGATCATTTGTAAGTTGAGACTAGACTATGGTGCTTCTCCCTCGAGAGAAGCATTTTGTTTTACCTATATTCGATCATTTGAGAGATTCAATGCTTTCCAGCCTTTCCTTCGATTGGTTGGTGTGATATTATATCGCTTAAAAGCGGTAAAGGGTAGGAGGAGAAATAGAGATGAGATATTTGACAGCGGGAGAATCCCATGGTCCGCAACTAACGGCAATCATTGAAGGGATACCAAGTAATTTGGCTATTTCACTGGAAAAGGTGAACGAGCAATTGCAGCGTCGACAAAAAGGCCATGGCCGTGGACGTCGTATGCAAATTGAAAAGGATCAGGTAAAAATTCTTTCCGGTGTCAGACACGGCTACACAACTGGTGCACCCATAACCCTCGTTGTTGAGAACAATGACTGGACGCACTGGAAAGAAATCATGAGTGTGGAGCCAGTAGCTGAGAATGCAGATCGCAGAAGAATTGCCCGCCCTCGTCCAGGTCACGCCGATCTGAATGGTGCGATTAAATACCACCAACGTGATATGCGCAATATTCTGGAAAGATCCAGTGCTCGTGAAACGACCGTGAGAGTGGCTGTCGGTGCGATTGCAAGACAACTGTTAGAACAGCTTGGCATTCTGGTTGGCGGTCAAGTGCTGCAAATCGGAGAAATCAAAGCAGAGCGAGTCGAGCTGCCCCTTGCTGAGTTAATTGAAAAAACGGAAGCCTCCCCTGTCCGTTGCCTGGACACCCACGCTGAGCCGCTCATGATGCAAGCCATTGACAAGGCCAAAGAAGACGGTGATTCTTTAGGCGGAATCGTGGAGGTCATCGTGGAAGGAGTTCCGGTTGGACTCGGCAGCCACGTCCAGTGGGACCGGAAGCTTGACGGAAAACTTGCACAAGCGGTAATGAGCATTCAAGCCTTCAAGGGAGTAGAAATTGGCATCGGTTTTGAAGCAGCGGGTACTCCTGGTTCAAGAGTACATGATGAGATCGAGTGGAAAGAAGGAGTAGGCTATACACGCAAAACCAACCGGGCAGGCGGGTTGGAAGGCGGTATGACAAACGGCATGCCAATCGTTGTGCGTGGCGTGATGAAGCCGATCCCGACTTTATATAAACCGTTAATGAGTGTGGATATCGATACAAGAGAGCCGTTCGAGGCAAGCATTGAGCGTTCTGATAGTTGCGCCGTTCCTGCTGCATCAGTAGTTGCAGAAGCGGTAATCGCCTGGGAGATTGCGAATGCAATCTGTGATAATTTCCACTCAGACTCCATGGATGATCTGAAAAAAGACATCGAGGAATACCGTACGTACTTGGAGAGCTTTTAATCATGAGCAAGACACTGAATGTTGAATTAGAAGAGCGTTCTTATCCCATTATCATTGGAGCAGGTTTGCTTGATCAGGCTGCCAAATTGCTTGCAGACAAGGGAATCAAGCAAGAGAACAAGCTGTTTATCGTGACGGATAGCAACGTAGCCCCTTTATACCTTGAAAAACTGACTAGACAGTTGCTTGATCAAGAATATCAAGTTTTCTCTCACGTAGTAGAAGCGGGCGAAAAGGCAAAGCAGTTGGCGGTCTATGAGCAGATCATGACCGAAGTGATTAATGCGGGACTTGACCGGAAATCAGTTATTTTAGCCCTTGGTGGCGGTGTAGTTGGCGACTTGGCTGGTTTCGTGGCAGCAACCTATATGAGAGGGATACGCTTCGTTCAGCTCCCGACTACACTTTTGGCACATGACAGCTCGGTCGGAGGAAAGGTTGCGATCAATCATCCCTTAGGAAAAAATCTGATTGGAGCTTTCCATCAGCCGATCATGGTGGTGTATGATACCGATGCCTTAAACAGCTTGCCTAAACGTGAAGTGGCGGCAGGCTTTGCGGAAGTGGTAAAGCACGCCTTATTATCAGACGAAGAGTTCGTTAACTGGCTAGAGGCTAACGCCGAGGAGCTCAATCAGCTAAAACCAGATTTGGTTGCCGAAGCCATCTATCGGGGATGCGCTGTCAAAACGGCAGTTGTATCTGCCGATGAAACCGAACAAGGCAAGCGAGCTTTACTGAATCTGGGCCATACATTTGGGCATGCCTTCGAGTCACTAAGCGAGTATGCTCAACTCAATCACGGTGAGGCGATCTCGATTGGCATGGTTTTGGCAGCAAAGGTGGCTGAGCAAATTGAAATTGCTCCCATTGGTACTGCTCATCGGACAAGAGAGATATTACAGGCGTTTAACCTGCCTGTTGATTGGCCACAAGGCTTTTCAACGGAGGAAGTTCTCGAAGTCATGCGTAGAGATAAAAAGAATGTTAGTGGAAAATTGGTGTTAGTGTTGCCAACTAGTATCGGAAATGCTGAAATAATTAAAAATATAGACGCAGATATCATCCTTCAGGTGATGCGAGAAGCTCAAGGGGGATTGTAATTGATGGGAGTTCGGGGGATACGAGGAGCCATTACCGTCGAAAACAATACGGTTGATGAGATTGTCTCTGCCACAGAATATGTACTAAGAGAAATGGTAGAGAGAAACGATGTTGCTGCAGAAGACATAGCAAGTGTATTAATCACGACGACAGAGGATCTGGACGCTGCATTTCCTGCACGAGCTGCGAGGAATCTGGTCAACTGGGATTATGTTCCACTGATGTGTGCCAGAGAAATACCTGTAGTCGGCAGCTTGCCACGCTGTATTCGTGTCATGATGCACGTAAATACGGACAAGAGTCAGAAGGACATCCAGCATGTCTTCCTACGGGACGCAGTAAAATTACGACCTGATTTGGCAATGCATAGTTGACATTTCAGATATGCTGTTTTAAAGTAAGTAGCAAGTTGCGAATGAGTTTCGCACAGTATGAGTATAGCTGAGAATGTAAGTTGAACAGATGAAGTGCAGAGCGAGTTTTAGAGTAGTAAGTCAAGTTTGAATTAGGTAAAACCAGAGTTTCAAGAGCAGGCAGTTAGTTGAGTAGAGCAGAGAAGAGATAGGTTGAGGAGAGTTGAGCTGAGACTCGGTTTATAGGATACGTCTATAAATCCAGGGACTTGGTCTCTGGATTTTTTTGCTATTCTCCTTCCTCCCCTCTTTTCCGAAAGAAGAGGTGATTTTGTGTTTTCCCCATCCATTTCAGAGGTATTGTCTCTATCCACCCAGTACAATTTTATTCCCATTCGACTCAGCATTTTGGCTGATCAGGAAACACCGATTCGCATTTATCAGAAGCTTCGTTCTACAGATTCATTTTTGCTGGAAAGTGTAGAAGGGGGTTCTCGCTGGGCCAGATATTCGTTTATTGGCTTGCATCCTTTTCTAACGTTGGAAGCCAAAGGCGAGCAGGCAGCGATCAAAAGAAGAGGCGAGCAAGAACAGATCGTTACAGGAAATCCCGTTCTCTTGTTGCAAGAATTGATGAAAGAGTACAACAGTCCGCAATTATCAGGCTTTCCTAGATTTACAGGGGGAGCGGTTGGATTTTTCGGATACAATACCCTTAATTATTTCGAACGGTTGCCACTCCATCAAAACGAAACCCAGGAGGTTCCTGACATCCGGTTTTTATTTGTGGATGAGTGTATAGCTTTTGATCATTTAAAACAGGAAATTCAGTTACTCATCCACCTCAGAATCAATCCAACAGATACAGAAGATGAGATCAGGGTAAATTACGACCTTGTCTGTAAAAGATTAAGCAAACTGGCAGATCGAGTGTTTGCAGATCTTCCATCAATGATTGCGAATGTTCCGATTCCATCAGCAGTCCCATCCGCTAGCAACCTGAAAGTCATTCCGAATATGGAGCAACAGGAATTCGAACGGATCGTTGAGCGAGCCAAAGAGTACATTGCCGCAGGTGATATTTTTCAGGTCGTGCTTTCTCAACGGTTCACAGTAGAGACGCAAATCGATCCATTTTCGGTTTATCGAGTTTTGCGGACGCTAAATCCATCTCCTTATATGTATTACCTGCAGTTTGAAGATGAGACATTAGTAGGAACCTCGCCTGAACTATTGGTTCGTGTGGAGGATCGCAAAGTCGAGATGAGGCCAATCGCAGGTACGAGAAAGCGTGGAGCCACCCCGGAAGAGGATGAGAATCTTGGAGCTGAATTGCTGTCAGATCCAAAGGAGAGAGCTGAACACTACATGCTCCTTGATCTGGGCCGAAATGATGTCGGTCGGGTATCAGAATACGGCTCAGTTGTTGTAGAGGAGCAAATGGTAATCGAGCATTACTCACATGTGATGCACATGGTTTCCCATGTTACTGGTCAATTACGGGAGGATCTGCATCCATTTGATGCCTTGCTCTCTGCATTCCCTGCGGGTACAGTCTCGGGAGCGCCAAAACTTCGAGCGATGGAAATTATCGCAGAGTTAGAACGTGATGCAAGACATACCTATGCCGGAGCAATCGGCTATCTCAGTTTTACGGGAAATATGGATACGTGCATTACCATTCGGACACTGTTGTTCAAGGACAATCAGGCGCACGTACAGGCTGGAGCAGGGATTGTAGCAGATTCCGTTCCACAGCTCGAGTATCAAGAAACAATCAACAAAGCGGCTGCACTGATTCGAGCACTTGATACGGCACAACAACTGTTTGCTCGCAAGGAGGCGAAAGCATGCTATCAGGAACGCTAGACAAAATCATGAAACGGGAACACCTGGATCGCACGTCAGCTTGTCTTGCGATGGGAGAGATTATGGATGGCAAGGCGACACCTGCGCAAATTGGTGCTTTCTTAGCTGGTTTGCGAGTAAAAGGCGAGCATGTTGATGAGATTATTGGTTTTGCACAGGCGATGCGTGCGCGTTCGGTGCAGTTGCCTATTCGATTGAACGGGCTGGTAGATACATGTGGTACAGGAGGTGACGGGAGTGAGACATTTAATATTTCTACTGCGGCAGCAATACTTGCAGCAAGTGGCGGAGTTAAAATCGCCAAACACGGAAATCGTGCCGTGTCCTCCCGGAGTGGAAGCGCAGATGTACTCGAGGCGTTGGGCGTTCCGATTACTTTAACACCGGAGAATGCAGCCGATTGTTTGGAGCGAACCAATCTCTGCTTCTTATTCGCACCTTTGTATCATCAGGCAATGAAGCACGCGGCAGGACCACGTAAAGAACTGGGGGTCCGAACGGTGTTTAATCTGTTAGGACCGCTTACCAACCCTGCCAAAGCAGATTTTCAATTGCTCGGCGTATACGATGCTTCCTTGATTGAAACAATCGCACAGGCATTACGTGAACTGGGAGTCAAGCGTGCACTGGTTGTTGCGGGGGAAGACGGTCTGGATGAATTGACAGTCACGGGGAAAAGCAGAGTGGCCGAGTTAAATAACGGTCAAATCGCAACATACACGATAACTCCTGAAGAATGTGGGCTTTCAAGGCACTCACTTGCGGAGTTGAAGGGCGGAGGCGCAGTCGAGAATGCCCGAATGATCATGGACATTTTCAAAGGGAAAAAAGGAGCACCGAGGGATATTACACTGCTCAATGCAGGTGCTATTCTCTATCTCGCTGGCAAAGCACCTTCGATTGATTTGGGCGTAATACAGGCTGCCTCATTGATCGAGTCCGGGCAAGTGCTTAGCAAATTGGAACAGATTCGTCAGGTGGCAGGGGGACTTACCAATGCTTCATAACATTGTCGATACGAAAAAACAAGAAGTCGAGCGACTCAAAGCCACAACAACCGAACAGGAACTAATCTCTCTTTGTCAGTCTGCGCCGACGCCAATGGGCTTTCGATCGGCTCTGGTAAATAGCTCTCGCCCGGTTAGTGTGATCGCTGAGGTGAAAAAGGCATCCCCTTCCAAAGGATTGATCCGACCGGATTTTGATCCGCTGGCGATTGCCCGATCATATAAGCAAGCAAACGTTGAGGCAATTTCCGTTTTAACCGATCAGCAATATTTTCAAGGTCATGCGGAGTATCTTAGGCAAATTCGCCAGCAGGTACAACTCCCTATTTTGCGAAAAGACTTTCTAATCGACGAGCTGCAAATTCTTGAATCCCGTTCACTGGGAGCAGATTGTATTTTGTTGATCGCAGCCATATTAGATCCCTATCAACTCCAGCATTTTTCACAGGTAGCTGAAGAGTTAGGAATGGATGTATTGCTTGAAGTGCATGATGCAGTGGAAATGGAGACAGCATTGACTCATGCCGGACCGACTCTTTTAGGAATAAACAATCGGAATTTGCGCACTTTTACAACGTCTCTGCAAACGACAGAGGAATTAATCAAAATGGTTCCTTCGGATATACCCGTTGTCAGTGAAAGCGGTATTGCCACCAAGGAAGACATCACGTATCTGTACAACCTGGGAGCTCGGGCTGTACTGGTTGGCGAACACTTCATGAGGCAGTCTTCTGTAGAAAAAGCAGTAACGGATTTGGTAGGCGAGAGAGTGGTTCGGATATGACAGTGATCAAAATATGCGGGATAAAAGATGCAAAGACGCTGGAGCTGTTATCGGATTTGCAAGTTGATTATGCAGGCTTTGTCTTTGCTCCCAGTAAACGTCAGGTAACAGGTGAGCACGCTCGCCAACTGGTTGAACAAGCTAGCAGATATCCACGATTGGCAGGTGTGTTCGTAAATCCCGCATTGCAAGAAGTGAGCGATGTGCTGGAGGCAGTTTCTCTCGATGTTGTTCAGCTTCACGGGGACGAAAGTACAGAATTCATTGAAGCGCTGAAAAATAAGACTAACTGCCAGATTTGGAAGGCCATTCGAGTGCAAAATTGCCAACAGGTACTAGAGGCAATAGGACGATATGCTCTGCTTGTAGATGCATTCCTGCTGGATGCCTACCATCCCACGCAGGCTGGTGGAACAGGTGAGCGGTTTAGCTGGGAACAAATTTCAGAAGTGAGCGAGAGTTTTGGTGATAAACCGTTCTTTGTTGCAGGTGGAATATCACTGGAAAATGTGGATGAACTGCTAACCAGGTATGCAGTGTCATGCGTTGATATATCAAGCGGGGTAGAGACTGATCAGGTGAAAGACCCTGTGAAGATCAGGAGCTTTGTGGAGAGGGTGAGAGCGTGTGAAGCAAGTAGAAGATAAATCAATCGTTGTACCAGATGAGCATGGACGATTTGGAAAATTTGGTGGAAAGTATGTCCCGGAAACATTGATGAACGCTTTGTCAGAATTGGAAGAAGCCTTTGCAGAAGCTAGAAAGGATACAGCTTTCCTGAATGAATTGAATCATTTGCTAAGTGACTATGCAGGTCGACCAACTCCCCTGTATTTTGCCGAACGTCTGACAGAGCATCTGGGTGGAGCGCAAATCTATTTGAAACGGGAAGATCTCAACCATACAGGAGCACATAAGCTCAACAATGCCATCGGTCAAGGCCTGCTAGCCAAACGGATGGGCAAAAAGTCGATTATTGCCGAGACAGGAGCAGGTCAACACGGGGTTGCAAGTGCCACGGTTGCGGCTAAATTGGGACTTTCTTGCAAGGTATTCATGGGAGAGGAAGACATCAAACGCCAGGAGCTGAACGTGTTTCGCATGAAGCTGCTAGGTGCAGAAGTGATTCCCGCAACAAGCGGTACACGGACATTGAAAGACGCTACAAACGAGGCGATTCGCTATTGGGTCAGCCATGTAGAGGATACGTTTTACGTGATCGGCTCCGTAGTGGGGCCACACCCGTACCCTTATATGGTTCGAGAATTCCAGAAGATTATTGGCGAAGAGACGAGATCACAGATCCTTTTGCAGGTAGGAAGACTCCCGGATGAAGTCATAGCGTGTGTTGGCGGAGGAAGTAACGCAATGGGAATGTTCTACCCGTTTATTCAGGATGAACAAGTGAAGCTTCGTGGTGTAGAGGCAGCAGGACATGGAACAAATACAGACAAACACGCTGCAACCTTGACACTAGGAAAGCCAGGAGTGGTACATGGCGCCCTTACGTATCTGTTGCAGGATGAATACGGTCAGATTCAGGAAGCACATTCGATCTCGGCCGGTCTTGATTATCCGGGCGTTGGTCCCGAGCATGCCTACTTAAAAGATTCGGGTCGTGTGACTTATACGGCAGTTACCGATCAGGAAGCGCTAGATGCGCTGCAAATCCTTTGTCAGACAGAAGGGATCATCCCTGCCTTGGAGAGTGCACATGCACTGGCTGAAGTGGTGAAGCTTGCTCCGCAGTTATCGAAAGACAAGATCCTCGTGGTTTGCTTATCAGGACGTGGCGATAAAGACGTGGCCACATTGCAAACCCATATCAACACCAGTAGTGGGAATGGAGGGGTAAGTAATGATCGCTAGTCAAAATCGTATTGATCAGCTATTTCTCGACCGCACAAAGAAACGATTTATTCCGTTCATTACAGTCGGTGACCCTACGTTGGAAATCTCGGAACGAATTGTGGAAGCACTCGTAGAAGCGGGAGCAGACCTGATTGAGTTGGGTATTCCATACTCCGATCCACTTGCAGATGGTCCAGTGATCCAACGGGCTTCCGGTCGCGCGCTTGCCGCTCAGGTGACATTGCCGAAGGTTTTGGCGTTTATCAAAAATCTGCGGAACAAGGGAATAACAACGCCATTCGTTCTCTTTTCTTATTACAATCCGATTTTGCAGTATGGCGTTGAAAGACTGTTCGCTGATTTAGCTGAAGCGGGTGCAGATGGAGCCGTGATTCCTGATTTGCCTTATGAAGAAAACGAAGAAGCACTAGCAGCAGCCAAACGATATGGCGCGCATCTCATTTCACTCGTTGCCCCGACGTCTGAAACACGGGTAGCCAAGATCAGCAGCAAAGCAAGCGGATTTATTTATTGCGTCTCTTCGCTTGGTGTAACTGGGGTTCGTTCAGAATTCCACAATAACGTGCTACCATTTATCAATCAGGTTCGTTCCCATTCAGAAGTGCCTGTTGCGGTAGGGTTTGGAATATCGACACCAGAACAGGTGCGTGAGTTTGCTGGATATGCTGATGGGGTGATTGTGGGAAGTGCGATTGTACAACAAGTCGAGGCGAATCTCCCGTTGCTGTTAGACAAGGCAACACGTGAGGAAGGGCTAGGCAAGATAAAAACCTTTGTACAAAACTTGGCAGGTGCGTTAAAATAACAGGAAAAAATCTGTTTGGAGTGATACTGGAATGCGTCCTAAGAAACAAATCTTGAGCGTGCCTGTCTACCAACCAGGTAAACCCATCGATGAGGTAAAGCGTGAATTGGGATTAACAGAAGTTATCAAGCTTGCCTCGAATGAAAATCCATATGGCTGTTCGCCGAAAGCTAAAGAAGCGATCCTGGGTCAATTGGATTCATTAGCGATTTATCCTGATGGTGGTAGCATGTTGCTTCGTTGGGAACTGGCTGATTTCTTGCAAGTTAATCCGAATCAGCTCATCTTTGGCAACGGGTCCGACGAAATCGTACAACTGATCACTCGTGCTTATCTGGAGCAAGGTACGAACACAGTCATGGCAACACCGACATTCCCGCAATATCGCTCCAATGCAACCATTGACGGGGCTGCTCTCGTGGAAGTGCCTTTGAAAGAGGGAGTCCACGATCTGGAGGCAATGGCTGCTGCTATTACTTCAGAAACGAGAGTGGTTTGGGTATGTAACCCGAACAACCCATCTGGAACTATCGTTACGACCAAGGAACTGACTGACTTCATGGCAAAGGTTCCTGCTGACGTAATGGTCGTACTCGATGAGGCATACTACGAATACGTTGTGGATGAGCAGTATCCTGAGACGATTCCTATGCTTGATCAGTACCCGAATATGATCGTGCTTCGTACATTCTCCAAAATTCACGGATTGGCTGCTCTTCGCATTGGCTATGGTGTAGCTTCAGAAGAGATTATCAATAATCTGAATCGAGTTCGTGAACCTTTTAATACAAGCAGTTTGGCTCAAGCAGCAGCGCGTGCATCTCTTGCAGATACAGGTTTCGTACATAATTGCAAAGAGCAGAACCGCACTGGGATGAAACAATTAACAGACAAATTTGATGCTCTAGGACTCGACTATTACCCGTCACAAGCGAATTTTATCCTAGTTAATCTCAAATTGGATTCAGATGTCGTATTCCGCAAATTGCTGGAACAAGGATTCATCGTACGTTCCGGAAATGCACTCGGATTCCCTGGTTATCAGCGAATCACGGTAGGAACACCAGAGCAGAATGAGAAACTGTTGGCGGCTGTTGAGTCAGTTCTCGCAAGTACCTTGCAAAAATAATGAGCGTGATGTTGATGTCGGTAACGTAATGTGCGTGCCGACATCTTTGTATATCTATTCATTGCTGCAAGTTGCAAGATGCAGCAAAAGTAAATGCCCTGGTAAATAGAAAGAGGGATGTGGAGATGAAAACAACCATAGCTGTACTTGGCGTAGGGTTAATTGGAGGCTCAATCGCCTTGTCGCTGCGGCAAAATCCTGACCATCGGCTGATTGGCTTCGATGTGCGGGAAGATTTTGTTGATAAAGCATTAACGAATGGCGTATTACACTCAGGATCGACGAATTTGAAAGTAGTTGTACAAGATGCTGATGTAATCATCCTTTCTACTCCGGTAGAACAAATCAACGATCTGTTACAACAGCTGGCTGACCTGGACCTGAAACCGGGTGCGATCGTAACCGATGTAGGCAGCACAAAACTTCAAATAATGGAGTACGCAATGAGACTTGCCTCCAAAGGCGTTACCTTCATAGGTGGGCATCCGATGGCAGGTTCTCACAAATCAGGGGTAGACGCTGCTACTGATCGTTTATTTGAGAACGCCTATTATGTGCTTACGCCAAATGAAAATGCGTCCGAAGAGCAGATTGAAAAATTAAAAAATATTTTGTCGTACACAAAAGCCAAACTCGTCGTAATGGATCCTGCTGAACATGATCGGGTAGTAGGAGCCGTCAGTCATTTTCCACATATTTTGGCAGCTGTTCTCGTCAATCAAGTTGCCAAATACAACAATGAAAGTGAATGGCATCATCGCCTTGCTGCGGGAGGGTTCCGTGATATTACTAGAATCGCATCCAGCAATCCACGGATGTGGCGGGATGTATTGCTGAATAACCGGGACTTTTTGTTGCAAATTGCGAGTGACTGGCGCAGGGAACTAGACGAGATCATGCAGTTGGTGCAAGAAGGAAATCGAAATGAGATCGAGCAGTTTTTTGTCTCTGCACGAGAGTTTAGGGAGAGCCTTCCTGAAAAGCGAAAAGGCGCCTTGCCAGCATTGTATGACTTGTACATTGATATCCCTGACCATCCTGGTGAGATTGGAAGAATAACTACACTCTTGGGTGCAAAGGAAATCAGCATCACCAATCTGCGAATTATCGAGAATCGGGAAGACATTTATGGTGCCTTGCGCATTACCTTCCGAAGCGAAACCGAGCTGGAGAAGGGTGAAGAGCTTTTGCGATTCTTTGAATACAACGTTTACCGCAGGGATTAATCAATAGAGAGGAGAGTTACTGTGCTAACTGTTAGAAAAGCTCAAAAGATAGAGGGTAAAGTAAAGGTTCCTGGTGACAAATCCATATCCCATCGTGCGGTAATGTTCGGGTCGTTGGCAGAAGGGACAACCCATATTACCGGTTTTCTGCCTGGAGCAGACTGCTTGAGTACGATCAGTTGTTTTCGAAAACTGGGCATCGAGATCGAGCAGGATGGAGACAAGGTTACCGTGCATGGGAGAGGTTGGCATGGCTTGACGGAGCCACACGAAATTCTCGATGTGGGCAACTCCGGTACGACGATTCGCCTGATATCTGGTGTTCTTTCAACTCAAGCGTTTCATTCTGTTTTAATCGGGGACGAATCCATTGGTAAACGCCCGATGCGTCGAGTGGTAAATCCGCTACGTGAGATGGGTGCCAAGATTGATGGACGCAAAAATGGAGAATTCACACCACTCACAATTCGTGGTACCGAGCTACAGGGAATTCACTATCAGTCTCCTGTAGCCAGTGCCCAAGTGAAGTCAGCCATTTTA
Source organism: Brevibacillus nigriterrae (assembly GCF_049846925.1). NCBI lineage: Bacteria > Bacillati > Bacillota > Bacilli > Caryophanales > Paenibacillaceae > Brevibacillus > Brevibacillus nigriterrae. The sequence goes on from NZ_JBNCMT010000003.1 coordinate 184,037, forward strand.
CTGGCTGGCTTGCAAGCAAAGGGAACCACTGTTGTGGAAGAACCAATGCTCTCAAGAGACCATACAGAGCGAATGCTCCGTGCTTTCGGTGTAGAAGTCAAGCAAGACGGATTACGTGTATCAGTTGAAGGTGGCCAATCATTAAAAGGACGAGATATTGTCGTACCTGGTGATATTTCTTCTGCGGCATTCCTTATTGCTGCGGTCATGATGATCCCTGGAAGTTCGCTTGTTATCGAAAATGTTGGAATTAACCCGAGTCGAACGGGAATCATTGATGTCGTGAAGGCAATGGGCGGACGAATCGATATCGTCAATGAAAGAGTCGTAAACGAAGAACCAGTTGCTGATCTCCATGTGTATCACTCGAAGTTGCGGGGAATCACCATAGAAGGAGATTTGATTCCGAGGCTGATCGATGAAATCCCTGTCATAGCGGTGATGGCGACACAAGCGGTAGGGACAACAACGATTCGAGATGCGGAAGAATTGAAAGTAAAAGAGACGAATCGCATTGATTCCGTTGTAGCTCAACTCGGAAAACTGCAGGCAAGTGTACAACCTACAGATGATGGAATGATTATTAACGGTGAACAAAAGTTACAAGGTGCAACCATCGACAGCATGGGAGACCATCGGATTGGGATGGCAATGGCAATCGCTGGACTTGCAGCAGAAGGGGAAACAGTTGTCACCAATGCGGAAGCGATCCATGTCTCCTTCCCGGGATTTGCAGAATTACTGACAGAGATCACAACTGCTGTTCACAGCTAATTGATTTTTGAACCAGAAGGTACTGGAGTGAAACATTCCGGTACCTTTTGTTATGTTACAAGAAAGTAAGAAATGAGAGAATGTTAAATCAAATTAGAAAAAAATGTTTGACAAGCGCTTACATTTGAATATAATTAAAAATACAGTATGGTTTCTCTCCACTCCTATCCAATAAATGTTAAGCACGATTGTGCTACCCACCGTTTTGAATGCGCTTACATAGTTAGCGACGGTGGTCTTTTTTTTGCCCTTTTTTTGTTGTAGGATGAGTGTCAGGAATTTTTTAGTGAATTGGTCATATTCTCCTAGTAGTGTGCATGTTGAGGTGGACAGGGGGAGAGTACCAATGAATCAATCGTTGATTCTGCGGGGAGGAACCGTTGTTACAGGATCTGGGCTGCAAACAGCAGATATTGCGATTAAGAATGGGAAAATTCAGTGCGTTTTGCCTGATTACCGATTGCTTTCCAAACAAAAAGTTGACTCGAATAACTTGCCAGAAATTATTGATATAAGCAGTTTCTTTGTATTGCCAGGTTTTATCTCTCTTCATCCAGGGAATCGAATCGCACAATCCGCTGACAAGATGAATGGTCAGATACAATCTTTTCTTGCACGAGGCATTACCAGCTTTGTTGATATTCTTCCATTACATATTTGGGAGGGAAAGGATCGTCTTGCCTATTTACTGAATCCATTTCAATCAAGCGAAATGGATTATGCCGTGCGCATCCAATTGCCCGTTGAAAAGTTCACCTATGCGCATGTTCGTATCCTTCGTTCATTAGGACATCGTTGGATCGATGTAATGGTCCATTCGAAGGAACAATTAAATGAGATTGAATGGGACAAACTGTATCCGCTTTTGGCTCAACATCACATTTTCTTGTCGCTTGTGATTCCGGGCGATGGTAACCTTTCACAATCAGAGCGAGAGCAAATAAAATATGAGTGGTATGAGTTATGTAGATATGGAAATATCCGATCGTTGGTGCAAGGAAAACGAAAACATAGACTAAACGATGATTATTATCTGATCCAGCAATTATCTCCGACTGAAATCCCTGAACATCTTTCTGCGATTCGTGAGAATAACTGGTTAGCACTTGAGCCGATCGTTGCATCATTTGAAGATTGGGTGGAACCAATAGCAACAAAAGGCTGGACAGGTGAAGATCTTTTGGCAGTCCTTGTACGCCTTGCAAGTGCCAATGTGGCAAAGACAGTCGGACTCTTTCCTTACAAGGGTTGTCTTGCTCCTGGAGCCGATGCAGACCTCGTTTTGTTAGAGAAATCTGAATGGTTGACAAATTTTGATCGATCCACTATGCTCAAAATTAGCGAAATATGTCTTCCAACTTATGTCATGACGAAAGGTCAGTGGCAGTATGTTTTTGGCAAGCAAGTTCTTCAAAGTACCAATGGTGAATACTTGCAACAATTAAAACCGTACAATTATACCATTTAACCCCGCAATTGGGGGTTTTTTCGTAAAGGATTCTGTCGAAACATGCAGAAAGAAAAAAGTATGTAAAGAAGTGCGCAACTTTTGACGCCTCCATCGGTCTAATGTAGTAAGAGCCGATGGGGGATCGGCATCGCTTGGGAGGTAACCTACGAATGACCGATTCCCGATTAATTCGTGAAATCAAAGAAGGTAATGTCGAATGCTATGCAGAGCTGATAACAAGGTATGAGAAGAAGATTCTTCTCTTTGTCCTGCACATGTTGCGCCAATCTCATTTAGAGCATATGGCAGAAGACATTTGTCAGGAAACCTTTTATAAAGCGTACAAAAGCATTCACTCGTTTCGAGATGTAGAAGCTACTTTTTCTACGTGGCTGTACACAATCGCTCGCAATACGGTTTTGAGTGAACTGCGCAAAAGTCGAAACTCTGACGTGTATCTCGAGGACACGCTTCAAGAGCCAATTTCTTCATTTGAGCGACTTCCTGAGCAGCAATTACTCCAGACCGAGCGAGAAGTTTTGGTACGTCAGGCAATTAACAGTTTGCCAGAGAAGCAGCGTTCTGCGCTAATCCTGCGAGAGTATGAGCAGATGGATTATACCGAAATTGCTACCATTCTTGATTTAACTGTGAGTTCAGTCAAATCTTTGCTTTTCCGGGCTCGGCAAAGTATTAAAAACCAATTAGAGTCCTATATCGTGGACCCTTACCTTGAAGAAGCCGAAGGGATGAACAAGCGATGAAATGTGAAGAAGTCCAAGACCTTATAATCGAATATACCGATCAAAAACTGCCTGAGTTGACGAAGCGAAGGGTAGATCAACATCTGGATACCTGTGAGTCATGCAGTGCAGACTATGAGGTTTGGATGGAGAGCAGCACTTGGCTTCCGGTCGAAAAAGATCTTACTGCTCAGGTAGCATCTTCGAAATCGATCGTTGATTCTGTTATGGCTCGAATTCTTTCTGAAGAGAAGTGGGCTATACCGATTGGAAGAAAAGTATTCACTCTCACTGCCCGTATGCGTCAATTTGGTGCGAGTGCTGCCGTCATTTTACTCATGCTTAGTGCCTTTGCGGTGTTTTCTAACTCAACGCAAGAAACATATGTGGCTGGTGTCGATGTAGGTACAACAACCTCGAAAACACAGGTTGTGTCATCGGAAATCTCAACCTCTGAGGGGATCGTAGAAGTTGTTTCCGATTTACCAACTACTGAGGTTACCGAGATAGCATCACCACCCGTTATCATTGATAATAATCAGTCTGTTCCTACAGGTCCGAATTACACGTTAATTATCGGTTTCTTTGGTATCCTGATAACAGTAATCGGTTCGAGCTGGTTGATGAGAGTAGAGAAGCGATAATTTCCCCAAATAATATACAAAGAAGAACTGTCAGTTGGCAGTTCTTTTTTATTTCATTCTGTTTTCTTTCCACTACTATTTGTATTATGATAGGGTGACTAGAATAGAAGAGGTGCACTTATGCCGAAAAAATGGATACAAGTTATACATGAAGCGATTAACAAAATTGAAAATAATGAAGTTGATCTCGGAATACAAGTATTGCAAAAGGTACAGGAGCACGGGAAAGAATTGCCGGAAGTGATGCTTTATCTTGCCGAGATTTGGTATCAGTTAGGGCATTATGACAAAGCATCACAGTTATTGCAGGAAGTCTTGTCCTCTCCAGCACAGATTGAACCTGAGTTGCGTCAAGACGGAGAATTGATGCTGGCAGAGATCTTTCTAGAGGATGGGGATTATGAGCAGGCACAGTCAGTCCTTTACAAGCTAAAGGAAGAGGGTTGTGAAGAACTGCAATTATATCTGTTGCTAGCTGACCTTTATTCGATGCAGGATTTGGAAGAAGTGGCGATCAAGTATCTGGAGCTCGCACGGGAGAAGGAACCAGACAATGAAGATATTTGTGCCGCTCTCGGCGAAATGTACGCTCGTCTTGGGAATGTAGAGAAGACGGTCGAACTGCTTGGCGAAGGCAATGAGCATACGCTTAGTACGTTATTGCTTCGAGGCAGAATGATGGCTCAGCAAGGTAGCTTTGAAGAGGCCTACCAGGCATACAAGCAAGCGTTTGCGATAGAACAGGCACCAGAAATTTTGTTTGGCTTTGGATTGATGGCTTTCCATACCGGCAAATTAGAGGAGGCACAAAAACTACTCGAAATGCTAATCGTTCTAGATGAAGAATACATAACTGCATACCCGGCGCTCTCCGATGTATACCTGTCCATGGGGGAGTCGGCCAAAGCCATAACCGCTTTACAGAAATATGTGGAGTTATCCGGTTTTGACCTTGATCAGATTCGCCGTTTAGTTGCCTTGTTGACTCAGGCAGGACGGTATGAGGAAGCAAAAGAATATCAGACGCTGTTGGATCAATGGGATATTGATGAAGAGATGTAAGTCGTTGTTTTGACGAAGGAGTTGCCTATTTTGGGCAACTTCTTTTTTTATCTGTCAGTGTCTTATCGTAAGTTTGACCGAAGTATATTTTGGCTACAATGGTTAGCAAGAATCGATAAGATAGAAGGGATTCCAATGAATTTGGCAGAGATTATGGTCTTCACGGACATCAGACAGCTCAACCAAATCGCCAGACACTACTCTCTTAGTTGTGACCCCCATTCCAAAAACGAGTTGATTACGACTCTACTGATGAATGTGAAGCAGAGAGGGACGATCCAGCAGGAGGTATCCAGTCTTTCTACGGATGAAGTGCATTTTTTGCTCCTGCTGTTTTTGGATAAACGCAATCAGTATTCACTCGAGGATTTGCTTGCCAAAGCTGGGGTTGCCCTTTATCAGACAGGAGCAGAACGAAAAGATGAAATGCGCAAAGTCATCACGAGTGCATTGAAAAGAGGCTGGATTTTCCCGGCGAAAGGAAATGTACAAGGTCAGTTTCAGGTTCCTGTTGATCTAAGAGAGCCTTACGTACAGGCATGGCTGGATATGTGGAAGAAGCAGGAGAATCGTGTGGCCACAGACCGACGAGACATACCGGCGTATCGTGATGAAGGTTCAGCGATGTGTGATGACATGTATCAACTGTTGCGGTTTCTCGAAAGCGAACCAGTACCTTTGACAGCAGAGGGCGGGATGTATAAACGGTACCAGCTTCAATTGCTCAAATTCATGTCAGTTCCCGAAGAGCCGCTTTCTCCACAAAAATGGAGGTTTGGCTACGGGTTACATTTCGATCTGTATCCTGACCGATTCAGTCTCTTATATGACTACTGCTACTACCAAAGATGGCTCCGGGAATCTGACGGACATGTAGAAGTAACAGAACGTGGTCTGGAGCAGCTAATGAAGCCATTTCAAGAGCATACGCATTACGATTTGATCCGCTTCTGGCTGCGATTATACAAGCGCGCGATACCCAATTTACCCATGCTTGTACAATTAATCCCGTTCATGTCTAAAGGAGAGTGGATCGCACAAGAAGATTTGCAATATACGCTCTTGCCCTGGTTGAAATCGTTCTACTACGATGATTCCCAAAACATCCTGACGAATCGAATCCTGAAAATGATGGTTCACCTAGGGTTGCTAAAGGTGGGGGAGTACGGTTCATCTGACTGGGTTTACGCCAGTACAAATGCATGTCACACCTGGTTAAAACAATACAATGGCTTCACCGAATCAACGATTTTGTTGAAGTGAGGGATATGGAATGGATCGACCCAATTTTTTTACGCAAAATATGGTTGCTGGTTTATTATCCGAAATCGTTATTGATGAACAGGTCAGGAAGTTTCGAAAGCGAACGCTATATGAGCTGATCGATGAAGCTTTGGCTGTAGGGAATAAAGAACAGTTCTACGTGCTAACAAGCGAACTTCGAGAAATTCTTGCATTCGAAAAAGAGACTGGTTGATTGAAAATCCACTTCCAATCGTGGTATCTTAAGGTTTGACTAGATTCCAGATTGAAGAGGGTATCGATATGCAATGGACATTAACTGAGCTGGAGAACTGGGAGGAGTTGCGAGAGTTTGTAGATACCGCACTGCTCCCTCTTTATTTGTATCGAAAGGATTTTGCTATTCCCGAGCACGTCAAACGAATGCAATATTTAATGGCGTTGGCAAGCTTGATTGAACAGAAGTTGAAAGGCAGAGTTCTGTTGTTTCCGCTGGCTTACCAGGGAGGGGGAGCTTGGGTTGAGAGCGCCATTCCTGAGTCGTTTCCTTTTACTTTTGTCTTGCGCTTCTCAGGTGACAACTGGTTGCTCAAAACAGAAGCTTCTGCTGAAACCGTGCACTATTTGACGGTAGGTGATGAAGATTTGGATTCACAGGTTCGATTTGAAATTACAGCAGATGTTTGCTATCAACAAATCTTGAAAATTTGGAGAGAATCAGTAGCAATAACGAATAAATCAGGGACAGATCAAAAACAATAAAATGCAAGCGTTGTCAATACGGGAAACCCCTGATTTTTTTGACAAATTGTTAACATTTAAGGAACATTTGACGTCCATTTTTGTCATACTATCACGCGACATTCTTGACATCTAAATAGGGGTTAGCTATTATTGGTCTTGACCTAGTGTTGCTTTTTTTGTATGACAAATTCCTTGTTACGTAATTTACAAGATAAGGAGGGGAAAAAAGAAATGAGTGGAAAACAGGAAATTTCCAGACGTACCTTTTTGAACTATGCTTTGATGGGTACGGGCGGGTTCCTAGCTGCTGGCATGATCACACCAATGATTCGTTTTGCAATTGATCCAGTTCTCAAAACATCTGCCGGTGGAGATAAAGTAGCGGTTGGAAACGTAGATGATTTTGGTCCAGAACCTAAACGTGTCGACTACAAAGTTCATACCAAAGACGGATGGTATGAATCAGAGTCTACAATGTCTGCTTGGGTAAGAAAGCTTGAAGATGGTACTATCTTGGCTCTTTCTCCAATCTGTAAGCATTTAGGCTGTACAGTTGACTGGAACACTGGCGAGAACAAAAATGAGTACTTCTGCCCATGTCACTTCGGACGTTATGCTATTAATGGAGAGAACATTATTGGAACTCCTCCGTTAAAGAGTCTGGATGAATATGATCAAGAAGTAAAAGATGGCAAGCTTTACTTAGGTAAAACAAAACCGAATACGCGTCCGGGGGTGAGTGCTTAGATGTTACAAAAGATGTATGATTGGGTGGACGAGCGCCTCAACATAACTCCTATGTGGCGCGATTTAGCCGACCATGAAGTACCAGAGCACGTGAACCCGGCACACCATTTTTCGGCGTTCGTTTACTGCTTTGGGGGATTAACGTTCTTTATTACTGTTATCCAAATTTTGTCTGGGATGTTCTTGACCATGTATTATGTTCCAGATATTATCAACGCTTACGAATCTGTTAAGTACCTGCAGAATGAAGTAGCATTCGGTACGATCGTTCGTGGTATGCACCACTGGGGTGCCAGTCTCGTAATCGTCATGATGTTCTTACATACGCTTCGTGTATTCTTTACTGGTGCGTATAAGAAGCCGCGTGAATTAAACTGGGTTGTTGGTATGTTGATTTTCTTCATGATGTTAGGACTTGGCTTTACAGGGTACCTGTTGCCATGGGATAACAAAGCATACTTTGCAACCAAAGTAGGTCTGCAAATTGCGGATACAATTCCGCTAATTGGTCCTTATGCTAAAGTATTGTTAACAGGTGGGGACATTGTAGGTGCGCAAACACTTGCTCGTTTCTTTGCAATCCACGTGTTCTTCTTGCCAGCAGGTTTGTTCGGCTTGCTTGCAGCTCACTTTGTGATGATTCGTCAACAAGGTATTTCTGGACCACTATAAGCCGTCTTCGACAAATAAGGGAGGAATTAGCATGTCTAAACACGATAAAGATGCTACCTTCGTCGGAGACTCGCGGGTATCGGCGAAGCGCATTCCGAACATCGCTCCATCTTACTCCGATTTTCCAGGTAAGTCTGAGCCGTTCTGGCCTAACTTCCTGCTGAAAGAATGGATGGTTGGCGCAGTTTGTTTGGTAGGATTTTTAGTTCTTGTAGTAACTGAAGTACCTGAGTTAACAGGAAAGGCAAACCCGAATGATACAGGCTTCATTCCATTGCCTGACTGGTACTTCTTATTCTTGTTCCAACTTCTTAAATACCCTTGGGCAGCAGGAGATTGGGTACTTTTAGGCACAGTTGGTATCCCAGCGGTTGCTTTTGGTGGTTTGATGTTAGCTCCATTCCTGGATAATGGACCTGAGCGTCGTCCATATCGCCGTCCAATCGCTTCTGGATTAATGTTACTTGCTCTTGTTGGTATTTTTTACTTGACTTGGGCTGCTATGGATGAGCATCATAAGAAACATCCTCCGGGTGGATCACAAGCTGCTGCACCAAGTGGCGCTGTTGAAGCAGATCCGAATTTCAAACCAACTGAAGTTTGGACGAAGCAAGCAAGCTGTCAAGGTTGCCACGGTGGCAACATGGAAGGCGGCATGGGACCAAACCTTCAAAAAGTTGGTTCTAAGCTTGATGCAACTGCAATTGCAGACATCATCAAGAATGGTAAAGGTGCAATGCCTCCAGGAATGATTAAAGATGACGCTGAAATCAAAGCTGTTGCTGAGTACTTGGCATCATTAAAATAGTTCGTGAAGTAGCTACAGAGAAGCTGGCTGGCAATCAGTCAGCTTTTCTTAGTAGTTAGGAAGTGTAAGTTTGGAGCCCCGCCCGGCGCCAGCGATAGCTTGTACCGGGCGGGTTTAAGGTCATTGATGAGGGTAACCTATAGGAGAGATAGTCATGAAGTGGGTATGGGAGTGGTTTTGGGAGTCTTTAGGGAGACGGTGGTTTCTCTGGATACTGCTCATCATCAACTTATTAGGAACAATCTATGGCTTCATATGGTACGAAGCACAATTGGCAGATACCTATCCTCCACTTCGTATTTTTGTGCCAGATAGTCCAACAGGCAGCGGTCTCTTTACACTTGTATTGTTCACCTACTTAATTGGCCGCCAGTATCCGTTACTAGAGGCACTAGCCGGAATTACGAATTTCAAGTACGGAGTATGGGCAGTAGCCGTTATTGTTTTTGGTTGGTTGATGGGTAATGAAGTGAACTGGGTTGACATGATGTTACTCGTTTCGCACGCAGGAATGGCGATTGAATCAGCTTTGTACGCAAAGTTCTATCGGCTGAGCTGGCTTCCTGTAGGCTTCGCAGCATTATGGACCTTGAATAATGATTTTCTTGATTACGTGATGGATATTCATCCCTGGTTACCGGACGAACTGGTACCTTACACGGGAATCGTCGGTTTGTGCACCGTATTTTTGAGTATCGCATCAGTAGGTTTCATCTGGTATTTGAATGTTACCCTCTCAAGAAAAGAGGTCTAATCTTGTCCTCCTTTCCATAGTCTGTACTATGGGAAGGAGGTTTTTCTTTTGAAGAAAAACAGGATAATACTACTGTTCTTAGTTGTGACCGGACTGCTCTTGGCTCTGCCGATCAGTAAACTCTTTCCGATCTTTGATGTACCACCCAATCAAGAGCACTTACGGACACTGGATAACATAGCCGAAGAAATGTTGGAGGCAACCAAAAAAGGGGATATGGAAAAGGCAAAGCACCATATCGATCAACTGGCAGACCTTTTCCCGAATCAGACGCTTCCCATTTCGATCCGGATTGAAAGTTTAAATGCAGTAACCCAGTCGATCCTATCAGCCAAACAGGTATTTGCTACTTCCAAAGAAGAGGAAAATATCTATCTTTGGCATGCGACACGAGTGAGAATTGCCATCGATGCTCTGAGTCATGATCATCAACCGATGTGGAAGCAATATTACTCATCGTTTAGCAATCAGATGCAACAGTTATTGCAGGTTTCCGTAACACGGGATGCAGCCGCATTACGCTCCCAGCTCGAAGAAAACTATCAGCTCTACCTTGTCATTCGCCCTGCCATGAGCATTCATTTGCAAGAGCAGCAAATGTCCAAAATTGCGGCACATTATGAACATCTGCTGAAAGAAACAAAGAATGAATCTTTGGATTGGCAAATCATCCGTGAAACATTAAGAGAATTGCATGGAGATATTCAGGAGTCGTTTGCAGGGGAAGACAAAAGCACCATTGGCACATTGATGGCTCCAGGTTCCCCCTTTATGTTGATCATAACCATTGCCTTGGCTGTCACGTTAACTCTGAGTTACGTGGCGTGGAAAAAGTACGTGGCAGAGCAGGGGAATGCAGCATAAACGAGGATTAAAAAAAGCAACCATCCAGGACAGCGGAACGGTTGCTTTTGCTGTTTAATCAAGAATGTAGCAGATGTGAGAAATTAATCATGCAGCGGTTTTTTATTTTCATCCAGTGTAAATCCTTCTCCAAGCACTTCGTGAACGTCATTAACGACGACAAATGCATGAGGATCAACCTCCTGAACAATTTGCTTATAGCGCATGACCTCGTTACGTCCAACCACACAATACAGGACTTGTTTTTCGACTCCGGAATAAGCCCCTTTGCCAGTCAGAAGAGTAACCCCTCTACCCAATTTGAGCAATTCATCAGCAACATCCTGCGCATGTTCAGAAATTATCGTTAATGCTTTGGCAGCATACGCACCGTCCTGGAAGAAGTCGATGACACGTGCAGCGATGAAGACCGCAACCAGTGTATACATGGCACTCTCTACGCTTAGATAAACAAGAGAGGCCCCAATAACAACCAAATCACCCATAAACAAGGTTCTGCCGATGCTGATGCCGTACTTCATTTGGAAAAGTCGGGCAATAATATCGACTCCACCGGTTGTTCCACCATATCGAAAGATGATTCCAAGACCAGCTCCAACAGTAACCCCGGCAAATAAGGTTGCCAACAGACGATCCGTCATGACAGATGGATTGAGGATAGAATCAAAAAGGGAAAGAGATAGAGATAAGGAGACCGTACCGATTATTGTATAGGCAAATGCCGTTCTGCTTAATACTTTCCACCCAATAACAAAAAGAGGGACATTCAATATGAAATAAATGAGACCTTGGTCAAATTGTGGAGCCAATATTTTAATAATGATACTTATCCCTGTTACTCCGCCTTCAGCCAAGCTGTTGGGGATATTGAATTGCGTGATTCCAAAACCCATGATAATGGTACCGATGAGAATTGCAATGATGCTCTTAAGCCTGATCTGCACGAGTTCCCCTCTCCTTTTTTATGCATAGTATGTATGTCTGTATCAACTCCAAATGCCATTATAATCCACGTTTTTCGGCTTGTCCAATCTGTGATACACTATCACAAGAGAATGATTTGGCAAATGGTACCGATTGCGTTACGATTAAAGTTAGAGAATCAATAGTTGGAGACTCAATAGTTAGGCAATCATTGGTAGGAGGCAACCATGGACCAAGGAAAATCACTGAGTGAAATCCAAAAAGAAGTGGATCAATACATATCACAGTTCAAGGAAGGCTACTTCTCACCACTTGCCATGATGGCACGAATGACAGAAGAAGTGGGCGAATTGGCAAGAGAAATTAATCACTACTACGGTGAAAAACCGAAAAAGAACGATGAAGAAGCCAAAACAATCGATGAAGAGCTCGGCGATGTGTTTTTCATCGTACTCTGTTTTGCCAACTCACTGAATATTGACTTGCAGGAAGCATTTGATCGTATTATGCACAAGTTTAATACAAGAGATAAAGATAGATGGACAAGGATCGAGGAGTAGATAGCCATGGGACAATCAAAAATTAAAGTTGCCATCGCGGGTGCAAGAGGGCGCATGGGGCAAGAAGCAGTAAAAATGGTGCTGCAAGAGGAAGCTTTTGAACTGGTGGCAGCCATCGATTCCAAACATGACGGACTAGATCTGGGACCATTTGTTGTCGGTAAAGAGATTGGCGTACTCATGCATACGTCGATGAAAGAAGTTTTCGAAACGTATCAACCAGATGTATTGGTTGATTTCACGACGCCTCATAGCATCTGGGAGCATATGTCAATGGCACTTGCCTATGGAGTGCGTCCAGTAGTGGGAACGACGGGATTAACTCCTGAACAGATGGAAGATTTGACTGCAAGATACAAAGAAGCAGATCTCGGAGCGATCATTGCTCCGAATTTTGCGATCGGTGCTATCCTTTGTATGAAATTTGCCAGTATGGCAGCCAAGTATATGCCACATGTAGAAATTATTGAGCTGCACCACGATAAAAAATTGGATGCACCAAGTGGAACAGCATTGAAGACAGCAGAACTGATTGCGCAAACAAGGGCGGAAGTACAACAGGGTCATCCAGAGGAAGAAGAGAGTCTGGAGGGTGCAAGAGGAGCGCTCTACCAAGGGTTCCGCATTCACAGTGTGCGTTTGCCAGGGATGGTTGCCCATCAGGAGGTCCTCTTTGGTGCAACAGGCCAAACGCTTTCGATCCGTCACGATTCCATAAACCGAGAGTCGTTCATGCCAGGAGTAAACCTGTCCATCAAAGCAGTTATGAATCTTGATCACCTGGTATACGGCTTGGAACATCTTTTGGACTAAGGCAACGTTTGTAGCAATAAAGGGTCGAGATTGGGGAGAAATGAAAAATGAAAATTGCTTTGATTGCTCATGATCGCAAAAAAGAAGAGATGATCCAATTGGCCGTGGCCTATGAGAAAATACTGGCTTCACACGAACTATACGCTACCGGTACGACAGGTACCCGAATTATGGAAAACACGCAACTGCAAATCACCTGTTTTCTGTCGGGACCACTTGGAGGCGATCAACAGATCGGTGCGATGGTTGCGCAGAATGCGATGGATTTAATTATCTTTTTGCGTGATCCTCTCGCTTCGCAGCCTCACGAACCCGATATTATCGCTTTGCTTCGCTTGTGTGATGTTCACCGTATTCCTTTTGCTACGAATATGGGGACAGCAGAAGTTTTGTTGAAATCATTGGCACAAGGAGATTTGGACTGGCGAGAAGTAGTCAGTGAAGAGTCATAAGAAGTTGTATGTAAGGAGTCCTGATCAATGGATGGTTTAGATATACTGGCAATTGGCGCACACCCCGATGATGTAGAAATCGGTGCAGCCGGAACATTGTTAAAAGCAGCAAAAAACGGTCAGCGGGTAGCCATTCTTGATTTGACCTATGCAGAGTTATCGTCGAATGGAACGGTAGAACGAAGGCAGCAGGAAGCAGCAGAAGCAACCAAGCTTTTGGGTCTTGCAGCAAGGTATCAGTTTGCTTTGCCAGACCGAGGGCTAGAGTCAGTAAGGGACGAAGCAATTGCCAAGATTGTGGACCTGATCCGAACAACTCGTCCAACTATTGTTTTGGCCCCTTATTGGCAAGACAGACACCCGGATCATGAGAGTGTCAGCCGCATTGTGAAAGAAGCAATTTTTAACGCTGGAATCCATAAGTATCAAGGTGAACAGGAATTGCCAGCATATCGTCCTGCCGCCTTCTATTATTACTTTATCAATTCGACAGCAGCACCAGGCTTTTTTGTAGATATCAGTGACATATACATAGAAAAAAAGAACATTCTCTCCTGTTATCGCAGTCAGTTTGAGCGAGAAGAAGGGAGTGTCAGTACCCCACTCAACAACGGGTACATTGAATTGGTGGAATACAGAGAGCGTTTGTTTGGACAGCAAGCTGGAACTATGTATGCAGAAGGGTTTGTAAGTTCAACTCCACTCCGATTGGATTTCCTGCCATAGGAAGAAAGAGTGTAAGGGAGTGCTTGTACGATGAATATTGGAATTACGTGTTATCCTGCATTAGGCGGTTCCGGGGTTGTGGCAACAGAGCTTGGCAAGTTGCTTGCTGAACGGGGACATAACGTCCACTTTATTACATCAGGAATGCCATTTCGACTGGGACAGTTTCACCCGAATATTTTTTACCATGAGGTAGAGGTCAATCAGTACGATGTGTTCAAATACCCTCCTTATGACCTGACGCTTGCAAACCGGATGGCTCAGGTGGCGATCAATGAAAAACTGGATGTGCTCCATGTTCACTATGCGGTTCCACATGCGTTGTGTGCGTATTTGGCGAAACAAATGGTCGGTGATCAGTTGAAGATTGTCACTACGTTGCACGGTACTGACATTACCGTTTTGGGATATGATCCGAGTTTGCGGGACATGATTCGGTTCGGCATTGAACAAAGTGACATGGTGACAGCCGTTTCTCAGGATTTGATTCGGGAAACTAATGAATTGCTTCAGGTGAACAAAGATATCGAGCTTGTTTACAATTTCGTCGACAAGCGCAGGTATTACCGCAGAGAGGTAGCACAATTGAAGAAGAAGTTTGCTCCGAACGGAGAAAAGATACTGATGCATATTTCCAACTTCCGTCCGGTCAAGCGTGTGACGGATGTAATGGAGGTTTTCCGTAAGGTTCGTGAGCAGTTGCCAGTCAAATTGCTGTTTATCGGTGAAGGTCCTGAACTTTCAACGATTCGTAAAATGGTATGTGACTCGGGTCTTGGTGAAGATGTGGTTTTCCTTGGTAAACAGGAAGACGTAGCAGAAGTCATTTCACTTGCAGACGTGATGTTGCTTCCTTCTGAGAAAGAAAGCTTTGGTTTGGTTGCCCTTGAAGCAATGGCCTGTGGTGTTCCTGTGGTTGCAACATGGACAGGAGGAATCCCTGAGGTTGTTGTAGATGGTCAATCGGGATACCTCTGTGAGATTGGTGACGTAGAAAAAATGGTGGAGTGTACCGTAGCGTTGTTAACCAACGAAGCGACGTACCGGGATTTCTCCCGAGTTTCAGTGGAGCGCTCCTGCCATACATTCTGCCACGATAAAATTGCTTCCCATTATGAGTATTTGTATCAGAGATTGCTTGGTTTGAATGAGGATTCCAACTGCAAACATGAATCGATGAACGTATAAAGGAAATTCAATAAACCCATGAAACAAGCTATTTTAGCTTGGCTGTTTGCAATAATTTTGAGAGAAATACCAAAAAGCCGATGAGTGTCCTCATGGAACGAGTCCCTCCTAACTGTTTGTTCAGATCGAGTCAGTGGGAGTAGAGGAGGAAATACATTGCTAAAGCAGCATGGAATATCCATTCTTGAGCGATTGGAAGCCAACGGATTTGAAGCGTACTTCGTTGGAGGTTGTGTCCGCGACTGGTTACTGAATCGACCTGTTCATGATATAGATATATGTACAAATGCCCATCCAAGCGACGTCGGAAGCATTTTTCCCGAGCACATTCCTACCGGGTTGAAGCACGGAACCGTTTCGGTCAAACAGGGTGGATTCATTTACGAAGTAACTACTTTTCGGACAGAAAGCGGTTATTCCGATCACCGTAGGCCCGATGAAGTCAATTTCGTTTCCGATTTGAGAGAAGACTTAGCCAGACGTGATTTTACGATGAATGCGATGGCAATGGACCGTTTTGACAAGCTTATCGATCCTTTTTACGGTCAGATTGATTTGGAAAACAAGACGATTCGTGCTGTCGGAGACCCGCTTGTACGATTTCAGGAGGATGCCTTACGCCTGTTACGTGCTGCTCGATTTGCCTCACAGCTAGGCTTTTCCATCGAACCGCATACACGGGAAGCCATGAGCCAGAAAGCGGCCAATTTGCAGCATGTTGCTGTAGAAAGAATTCGTGAAGAGCTTAATAAATTAGTGGACAGTGAACAACCAGCAAATGGCTGTCAGTTGATCGTAGAAACAGATTTGCTCCATGCTTTCCCGGATTTGGCTGATGTGTTTACTGCTTCCTTGCAAGAGAATTGGCGCTTGACCCATTTAGGTTCGATCCCGCAGAAATGGTCGTTCTTGCTTTTCACGCTGGGAGCAGATGACCAAAGAGTAAATCATCTTGGCACCATGCTGCGTATGTCTAATAAGGAGCGGGAAACCGTTGACCGATTCGTGCGAATGTTGCGGATGATTGACCCAGCTTGGGATCAGCCGAAAGAGGTCAGGTGGGAACCGCTTTTGCTCGAATTTGGTTGGGATTTATGTATACAATTGGATAATATTCTCCAAGCTTATTGGTGGAACAAGCGAGATCGCAAGTCATCTCATTCACTGATCGAAGCGAACAATCGTCTCCCCATCCATTCCCTAAACCAGTTGGCTGTCAACGGACTTGATTTGCAAGCCGCAATAGATCGCAAGGCTGGTGATTGGATTGGGCGGACGCTTCGCTATTTGTTCGAGCAAGTGGCGCTGCATGGACTTCCGAATAATCGAGAAGATTTGCTTCGGGTAGCAAGAAAAGAGGTAAGTAAAAATGAACATCAAGCAAGCGATTCTGAAGGCCTTTCATGACAGACCCAATCAATTTATTTCTGGAGAAGAGCTGAGCCATACCTGTTCCTGTACAAGAACAGCCATTTGGAAGCATATTGAAGAATTGCGTCAGGAAGGGTACGACATCGAGGCTGTCCGCAAGTCAGGGTATCGGCTCGTTATGGCACCTGATCGAATTTCTTCCGAGGAAATTCAGGTTGGATTAGAAACAAAGCGTATCGGTCACCAGGTTATTACCTATGAGACGGTCGTGTCTACTCAAATTCTTGCCCATGAAGCGGCCAATAACGGTGTACCAGAAGGCACGCTGATTCTTGCTGAAAAGCAGACAGGTGGCAAAGGTCGATTGGGACGTCCGTGGCATTCGCCAAAAGGAACAGGAATCTGGATGAGTCTGATATTGCGACCGGAGATTCCTTTGCCCAAAGCTTCACAAATGACGCTGTTAACAGCGGTTGCCATGGCAAGAACGATTCAAAAGCATGTAGGTGTCGAGGCACAAATCAAGTGGCCGAACGATATTTTTATTGACGGAAAAAAAGTATGTGGAATATTGACCGAATTGAATGCAGAGTCGGATCGGATCAATTATCTTGTCATTGGGATCGGTACAAACGTGAACCTCGTCGAGAGCGATTTCCCGCCTGAGTTGCAACAAATCGGTACCTCCTTGCAAATTGCTGCAGGCAAGCCTGTCCGCAGAGCAAGCTTCATCCAGGATTTTTGTCGTCAATTCGAGGAATTATATGATTTGTATCTGCAAGTCGGTTTTTCACCAATCAAAACCGCTTGGGAAGCTTCGGCGTATTCCATCGGCAAGCAAGTTCATGTTCGGACATTGCAAACGGCCATTTACGGGACTGCGATCGGACTCGATTCGGAAGGTGTCCTGATGGTTGAAGACGAGATGGGAAAAATTCACAAAGTTTACTCAGCCGACGTGGAATATGGTGCAAAAACGTAAAAGCTTTGCTATACTTACCCTTAAGAGGCTGTATCGCATCTGATGTGAATGGCACTCTAACAAAACGGCCATGACCGTTTTGAAGTACAGTTGAACATTACATTTCTGCTCTGAGCCTATAAGGACCGAGACAGAAGGAAATCCAACATGTTTCTCCATTTTTTCGCATGGACGACCTTCTTTCCTATTGGGTGAGAAGGTTTTTTTAGTTGTGAAAAACATTTTTGAACATTTGGATGGAATTCTCAAGGAAAAGGCGAGGTAGCGAGAAAAGGTGGGGGAAGCCATGTTTACAAAAAGTGCTCCAGTAACAACATCTGATCTTCGCAAAGCCAAACAGGAAAGACGACCGATTGCTATGATTACGGCCTACGATTATCCATCGGCGAAAATCGTCGAGGAAGCAGGTGTCGATGTAATCCTGGTCGGAGATTCATTGGGAATGGTCGTACTTGGCTACGATTCAACCATTCCTGTCACCATGGACGATATGGTGCATCACACTAAAGCCGTAACTCGAGGCGCCAAGCGAGCGTTTGTCGTAGCGGATATGCCATTTCTGAGTTATCACGGAACAATCGAGGAATCGATCAAGAACGCTGGACGACTCATGCAGGAAGGGCTTGCCAAAGCGGTGAAAATTGAAGGCGGGCTTGAAGTTGTACCGCTCGTCAAACGAATGACACAAGCAGGGATCCCTGTGATGGGCCATATCGGGTTAACGCCCCAGACGGTTCATCAAATGGGTGGATATAAAGTGCAAGGGAAAGATATAGAAGCAGCACGTCGTTTGATTGAAGAAGCGAAAGCACTCGAAGAAGCAAATGCCTTTGCCATCGTACTGGAGTGTGTTCCAGCCGAGGTAGCGGCCAAAGTGTCAGAGAGTATCAGTATCCCGACAATTGGCATCGGTGCAGGTGCAGGTTGTGATGGACAAGTACTTGTCTTCCACGATATACTAACTTTTGCTTCGAACCTCAAACCGAAGTTCGTGAAGCAATATGCGAATGTGGGAGAAGCTATTTTCAAAGCCGTATCAAATTACGTGTCAGAAGTACAAGATCGTAGCTTTCCAGCGAAAGAACATACATTTGCCGCTTCTGAAGAAACCATCTCACAACTATATGGTGAAGGAGTCAAAAAATGATTCAGGTTTCCTCAATTGCCGAAGTACGAAAATATATAAAAGAAATGCGTCAAGGTGGAAAAGAAGTCGGGTTCGTTCCGACGATGGGATTCCTTCATGAAGGACATATCAGTCTGGTGGAAGCTGCCAAAGCAAAGACAGAGATTGTCGTCATGAGTATATTTGTAAATCCCCTGCAATTTGGACCAAATGAAGACTTCGATCGCTATCCACGAGATATCGAGCGAGACAGTGCATTGGCAGAGGCAGCCGGAGTGGATATTCTGTTTACTCCGACGGTAGAAGAGATGTATCCCAAGAAGATGCTTACCAATATTTCAGTTGCCCAAGTCACTGAGGTACTCTGTGGGAAATCTCGCCCGGGTCATTTTGACGGAGTCGCAACAGTTGTAACCAAACTATTCCAAATAGTGCAGCCAGACTACGCCTTTTTTGGTCAAAAGGATGCGCAGCAAGTGGCGGTTGTCGAACAAATGGTATTCGACCTTTCGATCCCAGTGACGATTGTTCCTTGTCCCATTATTCGGGAAAAAGACGGATTAGCCAAAAGCTCCCGAAATGTTTACCTGTCTACAGAAGAACGTGAGCAAGCGCTTGTTCTGTCACAAAGTTTGGGGAACGCCAAAGAACGTATTCACCAAGGTGAGCGTTCTGCAGCAACAATCCTTGAAAATATCCTGACACAGATCAAAGAAAAGCCACTTGCCGAGATTGATTACGTGGAAGTGCTAAAATATCCAGAACTGGTAGCTGAATCTGAGCTGCGACAGGGAGAGACGTACCTGATTGCCCTGTCGGTTAAATTCGGACGCACCAGACTGATCGATAATGTGATGGTTACCATCTAAACGATTGAGGGGGAAATACTCATGTTTCGCACGATGATGAAGTCCAAGATTCATCGGGCTACGGTTACGGAAGCCAACCTGAACTATGTGGGTAGTATTACCATTGATAAAAATATTTTGGAAGCAGTCGATTTGTTGCCGAACGAAAAAGTGCAAATCGTAAATAATAACAACGGAGCCCGTTTAGAGACGTATGTAATCGAAGGCGAACCTGGAAGCGGTGTTATTTGTTTGAATGGTGCTGCAGCCCGCCTTGTTCAACCTGGAGATGTCGTCATTATTATTGCGTATGCAATGATGACTGATGAAGAGATCAAAACATACAAACCAAAAGTTGCGATTATGGGTGAAAATAACAAGATCAAGGAAATCATTGGCGAAGAAATTCACGCAACGATTTTGTAAGAGGTTCTAATTGAATAGAGCCACCCTTCCAGTGAGACAATGAGAGTAATCAGCGTCCGATTGGGGGGGTGTTTTTTTGAAGCTTGATGAATATTTTACTTCACTGTGTAATGGGTTGGAGCGGATTGATTCAGAGTGGAAAACAGCTGATACCCAGCGAAGACTGTTATTGGCGGGAGAATTAAAAGAACACCGGGAGATAAGCGATCAAATCGTAGATCAGTGGATTCAATATGAAGAGAAGCTTTCTACTTTAATAAAAAAAGTAAAACTCAGTGGTAACAATCATACGTTTGATCCGTCAAATAAAGCGACAAACCCTACACAGGATGAGAAATCGATAACGAATACGGGATCTGCACCTATTTTCGCCAAAGGAAAAGATTCATCCGACGAACTCGAAATACATGAACATCTTTTTCGCAAGGGTGAAGGTTTCTACCATCTGCGGCTTTTCGAAGATTCCCGAAATTATTTTAGCAAGCTTCTGACAGAGAATCCCGATTGGGAACACGGTCGCTTGTATTACGCATACAGTATGTATTTTAATGATGAGAAAGAAGCTGCTTTGCGGGAGTTTCGTCTATTAAGCAAAACCGCCAGTTCACCAAAGGTTTCGGCTATCAGTTATAATGCGATTGGCTGTATTCTGGCTGAGGAAAAACACTACCTGGAAGCTGCCCAGTCATTTGAATCGGCAAGAGAAGTAATGCCATCGCATGCGGAGAGTCTGTTTAATCTGGCGCTTTGTCATTTCCAACAAGGAGAGGCACACGAAGCCATTGAAAAGTTGGATGAATATCTGGAAGAAAACGAAACTGATTGGGAAGCATTCGTTTTGTGGATCAGGATCGCATCCTTGCTCCGTCAGCAAGACAGCAGTCTTCAGTTGAATCCACCAATTCAAATCCAGGTGCCAGACCGCAATACGGACCAGCAGTTGCTACGAGAAATGGCAACCATGTATGAAGCCAATGGACAAATACATCTAGCCATGCTCTGTTATCGTTACCTTGTTGATCAAAATCCCCGTCAAGCCTGGGCATGGCATGGGCATGGCTGGAACACCTGGTTGATTGAAGGAGAGCATAAAGCAATCCCGTTAGTGAAAAAGGCAATTGCGCTTGCTCCCCAAAATAACGACTTTCTTTTTAGTTACGGGTGGATGCATCTTTGTGGCGGTCACATCGAGCGGGCAAGAGAAATTTTTCGCTTTGTGATCCTGCGCAATCGTAGACATATTCTTTCATTGTCGGGACTTGTGACCATCTACTGTTGCGAGGGAGAATACACAGAGGCAAAACGGCTGGCTAGTTCCTTTCTAGACGAACAAGACCCGTATGTGCAATCACTCGGGTATTATCATCTTGGGAAAATTGCCGTGAAGGAAGAAAGCTGGAAGGTAGCCAAGCATTACTTCAAAAAAGTGCTTTATGATACAGGGCACTACGGTGAGGTACCCCAATATCTCAAGCTATGTAATGCGAAACTTGGCCTGTCTTCCCCTGTTTTGGAAGAAAAAACAGACAGAATCCATATCTGAAAAGCAGGATTTTGTCATTGACTGCCGAATGCTACGAAGGGACTATCAAGTTTGGCAGCTTACATATAGAGGTGACGATAGTTGGATCGTTTCATCGTCGTAGATTTCGAAACAACAGGAACCCATCCAAAAAATGGTGATACCATCATCCAGATTGGTGCGGTAGTCATTGAGGATGGACAAATACTTGATCAATATACAACACTGGTAAACCCGAATCAGCCGATACCACCCTTTATTACTTCCTTAACCGGAATTACCGATGAGATGGTTGCTGATGCACCGTCCATGGAAGAGGTTTTGCCAGATTTCTTGCGTTATTTGGACGGACGTACGTTTGTTGCGCACAACGCATCGTTTGATTTGAACTTTCTTCAAGAAGCCCTGCTTGGTCAGGGCTATTATCCGTTTGATGGCTATGTGCTGGATACAGTCGAGTTGGCACGTTTTCTTTTGCCCATGCAAGAGAGTTACCGCTTGGTAGAACTAGCGGATTCCTTTGACATTCAGCATGAAAACCCTCATCAGGCTGATAGCGATGCTTTGGCAACGTCTGAATTATTGTTGCACTTGCTATTGATACTAAAAGAGATGCCGCTCATCACGATTCAACGCTTGCAGATGCTAGTGAACACTTTTCGTTCAGACATCGGCGCTCTGCTACGTCATGTCGAGATGGAAAAAATGATGACCTGTTCGTTTGATCCAGAGGCACCAACGGAACAGAGCGAAGATGAAAACTGGGATACATATCGTCAGATTGCGTTACGTAAGCAAAAAAAGCATTGGATTGAAACCAAACAAACATTTGCTCATATGGAAATTGATGTCCTTCTCGAAAGTCTGATGGGAGAGGGAGGTGCTTTGCATCGGGAGAACCCTTCATTTCAGCGAAGAGACGAGCAGGAAGCCATGATCCGAGCTATTTATGCTGCAATGGACGACGAGGTACACCTGTTTGCCGAAGCGGGGACTGGAACCGGCAAGTCGCTCGCTTATTTGATCCCGAGCATCCTCTGGGCAAAGCTGAATCAGGAACAAGTGGTGATCAGCACTCATACGATTCAACTGCAGGAACAGCTTTTTGCAAAAGACATTCCGCTTCTCCAGAAAGTCCTTCCTTTTGACATGAGAGCCGCTCAGTTGAAGGGAAGAGGAAACTATTTGTGCTTGCGAAAATTTGAGCAAACCTTGAACGATTCAAGTGATTCATCCCATGAGGTCATGCTAGCTAAAGCTCAGATCGTCACCTGGCTGACGCAGACAGAAACAGGAGACTATGAGGAAATCAGTCTTCCACCCGCAGCATCCAATCTATGGCAGCAAGTCAAAAGTGATACGCATTCGTGCTTGCACCGACACTGTCCGTGGTTCTCTCGTTGTTTCTACTATCAAGCAAAAGAACGAGCACGTGAAGCCGATCTCATTATCGTGAATCACGCTCTTTTGGTTTCGGATATGGATGCAGATGGTGGGATTATTCCCAAAACACCGGTAGTGATCATCGACGAGGCCCATCAGTTAGAGGAAGTAGCCAGTCAACACTTAGGCATTGAGTATTCAACTGCTCAGCTTATGTATTTGCTCGAAAGGCTGGAAACCGATCAGGAGCAAGCCATTTTGAACGTGTACAGCAATGAATTGAACGAGTGGGACAGCTCGCTCTCCACCTTTGTCCAAGAACAGATGGAGACAATCAGACGGACACACATCAAGGCAAGAGAAACCTACTTGCAATGGTCACAGCTTCTGTATCATTGGGCTTTGAAGCGAGCCAAAGAGACAATCGATATCGGAAGAGCGACTGTACGTTATCGGGTGGGAGATTTTAGCGATCGCAACGCTCGTATCATTACCTCGTCTGAAAAATGCAAGAAAGAACTCGCTGAACTGGGAGCGAATCTTGAGGAACTGCTTGCACCGATTCAAAAGCCCGAAAAGCCACTTTCCTTCGGTGTAAAAAGATGCAAGACAGATCTGGAAGGAATCGTGCAAGATGTGAAGCGGACAATCGAGACCATTCATACCTTGCTTATACAAGACGATGCCGACCTGGTGAAATGGATGGAAATTGAATCACGCACCTCTCGCAAGCATTTATTTCTGTACGCCTTGCCACTGCATATTGGACAAACCATGCGTGAACAGTTTTTTGCAGAAAAGCGGAGTGTGATTCTGACATCAGCAACATTGACGGTGAAAAACAGCTATGACTATTTGTTGGAGCGATTGGGTTTTGACGCAAATCAGGAACAAAACTATCGTACGGTTACGCTGCCTTCACCTTTTGACTATGAACAACAGGGACTCTTGTTGCTGCCATCGGATTTACCTTCTATTTCAGAGAATGAGAGAATGTATCTGGATGCCGTCACACAAGGTTGTGTCGATGTTGTCCGAGCCGCAGAAGGGCGGACCATGATCCTCTTTACCTCTTACTCCATGCTTCGTCAAGTCTATGAAGGGATGAAGCAGTTGTTGTCAGAAGAAGAGGGGTATACACTGTTAGGACATGGCATTGACAGCAGTAATCGCAGCAAGCTTGTCCGCAACTTCCAGCGTGAATCCAAAGCCGTGTTGCTTGGCACCAGCAGTTTTTGGGAGGGAGTAGACATCCCTGGCAAAGACTTAAGCTGTCTTGTCATCGTCCGTCTCCCGTTTACACCGCCGAATCATCCGTTGCTTGAGGGGCGTTCGGAAAGACTGAAGGAAGAAAAGAAAAATCCGTTTATGTCGCTTTCCCTGCCACAGGCCATCATTCGATTCAAGCAAGGTGTGGGACGACTGATTCGCCATCATATGGATCAAGGGGTGATTGTCGTCTTTGATTCCCGGATTGTAGAATCACGATACGGACGTTCGTTCCTTGCTTCCTTGCCACCTTTCCAGACAAAGACAGGGCCATGGGTTTCGTTGCGTGAAATGATCACGCCTTTTCTCGACCCCCAAAAAAGAATGGTTGCAGAAGAAGAATCATAAAATGAAACATGCTGTTCCTGAAGGGTGATCATTTTATGAGATTCAACTGCTTGCTGGTTATCGTACTCACCTTTCTACTGACTGCGTGTTCAATTGACGATCATTTGAAAAACGTAGTAAAAGTAGATGACCCAATATTAAGCGAGAATGAAAATGACTTTCTTGGCATGATTACGGTGTTTTTCCCTCTACAAAACGGGGAGAGTACATTGATTACTTTTCCAAACGGGAAGAAGTTGTTGATCGATACAGGAAGTGAAAAGGATGTTTCCACGCTTTTGGAACTGCTGGAAGAGCGCAAAGTGACCAAAATCGACTACGTGATGATCACCAACGATTTGCCTACTCATGCGGGTGGCTACCCTGAGCTTTCCAACCATTTTCAAATCGATACCATCCTGATGCCAGAAGCGATCCACAGATCCATTCAACAGGTAATACCCTTGCCTGCAAACAAAAAACTTATCCTGCTTGGAGAAGGTGATGAACTGACTTTTGACGAAAAGATTGTGTTGAAAGTTTTGAATCCGAGCGAACCGCTGCTTTTATCACCGCAGGATAATTCGTTGGTGTTTCAACTTAAGCAGGATCAGTTGCGTTTTCTTTTCACCAGTGCAATCAGCGAAAAAGCAGAAGACCGACTGCTGCAGCGATACACCAAGATTCTCCGATCAGAGATCTTGAAAGTAGCGAGTCAAGGAAGCAACCAGGCGTCATCACAGGTGTTTTTGACCAAGGTTGATGCTCAGATAGCTGTTATTGAAACAGGATTGTCTGAGAAAGAAATGAAAGCGAATCAGGAGGAAATTGTCGAGCGCCTGAGTGAATCATGGGCGGAAACGTATATAACCGGAATTCATGGAACGATTTCTATCCTATCGAATGGAAAAGATTACAAGGTTATTAAGAAAAAAAGAGAATAGAGAGGAGGAAGATCATGGTAAAAGCACCGAAAATATCTGAAGCTGTTGTTCGTCGTTTACCAATTTACCTAAGGTATTTGATCAGTCTCAATCAAATGGATGTGAAAACCGTCTCTTCTCAACAGATGGGAAAAACACTTGATGTGAATCCTGCGCAAATCAGAAAAGATCTTGCTGCTTTCGGAGATTTTGGCAAAAAGGGAATCGGTTATGACGTTGATTACCTGATCGAAAAAATCAGACAGATACTAAAACTGGACCAGGAAATCCATGTTGCTTTGGTCGGAGCAGGTCATCTTGGACATGCCATCAGTAATTACAATATCTATTTGAAAGATAATATGAGAATTGTAGCTATTTTTGATACTGATGAGACCAAACACGGAAAAATCATAGCAGGTCTGATGATTCGACCAATGTCCGAAATGAAGCAAGTGATTATTGATATGCAAATTCGCTTGGCGATAATTACTGTGCCAGCATTTGCCGCGCAGGATGTGGCTGACCAGCTCGTAGAAGCCGGAATTGAAGGGATCCTCAATTTTGCCCCTGTGAACCTGCGAACAGAAAAAGATGTTCGCATACATCATGCCGATGTTACTTCGAGCTTGCAAAGCTTGGCTTATTACCTTACATAATGATTGGAGTGTCAACATTGAAGAAAACCATCATCACCAATGCAACTGTGATCACAGTAAACGCTGCAAATGAAGTTATCGAAAATGGTGCGATTGCCTTTGAGGGAAATAAAATAACTTATGTGGGAGTAACTCCAGAGGACCTGACTGGCTATGATCAAGTGATCGACGGCAAAAACAAATTCGTTCTCCCTGGTCTCATCAATACGCATGGTCACGTAGGGATGTCGCTTCTGCGGGGGTATGCGGATGACTTGCCGCTGCAACAATGGCTGGAAGATAAAATGTGGCCGCTTGAAGCTCAATTCACGGCTGATCACGTGAAGTGGGGCGCCTATCTTTCCATTGTTGAAATGATTCGAACTGGAACGACGACGTTTGTTGATATGTATGATCATATGGATCAAGTAGCCCAAGCGGTTCAAGACTCAGGCATGCGTGCTCGTTTGTGCCGTGGGATGATTGGCTTTTGTTCAGAAGAAGAAAGACAGGCGAAACTGCGGGAAGCTACCCAATTTGCTCGTAATTGGCACAATCAGGCTGACGGGCGTATTACCGTGATGATGTCCCCTCATGCTCCTTACACTTGCACTCCAGACTTTATCAATCAAATTTTGGAACGTGCCCATGAGCTTGATTTGCCGATGCACATCCATATGTCAGAAACAGCGTGGGAAGTAGAGCAAAATGTGAAGGATTACGGTGTTCGACCAGTCGCTCACTTGGAGAACCTTGGCGTATTCTCCCGTCCAACCCTTGTTGCCCATGCGGTACATTTGACGGATGAAGAAATCGATGTACTGGCAAAATATAATGTAAGGGTTTCGCACAATGTCGTGAGTAACCTGAAGCTGGCAAGCGGAGTTGCCCGTGTACCTGAGATGTTGTCCAAGGGTGTTAGTGTCTCTTTAGGTACAGACAGCTCTGCGAGCAACAACAACCTGAATCTGTTTGAGGAATTAAAATTGGCGGCGATCCTCCACAAAGGCGTACGTAATGATCCAGTCGCTGTACCAGCCGAAGATGCATTGCGTATGGCAACCATTTTGGGCGCTGACGGGGTATTCCAAAAAGAGACGCTGGGTTCACTGGAGGTTGGCAAACAAGCTGATATCATCATGCTGGACAGTGCTCAAGCGCATTTCCATCCGGCTCATAACCCAATTTCACATGTGGTGTATGCGGCAAATGGCCGTGACGTAACAGATACGATTGTTGCAGGGGAATGGATTATGAGAAATCGTGAATTGCTCACGGTGGATGAAGAAAAAGTAATCTATGAAGCAAACCGCATGTTTGATTCTTTAAAACGATAAATGGAAAAAGTCTCCCATCAAAGGCATTTTGACAAACAGCCTTGTCAACACACCTGGTGAATGATGGGAGCAAAAGGAAAAGCGAAAGGTGTAGGTAGGAATATTTTGGTTAGCTAGAATCTTGGCTGTAACGCCAAATGTTTTTTAAA
Source organism: Brevibacillus nigriterrae (assembly GCF_049846925.1). Lineage (NCBI taxonomy): Bacteria > Bacillati > Bacillota > Bacilli > Caryophanales > Paenibacillaceae > Brevibacillus > Brevibacillus nigriterrae. Next base: position 211,505 of record NZ_JBNCMT010000003.1, read on the forward strand.
GAGGTGTGGCGGTATTCATTTGGTGAATGTTGTGAAAAGGCTCTAAGCGGTGATGATAAACCTGCCCAGGAAACTCGGTATTCCTGTAGCAACGACCAGCTCGGTTCGACGGAGGTTGTCGTTGGCAGCTTCACACGCTCACCTCCTTGGGGTGTACCTGTAGTATGACCGTTAACACTACCGCTATGTTTAGAAAGTTTTCGGTATCGTTCTAAAACCTTCTAGTCCTTCATAAATTTTAGGAACTGGGACGAGGGAGGGGGAGCGTTATGTACATCAGAAGGAACCAACTATGGTGGCTGATCCCCATTTTTCTTGGTCTCTTCCTGCTCGGTATGCTCCTTGCTGTTATAACCAAACCACCTCAAACGACACCTGCATCTTCATCCATGGAAGAAAAAAATCAGGGAGACCCGGATACCTTGCATCATGATCAGCTTGCCAGTCTCGTCAAAAAACTGGCTGGTGATACACCTGTTACCTACCAGGTAAAGACCAGGGACCAGACGTATCAAGGCGTATATCGTGGAGAATCATTCGATGTCAAGGGCAACGTATCAGGTCATATCATCCAGATGAAACGCAGTACAGACAAAGTTGAACTGCAAGTGGATGGGAAAGAGCAGCCATTAGAATTTCTTCCTTATGCGTTGTTTACCCCTTATGAACACGCCATGATCATACAAGGACAACTTCATTCACTCGTACCGACAGAGTTGCATAAGCGTGATCGGGATGGGCTCAAAGGGCTTCAGTTTGCTCTTCCGTCCAATCAGGTGGAGTCCATGATTTCGCTCTGGTTGGGGCCACAATTTCAGGCAGATGAAATCATGCGACAAACGCTGAAAGATGTGGTTATTCGCTATGAGCTATGGTATGATACCGATAAATTCGAGGTAAAGCAATTAACTGTTGATTTGCTAGTACCCAGCTTTCAGAATCAGCAAAGAGATCAACTCGTGTTCCGTTTTTAAGGGACACCGCCTGACAACAGCGTAAGCAAGAGTCAGGAGGATGAAAAAGGAGTTAGTGTTTGTGTATGTACGTGTAGGTATTGCTGTAGGAATCTTGTTGCTTTTGTTGGGTGGATTTTTGTATCACCTTACTTCAAGTGCAGTTGGCGAGAAATACGCTTCCGAGGATCAGGTACGGCAATGGGTTAAGGATCGGACGGGAATTGCACAAATTGATGAAATCAGCGAATTTCGCGGGACAAAGGTCTATGCGGTTGTGATTGGAAAGAATCACTTCGGCACACCTGTAATCGCCTGGCTCACACCAGATTCGGTTGATTTTGAAATAATGGATGGCGTTGTAACGAGAAATAGTGTACAGGAAGCAGTGTTAAAAGGTGACAAGAATGCTAGAATTCTGCACATCGTTCCTGGAAAAGATGACAATCAAAAATTCTGGGAAGCCGTCTATATTGACCAGGAACAACGTTACAATTACGTGTACTACGATTTTAAGACGGGTAAAGTACTTAAATCGTATCGCCTTAACCCGGTTAGTTGAACGGCTGTTAAGCACCGATGCTACATGTTTGAAGACCCCTTAATATGGGGTCTTTTTCTTTTTCCTCAATACCCAACATCTACATAGGAATTCATTTTGTTAATATGCTATACTTTAAATCGTTCTCCAGTTGATAGATTACGATATATACAAATCGTGTAGATAATAGAGGAGGGGAGTAATCTCATGCAAGTACGTAAAGTACCGATCATCTCATCGCTACTTATCGCGTTGGCTCTCCTGTTTGGCGGTTGGTTTCTGTTTCAAAAAGTAGAAATAGAAGAACCAGTTCGTACGAAGATCGCTCAAATGGAGTCAGCTACATTGGCTGACCTGCAGATTACAAAGGAGCAAATGCTGATAAAGCTAACAGTTACGAAGCCGGAAGATTTTCCAGAAGAGTATAAGTCTCTTGAGAATGACATCAGCGGAATCGTGAAAAATAAAGAAGTCATCGTTGAATTGACGAATCAAAATGAAGAGTTGAAAAAAGTGTGGAACAACGGAACTTTTGCGCTGACAGAAGCGTTGGAACTTCATCAGTACAGCAAACTTCCGGCATTGGTTAATGAGTGGAAAGTGAAGAATCAATTGGATTTGGCACTTACCAGTATGGATAAGAGCAACATTTACATCTTTCTGAAGCGTGGGTCAGATGAATTCTACACCATCGTCCCTCGTGAGCAGCAAGAGAGTGAGGTGAATGCTCGTGGGTAAGGAAATATTGTTTGGAGTGGTACCTGCTGTCCTAATCTTCTTGTTATTCCTCGGAATTAACATCGGGCCATTCTTGTTGTTTGCGGCTGTATTAGCCGGTTTGTTTTTCATAGTGAGCCGCCAGGGTGGTATTGGTGTTGCTGCAAAGAACGGGCGAGGTAACAAGCACTCCGTTCCCAAGACAGATATCTCGTTTGCGGATATCGGGGGACAAGAACGTGCAAAACAAGAGCTAAAAGAAGCGTTGGATTTTTTGAATCATAAAGACAAGATCAAACATTATGGGATTCGACCGTTAAAAGGGGTTCTCTTGACAGGACCTCCGGGAACAGGAAAAACCTTGATGGCGAAAGCAGCAGCTAACTACACCAACTCTGCATTTGTGGCAGCTTCCGGTTCTCAGTTTGTAGAGATGTATGTAGGTGTAGGTGCACAGCGTGTTCGTGATTTGTTTCGCGAAGTGAAAACTCTTGCTGAGAAAAACGGACAAGATTCAGGCATTATCTTTATTGACGAGATTGACGTCATCGGTGGAAAGCGGGAAGGCAGCCAACAACGTGAATATGACCAGACGTTGAACCAGTTGTTGACCGAGATGGATGGGATTCAAACAGAAGATAAACCACGCATTCTCATTATGGCTGCAACCAACCGCAAGGATATGCTGGACTCAGCTTTGTTGCGTCCAGGCCGTTTTGACCGTCATATCACCGTTGATTTGCCTGATAAGAAAGCTAGGGAGCAGATTTTGCACATCCATGCGAACAATAAACCATTAGCTTCCGAAGTATCCATCTCACAAATCGCCCAAGAAACGTTTGGCTTCTCAGGTGCTCAGTTGGAGAGCTTGACGAATGAAGCAGCCATCTATGCAATGCGTGAGAAAGCAGAACTGATCAACAACCGTCACTTCAGCATGGCAGTAGATAAAGTGATGATGGGTGAAAAAAGTGACCGTGAAGCAACAGGCGATGAGAAAAAGCGTGTTGCTCTACATGAATTAGGTCACGCCATCATGAGTGAACAAGTGAGACCTGGTTCTGTTTCACAGGTTACGCTGAGTCCTCGTGGTCAGGCTTTGGGGTATGTGCGCCAAAACCCGATGGAAGATCGTTATTTGTACACAAAAGAGGCTTTGGAAAAGCAGATTATGGTCTGTCTGGCTGGAGCAGTGACAGAGGAAATTTACTATGATGGCCGTAGTACAGGTTCACGAAACGACTTCGATCAGGCGCTTGGAATGGCACACGAGATCGTGAAAAGTGGTATGTCCCAATTAGGGATCATTCATATCGATTATATCGATAAAAACCAGATTCATACGGAAGTGAATCGAATTCTCGAAGAGCTTCTTGACCAGACAAGGGAAACACTTCGTCGCTATGACTATGTTTACAAAAACAGCTTGCAAATTTTGTTGGATCAAGAGGTGTTAAACGGAGACGAATTCCGTGACATGTTAAAACAAGTAGATAGCAAACAAGAGCTGGCAGTGTAAAACTGTCGGCTTTTTGTTTTTTTAAAAACCCATTTTCATCGTGATATGTGCCATATATCTGGTCAAATGCATATGTTACAGATGACATGATAAGGAGATTAGGGAAAAGGAAGGGACATACATGGCGAAACCACAAAAAAAACGAAAGAAGCCGCCAATACAAGAGCCTGATCTTTTGTTTGACGAGGGAGTACTACCAGAATGGCTCGTGGATGTTTCCAAGGATCCAGTCAAAGAAACAGCGAAAGAAACCGTTGTTGAACGATTCATAGAAGACGAGCCAACCAAAAATGTGAAGACTTTTCCACCACTGCGCACTGTGCCAAAATCAAATGTTGAGTCCAACCAAAAGAATTTCACCAAGGTTGTAAAAGAGAGAAAAGAAGAGCTGAATACACCGGTTATTTATACAGACGATCTCATGGACCAATCCGTAACAGCAGAAAAAATAGCCAATCGCTCCATTGATGCGACTAAAATTAAAC
>NZ_JBNCMT010000004.1:0-212464 GCF_049846925.1 Brevibacillus nigriterrae
CCGCCGCTAGGGTCCGAAGACCCTCGCTCGACTTGCATGTATTAGGCACGCCGCCAGCGTTCGTCCTGAGCCAGGATCAAACTCTCCAATAAAGTTGAGTTGATTCTAAACTGCAAAACAATTCACTTGGCTAGTGTTTTGATTCACTATAAAACGCTTTATTGTTCAGTTTTCAAAGAGCATTTAGTTTATTCATCAACCACCTCGTTTGAGAGGCGGAGTTATAATATATCATGTTTCGTTCTATCATTTCAACCCACAATATTTGGTAGGTTCGCCGCTCGATCGCTAGAAATTCAGTTCAAGAATCTCTTACTCTCGTTGGCCGGAAGATCAATATATCATGTTTGTCTTCCATAACTCAACCATCAATATATGGTAAAACCCACTTGGTTATACTAGCACCTCGCGGGTGGATTTATAATCTATCATGTAATAGACTCATAAATCAAATGCATTTTTTGGAAGAAAGAGCTTTTATGAAATATTTAATGCCGATATTCCCCTATTCAATCTAGTTATTCAAGTGATCGTGATCCCTTCCAACAGCAAGACTCTAGCTGGTGAAGCCTCTGTTCCCACTAATTTCAGAGGTGCCGCAACCATAAAATATTCCCCTTGCTCAATCTCATTTAAGCGTAGGCCTTCCATTATGATTACACCGTTTCCAAACAAAGTTTTATGCGTAGGATGACCTTCTTGACTTCTTTCGATTCCCAATGCATCGATTCCTACTCCACGTACCCCTACTTGAGCAAGGTATTCCGCTCCGTCCTCACTGAGAAAAATAAACTCAAAATTGAACTGACTTTCGAATGAATTTTTGGTTTTACAAAGGATAAAATCCCCCTTTTGAATTGCATGTTTTTCAAGATCTACCTTAGTGATCCGATCTTCCACTTCCGTTAAATCAAGCACTTTACACTTCCCAACTAGACTCTCCAATGGGATTGTTTCAAATGCTGCTCCATCTGTAACCATATGGAGAGGCGCATCGATATGTGTACCTGTATGGACATCAAGATCAATACGGGTTTCTGTTACGTAACCATTTGATACTGACTTTAATTTGGGCTGCTTTTCCGGTTTATTTTTATAAACAGTCATCCCTTCAAAAATGGAGCCAGTTACATCATAAATCTTCATTTTAAGACCTCCATGCTAAACGTATGGGTATTACGACACTGCCCCTCTAAATACTGATCATTACTATTAAAATTTGAAACAACAGCGCACCAAAAGCTGCAAATTTGTTCTCTCCGCCCGTTTTTTGCAACTTCTGTTCCCGCAAACCCTGTTCTTCCAAGTGGCTGATCCGTTTGATTTGCTTGATCGCATGTACGTAATAGATGATATTTGCGAACAATCCAATAGCGATTTTGGGAATAAGGGTTAAGAATAAAAACTCGAGTGGCAGCCCAATTCATGCCTATCTTTTTCTGTTTCCAACTTTCCAGATAATATGGATGGTGGTGTACAAATACGGCGACATCTCGTTGGTCTATGATTTGCGGAAAATTCATTGTCTCCCTCCTTCCGTGGTCAGCTAGTTATCCTCCATAATCTATTTCTTCATGATATAGCTTTCTATTCTATTCTTGGTTGAAGTATCCTTTTGATTTCCCCCTCTGGTACAAGCATCACATGAAAAAAACTGCACTAATTGGTTAAAAATAATCATATTGCACCAACAGGAGGACCTGCTATGGATATTTATCAAGCAATTTGGGCGGCGGATATGAGAGGCAATGGGATTCGGCCGATTTTGCCCTCGGATAAAGGGGACATGTCTGAGGGATACGTGGTTGTGGATACAGAAATATGCAATGCTGAACACCGCATATTGAAGGAAGTCTATATACCCGAGAGAAAGAGAACCAGTTACCAATTAATCGAAAAGCTCTTTGATAACTACAAACTGAATCAGACCAGAGAAGAACTGAATACGGTGAACGAATCGAAGGAAGTGGAAAAATTTTTATGCATGGCAATCGAGTCACACCCTGGCAAACTGGCAAAGGAATTTACTGAAGATAAAACGAACAAAACCTTTAATGATCAGCAATGGTACTCCTATTTACATGATTTATGGTTTCGGCAATTTTATTGGGAGAGCGGAGTCGATTTATCAGGCTTCGAGCATGTCTTTGTGGGCGAGCAAAAAAAACGAAAACTCGTAGGTCACCATTTTTGGTATAAATACTGGCTTGAAGACAATGCAGATGTTAACAACCTCCATCGAGACCAGATTGAAATGACCTGTGCCAATCACCATGAGCAAAATCCTGCTACACCGTATGCTGTTACCGTGGGCTATCATTTGGATGCCTTTGACTATGAAAAACAGCGTTTTGTTAAAATCATCAAGAAAAAATGCGCCTTCCTTGTCGGGATTAGTGCGGAGGGCCTGCTGGCCTTAGGAACGGTACGGGCTTTGCCTCAAGAGCACCTGCCTGAGAATTTCGTACTCAACGGCGTGCCTTTTCAACTTGAACTATTTAGCAGTCCTGACGGTAAAAGCATAAGAACCTTTTATCCGAATTATATACCTCCTTCCTCCATCTCTCTTACTGAGGGACAAACTCAAGAAAGATCGCCACATTCATAAGGAATGGTGTAGCGATCTTTTTTCTATTACCACCAATCCTTGCGTGCATTACGTTTTGGAGGTGGAGGGCTCATCTTTCTCAGGATTTGCATTTTTGATAAAGAACGCCAATAGAAGTGAAACCACTGTCAAGAAAGTGGCAATCATGAATGCGTCATCGATTCCCATCACTGTTGCCTGAGCCACTAGTGCCATCTCCCTTTCAGTGGAAGACGCAATATGTGGACCTACTGTAAAATCCCTTACATCCGCAGTTGCTTGACTCTTCATCATAATCATCTGATTGGTTGAAGCCACATGTTGTTCCGCGGCTATTTCCTTCATGTGAGCCGCCGTTTGGTTTGTCATGACCGTGACGAAAAAAGCCATGCCAACAGCGCCTGCCATCATCCGCATGGTATTGACCATCGCCGTTCCATGTCGATTCAAGGAAAGTGGCAATGCATTTAACCCAGCAGTAAAAATCGGCATCATGAGAAGCGCCATGCCAAACATGCGGGCAGTGTAAATCCCTGTTACATAGCCAAAGGACGTTTCCGTATCCAAATCAGTAAGCGCATAGGTCGTAATTACCGTAATCACCAGACCCGTCACAGAAAGCCATTTGGCTCCGATCTTATCAAACAACCTCCCCGTGATTGGTGACATCAGCCCCATCAATATGCCCCCGGGCAACAGCATCAGCCCCGATACCAGCGGGGAAAAGCCCCGGACGTGCTGCATGTAGATCGGAATGAGAATCATGCCGGAGAATAGTGCCATCGTTACGATCACATTAATAACCGTAGTAAGCGAAAACATCGGGTAACGAAAGATCCGAAATTCCAGAATCGGGTTTTTCACGGCAAACTGTCGCCAGATGAACAGGATGAGGCTGATACCACCGATCAAAAGCATGGTGATTACTAGTGAGTCACTCCACCCTTTAATTCCGGCAGTCGCAAAACTGTAAAGGACACCGCCAAAACCAATCGTAGAAAAAATGACACTCCATACATCCAATTGAGGGCGGCTTGTTTCAGAAACATTTTTGATAAAAAAGAACGAAAATACCAGATTAGCCAAAGCAATCGGGAAAACGATATAAAAAAGCAGCCGCCAAGAATACGTTTGGACAATCCACCCTGACAAGGTCGGACCGATTGCTGGTGCAAAATTGATCGCAATGCCCAGAGTTCCCATCGCCGCACCTCTCTTATGAGGTGGAAACAACGTAAAGATCACATTTGTGATGAGCGGCATCAGGATACCTGCACCTACTGCCTGCACAACCCGTCCTATTAAAATCGTATAAAATCCGGGGGCGATCGCACAAATGAACGTACCGATCGTAAAAAAACTCATACACGCGATGTACAACTGTCGGGTTGTGAATCGTTCCAGCAGAAATGCAGTAATCGGAATGACAATCCCGTTGACCAGCATGTAAATCGTAATCAACCAATCGGCAGTCGCCGCTTCTATATGAAAATGCTCCATCAATTGGGGTAAAGCAATATTAATTAGTGTTTGGTTCAAAAAGGCAATAAATGCGCCAATAAACATGACGCCAAATAAAGGTCCCGTCCTGATTGCTTTCTCAGTCTGTGTCTGATCTTTGTCCATTGCCGATATCTTCTCCCTATGCAAGGAAATTCTGGTATCTGTACGTCTTCGATGTATTCTGTCCAGAGTCAGATCAGGTATACAGATGCTTTCTTATCGCATAAAAAAAGCACCGATCCATCGATCAGGTGCTCTTTCATTCTCCTAGGATTTCATTGACGAGGTGCATTGCTTGTTCTAAACGGTGTTGATAGTTTCCTGAAATCGTCTTGTATGGAACCCCATATTCATTCAATAACCCTTTTAGCATCTCATGATTCATCTCACGAACCTGCTGATCACCGAATGAACGGGTTCCATCATCAACCCATTTGATATCGGGTTCAAGAAAAAGCCAGAGGTCATACTTTTGCAATCGGGCGATCTCATCCAGTACAGCGTGACGTTTACCGAGATAAAGCCTGGAGTAATACTGCGTGACAATTGCTTCCGTATCAATGAAAAGCACTTTATTTGCCTTGGCTACTTGTTCCTTTTCATGATATTTATGTTCAAATGCAATCTCGGGATAATCATCTGGCAGCGTGATATCTTCACAACTCCCTAGCCTTTCATAGTAGACTCTCCCCCTTTCCTCTACGTACGTCGTGTTATAGAGGGTAGCGAGATTGCGAACCAAAGTAGATTTCCCGCAGCTTTCCGTGCCGACAACCACTACCCTTTTAACAAAATAGGGTTTCACGATCTCGGGTATCATGTCCCAGTGTTTTATGACTCCATCTGTTCTCAGCATTGTTCCTGAGATTGGATAGGTGACTCTTTTGGCATCAATCACAACGTGTTGTGCATCTGGATATAACTGACGAAAGATATCCGAATAGGCATGCTCGGAACTAAATACGATATCAATCGGCTTTCCGATCGCCGCTAGAATCCCTTCGGCACCACGGTACCAATCAGAAATGTCTCCTGTTTGTTCTTCATAGACGGCATGGACATGAACATGTGGCAAATCCTTTGTCAGTTGAGACCACCAGCGTGTTCGGATGCGTGCGGGAATATGCGGAATTTTGGAGTCTTTGCATAGTATTTTTTCAAATTCTTCATCATACGAAACGATAACATGTAATTCATCCACCATTGTTGAAGCTCGTATCATCGAGTAAACATGCCCCATATGTGGACAGGGAAGAAATTTCCCACCATACATGCCTACCTTACCCATTGTCATAGTTGAGCTGCCTCCTGAACTCTGCTGAGCTTAATCCAGTTGTAATAGCCATATAAAGAGTTAATAAGAAAAGCTGACCACATGACTACCATATTAAAGTCATTACCGCCCTGGGAAACCAGCGTCACGATCCAAAGTGAAATGGATAATACATTGACGGTGATCCAGAGTGCCCATTGTTCGGCATATCTCTTCAGCATCAATATTTGTGCGATAATCGAAAGGACAACGGCTGCCGAGTCAAGACGAACGGCCTGACCACCGATCGTATGAAGCAGTTCTGCGTACAAGGTACTCCCCACAACGGCTGTGAGAACAAGATACATCCACCCTCGCTTGCCGAGCCTCCTAACCGCAACATCCTCCCCTTTTACACTGTTTTCGGTACGATTTTTGTTCCACATGTAAATCCCGATAAACTGAACAGGCAGGTAAAACAAGGCATTCAGCATCGCCTCTCCGTATAAAGAATAACCGTACGAAATATACGCATAGGTTGCCGTTTGAATGATACCGAAGTAATAATTGGAGATCTTCCCCTTCGCTACCAGCACGACGCACATCATCCCGGTTAAGGAAGAAATCAACCCTAATAAGGAATCTTCAAACGCAAAGAAAAGATAGATATTAATGACCGTAAATATTGCTAACCACATTTTTTCAAATAACGTCCAATCCTGAAATACTTTAAAGTCCACTCCCATTCTCTTTTCCCCCTTTTCCCGATACACGCTGCCTCTCTAATGCATAAAGAAGCCACTTTATTGTCTATTTGTTGTTATCGATGTGTTATTAACAATTTGTTAATAACAAAATCATATTGCACAATATTGCCTTTGTCAACGTTTATTGGAAAAATTCTCATGTGCTTTCACTATTTCGTGAACTGCGCTACAGAACACCTTGGAAAAAAGTGTTATTTTAATTATGCGAACAAAAGGAGGTGGAGGATCGTGAAAAAGTTTTTACTTTTATCAGTAGTTATCGGAAGTCTATTGAGTGTAATTCCGAGCGCTTCTGCACAGGAGCCTTCTTGCTGCGTATGGAGTCATGGGTGGTATGTTTGCTGCACGTAAGTAACAGGCTGTTAACAACCTTTTCCTTAGACTATGCTGCAAGGCTTAGTCTCTTTTTTTTTCAATGGTTGGCTTCACACTTTTTGAAATGGATGGTGTATCTTCTCTTCATTCATTTTAAAATTGCTCTTGGTAATGAAGGAGGTGAATGATGGTGCGAAAATTTGCGTTTGCACCGACACATACATGAAAAGGCTCAATCTCCCGATGAGAGAGATTGAGCCTTCTTCTAGTTCTAGTTAGCGATGGTATCTACTCTTTCAGCTACGCCTTCGTTAATCTTAAGAATCTTAGATGATAGGAAATAGACGAGCACCGAAATTCCCACGATCAACAACCCTACCGTATGGAAGAGCTCTTTTGCTGTCACTGCTTCCCCGATGTAACCAACCAGAGCGTAAATGAAAAATCCGAAGATCGACGTCATCGTGTAAATAAAGCTGTTTACCCTTCCCTGGTAATGTTGCTCTACATTTTCATGAATGGTCGTACTGTACAAGGTTCTTGCTTGCAAAAGGCTGATTCCGAACACAAAGAATATCACGGCCCCACTGCCCAATCCTTGCATAAACGGAATGATCGCAAAGGTTCCCCCCATCAGCAATAACCCAATGGACATAAAGTTTTTACGACCGATCCAGTTCACGATAGCCGTCAAGGTCAAGCCACCAACGATGGCACCCCATGCAAAAAACGTATCGAGCAATCCGAGAATCTCCGGCCCCATGTTCATTTCATTTCGGACAAAAGGAACGCTCAAAATATTGTAAATCTGAATCGTAAATTCTGTCAGAGCTACCAGAATCGCTAAACGCAAAATGATGATGTTTTGTTTCAGGTAGGTAAGCCCATCCTTGATTTCACCGACAAAGGATTCGTATTTCTTGCCGACTTCATTCTTGGGCAGAATAAAGCCTTTGCGAATAAAAAAGACGATGAAACTTGATGCAAATGCTAGAAAGGCGTTTACCATGATCGTATAGGGCCCACCAATTTGAAAGATCAGGAAACCAGCCACGGCGGAGCCGATCATCATCCCGATTTGCATGGCTACGCTCGCCATGGAATTGGCTGATAGCAACTCTTCTTTCGTCAGAATCTCTCGCATCAGGCCTTTCGATGCCGGGAAGTATAAGCGCTCGGCAATCGCCGCCAAAAAAGAGATGCCGTATAAAACATAAATACTGAGAGAGCCTGAAGCAAACAGGAACGGAATGGAGAGAAACAGCAACCCTTTTACGAGTTGAATAAACACAACAATATAGCGCCGATCCCAGTTGTCGACGAATACCCCGATAAAAGGAGAAAGCAGAATCGCAGGCAGTGACGAAATAGAGAGCAGCCAACCTAGCGAGGCAGTAGATTCGGTCAAATCCAGAACCAGCCAGGAGAGAACAAACAAATGGATTCCCAGCCCTACACTTGAAACACTATGGTTTAACAGATACAGGAAAAAAGAACGTTTTTTTAACAACTGTAGCATGGAAGCATCCTTTCTCGCATACAGAATCTATCGATACGCATGTGTACTTTAGACCACTTGGAACAGAAGTTTATCAGCCGACCGTTGTGCATTGGATAGCGCATCATCCCGGTCGGTGCCTGTCGCAATGACATAGGCCGTACGAGAAAAGGAATCCTTCATGCCCTTGAGCTCCGTCCCTGGCTGCTGCAGTACTTCGATTTGCACAACTCCTGTCTCCGACTTCGCTTCCTCCACGCCTTGTACTTCCTCCAGTTTGCCGATGACTGGTGGAGTGACGTACCAGATCGCTGCCGAGGTTTCCATTTTGCTAATTTGCGGAACCTGATCCAGAACACTTTCTCCATAGGCCTGCTTCGCCCATAGATCCAATGTGTCTACACCACTTACCAGTTTGATCAGTTCAGGAATGTAATCTCCGCCCAGACGGGTATGTGTCTCTATGATTCTAGGACCGTTTGCCGTCAGCATAATTTCAGTATGAGAGGGCCCTTGAGTAATGTTCAACGCATCCAGGGCATGACAAATAAGCTCTTTGATTTCCAACTCTATCTTTTCTTCGTAAGGCTTATACGGAACGCAGTGACCTACCTCGACAAAATGCTTCTCTTCCTTGAATTTTTCCGTGATGCACATAATGACATGCTTTCCGTTTTCCGAGAAAGCCTCCACACTGAATTCTTTCCCTTCCAAAAACTGCTCGACAATCATTCCTGAGCCAAAGTTTGCTTTTTCGAACCAGATAAGTGCTTTTTCCAAATCTTGCTCAGTCATGATTCTTGCAACACCGATGCTTCCCCAGCCATCAACAGGCTTAATTATGAGAGGATATCCGTTTTCCTGCGCAAAGGAGACGATCTCTTCCTTGCTTGTGACCAACTGATTTTTAGTCAAATCAACGCCTTTTTCACGCAAAATTTGCCTCATGATATTTTTGTTGCGAGTAACCTGAATCACGTGTGGGTCATGATAGGGTAACCCCAAGGCTTTAGCAACATTTGCAGCGTTCTCCTGATCCATCTCATGAAAGCTAGTAATTCCATCAAACGGATCGAGCTTATGCAAGCATTTCGCCATCTCTATCCATTCCTCTACGGTTGAGTCTGCAGGGATTCCTACTACCCGATGATAGCTCTTATCCTCATTCTTTTTTACCTCTTCTGCTTTGATCATGACAGTCATGCGGGCTCCATAGTTTTTCAAAATCTTGTGCATGATACGAAACCCACCAATGACGAGAATATGTTTATCCATTTACAACAACGGCCCCTTTCGTTCTTAACCCTTCAGATTCTTTGATAAAGAGAATAGGATCTTTGATTCTTTCACTTTCATTAAAAGAAAATGATGCATTTCTAAACTTGTGTTTTCTTACTTTTGGCGGTAACGGTAGAATTACACCAATTTGCCGTGCAACAGCCTCCATCCATTCGTACTGCAATCCTCTTTCTGAGTGCCACTTCTCCAGCTCTGTTTTGTCCATGGACCTGTTTTTTTGCAGAGCCTTGCGAAATGCCTTGCATTCATGTGAAATTTGTTTGGACGCTCGATTCAACTGAGTGGAGATTAAATCCACCATCTCCTCCAGTCTGTCCGTCCCCTCTAGATGAGACAGCCCATGGCCCAATTCATGCAAACATTGATGTGCTGACTGAACCAGTTGCAGGACCAGCTCCCTGGAAAGCTCTTTTCCCTGGATGGTGCCCGCAAGCTGTCGAAGCATCTTTTTCATGGCATGCCCTGCTCCTTTTGAGCCAAGCTCTGCCCCGTCGAGTAGAAGTGCCACAATCGAACGGAAATGATTTGCCCATAAAAACTTGTCGGTATGGGACAATCCAGAAAATTCAGACGAGCTTCTAACCACATATGTCAACGGATAGAAGAAGCGGCTGGAATAGAAAGATGGCAGGTTCTCTCTCACAAAAGAAAGTCTCTCTAAAAAGAACGCACTATCAACTGCCAGCTTATCATTCATTTTCATGAATCCAATGGAAGCGACCGGGATAATTCCATGGCGGTACGGATAAAACACCTTCACGTAATACCCAACGGGCCGATCTTCCCCAAGATTCGTCTGCAGACTCTGATCCCAACTGATGACCCGATCTGCCGGAATTCCTAACCGCAACACATCACTTCTCAGATTCATTTCATGCGGAGCGAGAAAAACAAGTCTGTCTGCTTTGATATGCAATGCTTTCTCCAGGAATTCAAGCGTGAAGCTGAGTGCTTCTCTGCCATCTGTGTCCCCAAAACGGAAGAAAGAAAGCATCACTTCAAAGGATGTCGCTAACGGATATTTCCCAATTTCTTGCAGTCTTTTGCTGGAAAAAATCCGCTGCGCAGTCACATATCGTGCAGGAAAAACATGATACCCAGGTTCAAACAGGTGCATATTCGCCATCACGGCTGAACCGACAAAGTAGGTATCCTGGTTTTCACGAAGCAGTGAAGCTTCCGGCAGTACCTCATAACCTCTTTCACGACCCATTGTTAAAAAAATATCCCTGATCAAAACGTATCCCCCATTTTCTGACTTCGATAATTTCCTGTACTGGCTATGCTTCCAGGCACACAAGTTAAGAATATGTGAATTTTTGATTGTTATGTACTGGAAACTATAGCAGTGATTACCAAGATGATTCTGTGAACCGTACTACAATTTTCACATTTAATTTTCATTAACAAACGAAATCATTGATATGCCAAAATTCTTAAATTGTTCCAGTTTTTATAAAATAAATTTCCATAAATTGTGAATTGGACTACTGTTTTTTCCATTTTTGATGTGTTACTTTAGTGCTCGTAGCTAAAAAGGAGGTGAAATTCATGAAGGACTTGATCAAAAAAGAAGGCAAAAAACCGTTGGTAACTGGTGCAATTGGCTGCTGCAAGTAAACTTAGGAATCTCTTTGGGGGAACCTTTGTTCTTCATGAACTTAGGTTCTCCTCCTCTCTTTTTTTGCCTTAAATCTTTGTGACTCGTTCGTAGGAGGATGTTATGTTTACTAAACTAGAAGATGGTTTGCTTGCCAGATTTGAACCCCATAACAATCAGATTTTTGTCTTGTGTGACAACGAGCTATATACATTTGACGAAGCATCGCCAACCTACACAAATATAAAAACAATGCTCCCGGAACCGAGCACGTGGAACGAACCTTACTTGTCTACTCCCTACAGCGTCCAACTTCAGTTGACCAAGGGCTGTAATTTTAGCTGCACGTTTTGCTATGCCAATTCTCAAAGAGGAAATCGAACGATGGATATGCCCATCGAAAAAGTAAAATCAACAATTGACTCGCTTTTCGAGTGGGGTGTGCCCAATGTTTCGTATGTAGGCGGAGAGATCTTTTTCCGTAGTGATTTGCCGGAAATTATTGACTATGCCCATCAGCTAGGGCTGTCTCAGACGATGATTACAAATGGGATCATTCCCGGTTCACAGCCGGATAAATATAAATCTACTCTTGAAAAATTCCACAAAATTCAGGTTTCGATGAATGGCGTTCATGAAGTCTACGATGAGTCTGTTCAAACGAAAATGTTTGATCGTTTTGTTGAATATGCGAGGAACATTGCAAGCATCAATCAGAATGTCTGGATTAGCTGTGTGATCAATGAAAATAATGTGATGCAAATCAAAGAGGTATTGGAGACGACTCGCAAGATTGGAGCACGGGGAATTCGTTTTGCCGTTGTAGCCAAACAGGGGCGTGGAGCAGGAGCCGAAGCAGATTATTTCCGTCGGATTTTACCTTTGGCAGAGCAGGAATTACAAAAAACGATTCACGATTATCCCGAATTGGAGATTGAAACACATTTTAACCCACAATTAACGGTGCAAAAAGGTGATCCACTGCCACCGTATTTGCATTTCCGTGGAGAAGGCCACTTGGCCCTCTATATCAGCATGGAAGGTCATATTTATCCGTTCCCGTTTTTGGAAAGACCTGAGTTCATCGCTGGCAATGCCTTTACCGACGACCTGCCAACCGTTTGGAAAACAAGTGAAGTGCTGCATACCTTCCGTAACCCCGAGATTGTGAATAGCAATTGCAAGGAATGTCCTACCCCCTGTTCTCTCTCTTCTCTCTCTATGTCGTACCTATGGACGGGATCGCTTTCTGGCAAGGTTCCTTGCTACCGATGGGATTACCAGGCGTAAAATAAAAAAAACCACCCGGCACAAGCTAACGCTCGCGGTCGACTAAACGCAACATCCGTGTTGCATCGTCTTCACTCGAACGTCCTTGGCATCGTCGGGTGGGGCTCCAATGCCGAGACTAGCTCGGCAAACTTTTTATGGTTGAGTGGAGAAGGTAATATCTTCGAATAAGAATACCCCTTCCTCCTTATTAAAGGATAGCGAAGTAATATTCTGATTATCTTTCTTGATGCGCTCTATTAATTCCGCTTGGGTCGGATACGGTTTCGTCTGGACGGCCCCTTTTCCGAATGCATAAAGCGTTTTCCCATGTATCCCTGCACTACTTGCATTTGAAGCCAGTTTTTCATAAGAGGTATAGAGAAATCCGTCAAAATCAAATCCTTTGGTATCACTGATCAAAATTCTCCCTCTAGCCCGATAGGCGTACCGTACCCAGATCTCCCCATTGGCCTTATATAAGAAATCGGTATAAGGCGTGGTTTTATATCCTACCGAGTTGGCAAACATCGGATCGGTAAGTAGATCCAACTTGGTAATTGATTGCGTGCTGATGACAGAACCACCTTCAGCAGTCGGGAGATAAAACAGTGCGGGCTGCGCATTTTTTTGATAGATTGATCTGTTTAGGCTTTTGTCCAGGGCAAAAACATGCTGATAATTCCCTGTCTCAGCAATCTTTTGCAAGCTGTACGATGCAGGCTGTTGCCCCTTGTATCCACATACATAGATTCCATGATCAGCAATGATAACTGTTGTATTGGCAGAAGTAGCTGCAGATCGAACGTTTGCCAGCAGCCGGGTTGGTTTGCTCACTTTTTTGGCATTCTGAATCCCTAATTGATTCAGATTATTAGCACCCATCACGTATAAATCTCTGTTGGTCGTCAAAAACAAGATTTCATTTCGCCCAGTCATGACTTTTTCGACAGAAGTGATTGGCAACGAAACGGGCTTTACAGATGTTAGTACTGGCTTTTGGAAGTAAGTCATATCGCTTTGATCATACAAGGTTCCCTGGAAATACACTTTCTTATCGTCAGTCAGGAATACCATGAACTTTTCACCGGGAATGAGGTCTTTCACCTTCACAGGGATGGCGAGTGGCGTAGTTGATTTGCCTACGTATACCTTTCCACTTTTCAATACGTATGACTGTCCGTTAAGCTCTTCCACGTCCTGAATTGTGACCGTTGGTTGTTTTGCAGTTGATTGAGCAGGTGCAGGAGTTACAGCATTAGCTACAGGTATGTATGCAGTCAGAAGGAGCGACATGAGAATAGAGGTAGCGACGAATGGTTTCACGGGTAATGACTCCTTTCTACTTATTGATTCATTATTGATCTAGAATCCCCCGAAATAAAAAAAGGGCTACTATTAATAGTAACCCATTACAGCTCGATCGTAATCATTTCTTTCGGGAAGGTAGTCAGTACTTCAACGCCCTCTTTTGTTACCAGTACATCGTCCTCGATTCGGATACCGCCAATTAGAGGATTGTAGATTCCCGGTTCGATGGTGAAAACCATCCCTTCCAAAAGCTCTCCGGGAGCTCGACCATGAACAGACGGGTATTCATGAATTTCCAACCCGATCCCATGGCCCACCCTGTTGATAAAATATTCACCATATCCTTTGTTCCTGATGACGTCTCTCGCAACCCGATCTACCTCAGAAATTGGGGTTTGGGGGCGGACTGCTTCAATCGCACGCAGATTGGCTTCAAGCACCGTGCTGTACATGTCCATGAGCACATGGTCCAGCTCACCAATAGCAAAGGTTCTGGTCAAATCAGATACATACCCGTCTACGAAAACCCCTGCATCGATCAACAGCACTTCGCCTTCCCGAACCGTACGGTCTCCCGGAGTTCCATGCGGCATGCCTGCTTTTTTTCCGGTCAGTACGATTGTGGAAAAGGATGGCCCTTCCGCTCCCAGCTTTTTCGTTTGATATTCGAGCTCGGCAGCGATGTCTCTTTCGCTAACCCCTCTTTTTACCTTGGGCAGAGTAAGGCGAAGCCCCTCTTCGATTACCCAGATCGCCTTCCTGATTGCTGTCAGCTCTTCCTGGCTTTTGATCTGACGCATGTTTTGCAGCGGCTCTTCTACATCCACAATTTCTTTCGGACGCAATGCCTCTGCAACAGCCTTGTAGTTTCTGGCCGTGAGATGACCGGTTTCCACACCAAGACGATCAATCGTGGATGGCAGATGGCTCTTCCATACCTCATATGGGTTTTCGTCATCGTTATAGGTGTAGATTTTGGTTACCAGCGATGACTCTGCGGCTTTATCCCTATCCAATGCAGGCAGGAAGAGAAAAGGCTCCTCACCCTTTATCAAAACGAGTGCCATAAATCGTTCATGTGGGTCGGTAAAAAAGCCGGTCAGATAAAATACATTCTTCGGATGGGTAATCAATGCAGCATCAATCTCTTTTTTCTCCATATAGCGCAGCATGCGGTTTAGTCTGTCTTGCATATTTTTCACCTTGCTTTTGAAATTTAGGATAGTAGCAGTAAAGCTAGAGAGAAACGTGCTGTCCTGCTCCCAACTGAATGGCACGGTCATAAAGCAGCTTAGCGACAACGATATCCATGGTAGCCAGCCCCACAGACTTGAACAGGGTGATCTCTCCCATCCGCTCCCGCCCTGCTCGATTACCCGCAACAATCTCCCCTAGCTCTGCGTGGATTCGCTCCGGCGCAAACAATCCCTGAGCAATCGGGATGACGAGGTCTCCGGTTTCTTCCAAGGCTCCTTCTCGTGATTCCACCACAACTTTGTCCGCCATGGCGACTAGCTCCCCTGGAAGTTCCTGCATGGTTGGACGGTAAGCGCCGATGGAATTGATATGCATCCCCCGTGAGATGTTTTCCATTGAAAAGACCGGGTGTTCCGCGTTAGTCGCCGTGACAAGTATATCGGCTCCAGCAACTGCCTCATCCGGGTCAGTCAGTACACGCACCTGCTTGCCGACAGCGGCACCTTGGGCGATCTCTTCGGCAAAAGCCTCCGCTTTGGCCTGACTTCGGTTGTAGAGTTGAATCTCCTGAATGGGACGGACGGCCAGTATTGCTTCGATCAGACCGCTTGCCTGTGCACCGGTCCCAATCACTGTCAAATGGCTGGCATCCATCCGGGCTAGATGGCGAGTAGCAAGACCTGACGCAGCTCCCGTACGCACAACAGTCAGATAGGATGCATCCATCAGAGCCAGCGGTTCTCCTGTATTCGCATCGATGAGTACCATGATCCCATAGATGGTTTTCTTGCCTAACTCCCTGTTCCCGGGAAAGACGGAGACGAGCTTCATCCCCAGACTTTCCCTGCCAGGCTCACTTCCTGACACATAGGCTGGCATGAACAGAGAGAGACCGTTCGCCTGCTCTACCGGAATCGA
The DNA here is from genome assembly GCF_049846925.1 of Brevibacillus nigriterrae. Taxonomy (NCBI): domain Bacteria; kingdom Bacillati; phylum Bacillota; class Bacilli; order Caryophanales; family Paenibacillaceae; genus Brevibacillus; species Brevibacillus nigriterrae. The sequence continues at coordinate 15,517 of NZ_JBNCMT010000004.1, forward strand.
GGTTCGCAAGGGTGTGATCGTTCGGTCCAGGGAGTATTCCTTGAGGGCTGTAGCGACCGCCTCGATTACGTCCTCCATTTTCGCCAGATTGCGTTGGTCCTCCCCTGTTAACAACAACATGCTCATCCCTCCTGCCTTATTTTCTTATCCGAGCAAGAAACCATCGGCCAACGGGTCAGTCGGATCAACGACAAATTGATGCAAACCAGTGATAAATGCCTTGCCTTCGATCAGAGGGATGACAGCATTGTGTGGACCGACTTGGGTGGTTCCGATTACCTTGCCGACAAACTGACTGTCCACAATTCCTTCATGAACAAACGAAGCACCTGCTTCCAGCAATCCGTGATGGTACAAGGCAGCGATTCGGGCAGCCGTACCCGTTCCGCAAGGGGAGCGATCGACTTGCTGATCGGCAAAAATCGTTACATTGCGCAGATCAGACCCTGCCTGCCTCGGCTCATCCGAGAAGATTACCCCATAGATATCTCGCAGCTTTGGCTCTAGCGGATGATAGACATCCATCGTCTCTTCAATCCGCTCCTTGATCGCCCTGCCCCAATCCTGCAATGCCGCCAGTTGCTGAATATCCACCTGAAGCCCTACGTCCTTTGCGTGGACAATCGCATAAAAGGCCCCTCCATAGGCAATGTCTACCGTTAATTCAAGTCCATTTACCAGAAGAGACACGCCGCTGGCCCAGACAAATGAAGGAACATTTTCAAAGGAGACCGATTTCACCTCATCACCTTCCATGTGAGCGTAGGCAATGATTTTTCCCGCAGGACTATCAATAATGACTCGTGGGCGATCGCCGTTTACCTGCAAATATCCCGTTTCAATCGCCACTTTTACGATAGCAATAATTCCGTGACCACACATGGAGCTAAAGCCTTCATTATGCATAAACAAGACACCGAAATGGGCATCCGGGCTGACTGGCTCCGTGATGACACAGCCGTACATGCCGTGATGTCCACGTGGCTCGAACATCAGCACGCGCCGAATATGGTCGTACATTTCACGAAAGTGCGCCCGCTTCTCCAGCATGGTATTCCCCTTGAGCGGAGGAAGCCCGGACTGGATAATCCGCAGTGGCTCCCCGCCTGTATGGGCATCAATGGTGGTAAACAATTTGTTTATTTTCATATAGAAATACCTCCACTCTTATGCCCTTGCTACAGGGAATATTTGATTGCGCACGTCTTGAGTTCACTATAAAAGTCCAATGCGGCCTGCCCTTGCTCTCGTGTGTGTGAGCTGGAGAGCTTCATCCCGCCAAAAGGAGCCTGATACTCAACACCTGCTGTCTCTTGGTTGACACGAACCATTCCTGCTTCTGTTTCCTCGAGGAAACGATGAGCCATTGCCAGATCACTTGTAAACAACGAGGCACTGAGTCCGAATACTGTCTGATTGCACAGATCGATGGCATGCTCAAAAGTCTCTGCCTCCAGAATGACAGCCAGTGGGCCAAATACTTCTTCCTGAACCAGCGCATGCTCGGCCTTCAAGCCTTTGACGACCAGCGGGCTGATATAATATCCTTCCTGCTCCGTACTTCTTTTGGTCTCAGCGACAACCGTTCCCTGCTGTTTTGCCATCCGGGAATAGTCGCCCACCTTTTGGAATTGGTCGGCTGATGCCACTGGTCCGAGATAAGCCGCTGGATCGAGAGCTGGAGCCAAGGTGATGGCCTCCATTGCTGATTGCAGTCGTTCCTGAAATGCAGGAAGAATACCTCGTTCGACGATGATGCGGCTGGTCGCCGTGCACTTTTGTCCCGCCGAGCGAAAAGCTCCGCTGATCACCATGGGCACAATCTTGTCCAGATTCGCATCGTTCAGAATGATCGCTGCATTTTTTCCGCCCATCTCTGTTTGATATTTGATGTTTCGCTTGGCGCAGACAGCCGCAATATTTGTGCCCGTAGACGTGGAGCCAGTAAAACTGATTGCGTTGACACCAGCCTCCTCCAGCAAGGCATTTCCAAGAATTCTGCCTTTTCCGATCACAAGGTTGAGCACACCAGCAGGAAGTCCCGTTGCAGCAAATATTTCAGCCATGCGTGTCGCTGTCAATGAAGCAATTTCTGCCGGTTTCCAGACTACCGTATTGCCACAGATTAAAGCGGGTGCAATCTTCCAAATCGGAATTGCTACAGGGAAATTCCATGGCGTGATGATTCCGACTACCCCAAGTGGAACTCGCTTCGTATACTGCAACACGTCCGTGTCGGAGGAAGGGATGATGCTTCCGTTTGCCCTGACTCCTTCCGCCGCATAATAGCGGAGCAAATGCACGCCACGCATTACTTCTCCACGCATTTCAGTAATCGGTTTTCCCATTTCTGTACTGGCAAGTGTTGCCAGTTCGTTCAAATGTGCCTCCAATGCTTGGGCCATGCGAAACAGGTACTCACCACGGGCAGGCCCGGCAAGTTTTCTCCAGGCCGGATAGGCTGCGCGAGCTGCTTGACTCGCCTCCATGATATGCAATGGTCCCGAGCAATGGATAAGCCCTACTTCCTCATTTAGGGCAGACGGGTTTTTGACAACAACCTGTTCCTGCTTGGGAGTCACCCATTCTCCGCCAATCCAGTTTTTGCTTTCCATTTTCATTTGCCCCCGATCCTAATTCTTATTTGCTCACTGCAAACTGGTATGCCTCACGAATCTTGGCGTATTCAGCTTCGTCGAGTGACAGACGTGGCGGACGAGTTGGGCCAACCGGGAATCCGCTAAGCTCCATCATGTATTTGATCGCTTGAACGAGCTGTGGACTAGCATCGAATTTGTAAAGCGGCAGCATGCGACGATACAGGGCAAGCGCCTCTTGCAACTTTCCTTCACGAGCCAACTGGAAAAGCTCTACGCCTTCCTTTGGCAAAGCATTGGGAACCCCGGAAATCCAACCAGTAGCTCCGACCAGCGGGCCTTCCATGGCCAGGTTATCGACACCCACCATCACTTCCAGATTGGTTCTGGCGAGAATTTCGTGCATGCGTCGAACATCCCCAGAAAACTCTTTAACGGCTACGATATTGTCGATCTTGGACAGTTTTTCCAACAGATCAGGTGTCAGGTCGGTTTTGTAATCATGCGGGTTGTTGTAGGCGATTATCGGCAGACCCACGGAGGCGAGTGCCTCATAATGGGCAATTACCTCTTTTTCCACTGGATTGTAGTTGATCGGTGGAAGAGCCATTATCCCGGCGGCACCTGCTTCCTTGGCGTGGCGTACCCAGCCCACAGCCTGCTGCGTGGATGGTGCCCCGGAACCTACTACGACTGGAACCCGTCCGGCAGCTGCCTTGATGACTGTCTCCACCACTTTCGCACGCTCTTCTGCGGTCAAAGATGCATATTCACCCAGTGATCCCCCTGGAATCAATCCGTGTACTCCCTGATCAATCAACCAGTTACTTAGCTCATGAAGCCGCTCATAATTCACCTCATAATCGTCGGTAAACGGTGTAACCAATGCAACATAAACTCCTTCAAAACGTGCCATGCTTGCTCTCTCCTCTCGAATGGGTAAGGTATGTTATTTTTTAGTCGTGGTCTTCTGCTGGCGGGATTAGCAGGAACCCTTCTGCCAGCTCATCTGCTGGATCGTAGAAAAACGTATGCATGCCCATCAACCAAGCAGAGCCACTGATTTGAGTCACACAGGCCGGCAAGCCCCCCACTTCGGTTTTCTCCAGCACCTGCCCGTGAAACAGGGAGCCCACAATGCTCTCATGTACGAACTCATCGCCGATGCCGATCTCCCCTTTGGCCAACATGACAGCCAACTTGGCAGATGTGCCTGTGCCGCAAGGAGAGCGATCAACCCCTCCTGGCGGTACAACCACCGCATTTTTTACATGGGCTTTCGGATGGGTCGGATCTGTATAGAACTCCACATGAGTCAATCCTTTGATGAATGGATACTCGGGGTGAACAACGGGAATCGTCCGATTAATCGCCTGTCGGATGCGTACCGCTGTTTCCACCACCTTGGAGGCATTCTCTGGAACCAGTGCCAATCCAAGCTTGCGAGCATCAGCGATTGCATAAAAATTACCACCGTAGGCAATATCGCAAGTGACCGTGCCTACCCCTTCTACCTCAACAGTGAAGTCCTGTTGGTAGAGGAATGCAGGAATATTACGAAAACTGACTTGCTTTGCCTTGCCGTTTTCCACATCGATTTGTACCTCGACCAGACCCGCAGGCGTATCCAGCTTCAACCTCGTGACAGGCTCCGTCACAGGGATCATCTCCGTCTCTACCAATGCCGTACAAAACCCGATCGTGTCGTGTCCGCACATCGGCAAATAGCCTCCTGTCTCTATGTAGATAACACCTACATCTGCGTCAGGATGGCACGGTTCCAGCAGAAGTGCTCCTGACATGACCTCATGTCCCCTTGGCTCAAACATCAGCACCCGCCTGATCCAGTCATGCTCTTCTTTCATTTGAATCAGGTTTTCTGCCATGGTCTTGCCCGTCAGCTTGGGCAAGCCGGAAATCACCGTGCGGGTTGGATTTCCGCCCGTATGTGTATCAATGGTGTGAAACGTTTTCCTTGCTCTCATCCTCTTGCCCCCTTTCATCAAAGCGGTCGTACCGAAGTGGTTCCACCGGAATAATTGTTTCGCTCTGACCGCACATAAGTTCCGATACCAGTTTTCCCGTGACAGCAGCCAGACTGATCCCGTCTCCCTCATGCCCAGCAGCAATGAAGAAGCCCGGAACCTCCCGAACCTCCGACACTACTGGCAAGTGATCCGGCGTCCAAGGACGAAGCCCGGCATAGGTGCGAATAAGGGTAAAGTCAGCCAGTTTGGGATAAAAGCGGATCATCCTGCGGGCAATACAGCGTGCAACCTCCGTATCTACCTTGGTGTTGAACCCGACGAATTGTCGTGAGCTGCCAATCAAAAAATTCTGACTCTCAGTCGGTTCAAAAACGAGAGCAACCCCGTATTTCTCGGTTTCCGGGTCCACCAGCCGTTTGCCACCAAATTTGGAGATGAGATAGCCGAACTCCATCACCTTGCGCAGTCCGATCGGCATCTGCCGGGAACCGACGATCAGGTGACCTTTCCGTGGTACAACAGGGATGTCGATCCCCACCATTTTTCCAATTTGCGGAGACCAGACACCTGCCGCATTCACCACTTGTTTGGCTGTCCATTCCCCGTTCGAGGTGTCGAGCTGAAAGGTACCGCTAACCGGATCACGTCGGATTGCTTTCACCTCTGTCCGCTTGATTACCCTTGCTCCATACCTTTTGGCCCCTTCAAACAAGGCAAAGGTGAGCAGGTACGGGTTGACTGTGGAGTCGGTAGCGCACTCCAATCCGCCGAGCAGATCGTCTGCGAAATAGGGTGACTCCTGCCGGATGTCAGAGCGATCCAGCATGCGAAAGGGCAGACCTGCTTCCTTTTGCCTCCGTACCCACTCTTCGGCTGCAGCCATCTCGTCCTCCGTCTCGCAAACCAAAATACTTCCTGGCGCACGGTATTCAAACGAATGATCAAGCTCTCGGCTCAACTCATCGACCAGTCGTTGACTCACAAGCGACATCTGACTGTCAAAGCCGGGGTCCTTGTCGATCGCCAGAATATTGCCGTCACAACGGGATGAAGTCCCAGAGGCGATCTCCCCTCGTTCCAAAACCGTCACCTGTTTTCCCGCTTTGGAAGCATAGTAGGCAATGGCACCGCCGATAATCCCACCTCCGATGACAATCACCTCAGCATGTGATGAATTACCCATAGTCGACTCTCCCCCAACAGCGTACTTTCGTCTTGCACATTTCACTTTTGGTCATTCACATCTCTTTTAAATTGCAAACCTTGTGCCAAACGGTTAAATCAGGGTTGAACTGTTTTTAATGTCTGAAAAAATTGACACAACACACTTTGGATGTATAACATTTTAGAAAGTGTATATATTTTTGAACACGATAAACAGAAAGGAGTGATTTCCTTGAAACACAAGCTTCCACCGATACAAAATGTCATGCAAATGGATTCGGGAGAACTGGATGCATCAAGGACTTATCCCTCTATTACGCTTGCCAGCCCGCTTTCCCAAGCGATTCCGCTGTTCCGACAAAGCCGCTTTGTCCTTGTGACAGACGAGCAAGGCGAAACTGTCGGTTATCTCGACGAACAGGAAATGTTGCAGGCTGTTTTCAGTGCCTATGAATACCTCGAAGCGTATTTTGAAACGATGATCAAAACGACAGATACCTCCATCTCAGTCATTGATGAAAACAGCAACATCATGGTCTGGACGGAAGGAGCCAATCAAATTTTCTCGGTAAAGACCGATGATGCGATTGGCAGGCCGATCACTGACTTTTTCCCTGTGGAAATGCTGCAGACGCTCAAAACATTGAAAACCGGCGAAGCCGTATACCGCCGCCAGCACCAGCCACGAGAAGATTTGTTTGTCCTGATTAATACCAATCCTATTCGACTCAGGGACAAAATCGTTGGAGCCGTAGCCGCCGAAACAGATATAACGAGCCAGGTTCGCATGAATCAGGAACTACTAAACGCCACCAGAAAGGTACACGACCTCGAGCAGGAAATGGCAAAACTGAGCCCATCCTCCGATCCGTTTCAACACATCAAAGGCACCAGTCCGGCAATTAAGCGGCTTAAAGTGATGATCCAAAAGCTGAAATCTACCGAAGCGACTGTGCTGATTCAAGGCGAAAGCGGGGTCGGCAAGGAGTTGTTTGCCAAAGCCGTTCACGACGTGCGAGAAGGTAAGGATGCACCGTTTGTAGCGATAAACTGTGGAGCGATCGCCCCGTCGCTGTTTGAAAGCGAGCTGTTCGGTTACGAAAAAGGAGCGTTTTCCGGCGCAGATCAAAAAGGGAAAAAGGGCCTGATCGAACTGGCCCGAGGCGGTACGCTGTTTCTCGATGAAGTGGGCGAAATGCCACTCGACATGCAGGTAAAGCTGCTGCGTGTCCTGCAAGAGAAAAAATACTATTCTGTCGGCGGCACGAAACAGATCGAAGCCGATTTCCGCATCGTTGCTGCAACGAACAAAGACCTTGAGGTGCTAATTCGAGAAGGAAAGTTTCGTGACGACCTGTACTACCGACTCAACGTGGTAACCCTGAAGATTCCGCCGCTGCGTGAGCGAATTGAAGACACGATTGAACTGGCTCATTTCTTCTTGTATGAGTTTTCTTTGCGATATAACCGTCCGATTCACTCCATCCTGCAAAACGTGATGCAAAGTCTGTTGGAATACCACTGGCCAGGCAACATTCGCGAACTGCGCAACACCATTGAGCGGCTGGTCGTATTCGCTACAGACGGAGTAATCAAGGAGGAAGATTTGCCTTATCCATTGCAGAGCAACCCTAGGCATATACAATCACCCGCAAGCGACGAGCTACTTTCTTTGCAACAGGAAATAGAAGAACACGAGCGTCGAGTCATCCTGCGGGCGATTGAGCTGGAGAAAGGAAACAAAATGGCTGCAGCCAAGCGGCTTGGTATTTCCAGAGCGACCTTGTACAACAAGCTGAATGGTTAGTCTCGCCTGCGCTTCGGCGGCAACAAATCAGCCAAGATACGGATCACTTCCATGACAAACCCCCCGTTTCCAGTCGTAAGCGTACTCGGAGCATGACCCCTCAAGCACCGAGGTACGCTTTGACAATCGTTTCATCTTCACGCAGCTTCTCTGCGGTATTCTCGATGGTGATTCTCCCGGTCTCCATCACATAACCACGATGCGCCAGTCGAAGTGCGGCCTTTGCATTTTGCTCAATGAGCAGAATGGTCGTTCCCTGCCGATTGATTTCTTTAATGATTGTCATAATTTCATTTACGATAATTGGTGCCAAACCCATGGAGGGCTCATCCAGCATCAGCAATTTAGGTCGGGCCATCAATCCCCGACAAATCGCAAGCATCTGCTGTTCTCCACCACTCAAGGTTCCTGCAATTTGCTTGCTCCGCTCCTGTAATCGTGGAAAGAGAGCAAAGGCCTGCTCAATACCCTGCTGGACAAATTGTTTATTCTTGCGAATGGTAAAACCACCAAGTTCCAGGTTCTCAATCACAGTTAATCCGGTAAAAATACGCCTACCTTCTGGCACATGAATCAAACCGGACTCAACGATTTTGTGAGGAGGCACCCCTGTGATTTTGCTCCCTTCGAAAAAAATTTCACCGTTATTTAGCCTAAGCAGGCCAGAGATCGTTTTCAGCGTCGTGCTTTTCCCAGCACCGTTGCTTCCCAGCAAAGCGACAATTTCGCCCTGTCTCACCTCCAGGTTGATCCCTTTTAGTGCCTGAATCTTTCCATAAGACGCCTGGACCTCTGTCAACGTCAACAACACGCTCACACGGCATCCTCCTTTCCCAGATACGCTTCCACTACACGGGGATTGGTAAGGACTTCGTCGGGTGTGCCTTCTGCAATCTTTTGCCCATAATCCAGCACAATCACGTTCTCGGATATTTTTTTAATCAAGCCCATGTCATGCTCGATGATCAGCACTGAAAGCTGGTACGTTTCCCGGATCAGGCGTATCATCTCGATGAGCTTCTCTTTTTCCTCATAGTTCAAACCAGCAGCAGGCTCATCCAGCAGCAGCACTTGCGGCCGAGTAGCCAGAGCACGAGCAATTTCCAGATACCGCTGTGCCCCGTAAGGCAGGTGCTTGGCAACTCGGTGTGCATATGCTTCAATCCCGACAAGCCGGATACAGTCCATTGCGGCATCTTCGATCAATCGTTCTTCTTCCTTCTGTGCCTTCGTTTGCAGCAGGGCGCCGATAACCGTTTGCTTCGTTCGGCAGTGTAAACCAGCCTTGACGTTGTCCAGTACCGTCAGATTGGGAAACAGACGCAGATTCTGAAAGGTCCGTGCGAGCCCTAGCCGGGTGATCTCACTCGGTTTTTTGTTCTTCAGCCGTACATGATTCAATTCAATCTCACCACTGGTCGGTTGATAAAAGCCTGTGATCATGTTAAAAACAGACGTCTTTCCCGCGCCGTTCGGCCCGATGATGCTGGTGATGGATTGTGGTTTCAGGGCAAACGAAAGGTCGTTCACGGCAACCAGGCCACCAAACCTAAGCGTTACATTTTTCACTATCAAGCTGGACATCGCTCTTCCCTCTCTCCCCAACCTCATTTTTTTCTGCCGTGTCTTTGCCATAACGGGCTGGCAGCAATCCTTGCGGGCGGTACAGCATCATGACGATCAACGCCGCTCCGAACAGCACAAATCGCCAATCCTCCAGTGAGCGAAGCAGTTCGGGCAAAGCAATCACCAGAACCGCACCAAGCACAACACCGGGAATACTGCCCAATCCACCGAGCACGACAGCAAGTAAAATCATGATTGACTGCATGAAGCTGAAACTGAGCGGAGCAATCGCACTCATTTTTACTGCAAAGATGGAGCCTGCAAGTGCGCCGATCACCGCACCGATCGAATAGGCAAGCAGTTTCATGTTGATGCGGTTAATCCCCATCGCCTCCGCAGCATCCTCGTCTTCACGAATATACATCCACGCCCGACCGATACGGGAGCGGCCCAATCGTGAGACAGCCAGCACAGAAATAATTGCCAAGATGAGAATCAGGTAGTAAAAATCCTGCTGCCCGGACAGCTTATACCCGGCGATAGAAGGGTGCGGAATTCCGTAAATACCCGAAGCTGATCCGGTGATGCTTAGGTTGATCGCCAATATGCGGATGATCTCACCGAATCCAAGTGTGACGATTGCCAGGTAGTCACTGCGTAGCCGGAGAGTTGGTGCTCCGATGATGACCCCAATAATCGCTGCAAATACAACCGCTACCGGAATTGTCAGCCAAAAGGACCATTGGTACACCGTCATCAAGATTCCGGTCGTATACGCTCCTACAGCGAAAAAGGCAGCATAGCCAAGATCAAGAAGGCCGGCAAAGCCTACGACTACATTTAACCCTTGTGCCAAAACCACATATATCAGTGCCATTGTGGCGACTTCCTGCCAGTAATTGCTGGCGACAAAAGGCAGCAGGCATGCCACGAACAAGACCAGGATTACTGCCCAGAATTTCACAGATCGTTTCATCTTACGCCTACATCCTTTCTGTCACCTTTGTGCCCATGATCCCTGTAGGTTTCAACACAAGAATCAAAATCAAGAGTGAAAATACAATTACGTCCTTCCACGAACCGCCAAACACAAACGTCCCAACTGTCTCAATCATTCCAAGCAGCAATCCGCCCAGCATAGCGCCAGGGATGCTGCCAATTCCGCCGAGGACGGCAGCGGTAAATGCTTTGAGCCCGATAATAAAGCCCATCATAAAATTGACTGTCCCATAGTAGGCACCTGCCATCACACCTGCCCCGGCGGCAAGAGAGGCACCGATAAAAAACGTAAGTGCGATTACTCGGTGAACATTGATCCCCATCAAGCTGCACGCTACCTGATCCAGTGCAATTGCCCGCATCGCCTTGCCGTATATGGTGCGCCCGATGAACAGCTGCAGCGCAAGCATCAACAATGCAGAAATGAGGATCATCGCTACTTGTGTATAGGTGATTTGTGCTCCAAATATATTCCACCCGGTATTGGAAAGCTGAAGCGGGTAGACCTGATACTGTGCTCCCCAAGCGATCATCGCTCCGTTTTCCAGCAATAAAGAAACACCGATTGCCGTAATCAGAATGGACAAACGGGGGGCAAGCAGAAGCGGGCGGTACGCCACCCGCTCGATCCCCATTGCTGCAATCCCGACTATCACCATGGATGCGAGAAAGACTACGGCAATGCCCATAATTGAGGCTCCGGACTTCCCGTCGTCAGTGAGCATACCAAGCAGACTGAATCCTACGAATGCTCCCAGCATGTACAGATCTCCATGAGCAAAGTTGAGCAGTTTGATGATGCCAAAAACCATTGTGTAGCCCAATGCAATCAGACTGTAAAAGGCACCGATCACCAAACCATCAGCCAGTATTTGTACAACGATATCCATGGCTGCATCTTTCCTTCCCCTCTATTTGGTCAGAGTGAATTTCCCTCCTTCAACCTGTAAAACAGCAAAATTCGAAGCGTCGAGCGTATTCTGAGCATTAAAGGTAATCGTTTGACCGAGTGCCTGAAAGTCCTTGGTCTCCTTGATCGCTTTTTTCAGTGCTTCCTTGTCTGTTGACTTTGCCCGGTTGAGAGAATCCGCCAACAGATTAATTCCATTGTAGGTCAAGGCAGAGAACGGTCCCGGGGAGAGGTTGTACGCTTGCTTGTACTCGCTGACAAACGCTTGCGCCCCCTCGATTAACTCCGCTGTAGGTGTAGCGGTAATAAGCAATCCCTCCGCATTCTCAGCACCAGCAATCTTGATAACATCCTCGCTAAAGGAACCGTCTCCTACCATAAACAGTCCCTGAACGTCCTTTTGCTTGAACTGCTTAAGCATCAATCCCCCGGCAGCATAATAACCTGTGAAATAGGTGGCATCCGGTTGCAGCCCTTTTAGCTTTGTCACCAGTGCATTGAAGTCTTTTTCTTCCGGATTGATGGCCTCGTAAGCGACAATGGATCCCCCGGTTTTTTCAATGGCGGCCTTCGCTGAGTCGGCAAGATCTTTGGCATACGCAGAGTTGTCATGGATGAGAGCTACTTTTTTGGCCTGTTTAGCACTCATGTAATCGGCTGCCTTTTGTGCCTGATCGGGAACCAACCCATTAATCAGAAACAACGTATCATAGCCTTGAGCAGGTAGCTTGGATGAGTTAGCCGCTGTTACAATCATCGGAATATTGGCATTTTTAAATACACCGGAAGCTGGTAGTGTCGCGCCTGAGCAATAGCCGCCGACCACTGCTACAACATTTTGTGAAACGAGTTTGTTGGCCGCAGCCGTAGCCATTTGGGGATCACAGCCGTCATCCGCTACTTCAACCTTCAGCTTTTTCCCCAAAATACCCCCTGCGTCGTTAATTTTTTTCACGGCCATTTCAACGGCATTATACATATCTTTCCCATCCGTAGCGTTGTTGCCGGTCATGGGAAAAATCACCCCAACCAAAATATCGCCGCTCTCTCCACTTGCGCCTTGAGAGCCAGTAGGTTGACCAGTGCACCCAACGAGAGCTAACGATACTGTCAATATCATCGAAGCAATCATGCTTCTCCATTTTTTCATAGCCATTCCCTCCTGTATTTAGCGATAATGAACCTTACTCGATAGAAGTCCATTTCCAGTCGATTCCGCCGAGCGCATCTGTCACAACGCCCTTGACCTTATCGTCCTTCACCCATGTGTGGGTGTAGAAATAAATCGGCATGATCGGCAACTCATCCATCAAGATTTGTTCTGCCTGTTGAAGAATTTCCTTGCGTTTTTGCGGGTCGGATTCAGTCGCAGATTGATTCAGGAGCTCCTTGTATTTCGGATTTTCCCAGCGGGTATCGTTGTTTCCGCCCTGCTTTTCCTTGAAAACTTCCAGGAAGTTGATTGGATCATTAAAGTCGCCCGACCAGCCCGAACGCCCCACCTGATAATTGCCCTGATGCAGCGATTCGAGGTACACCTTCCACTCCTGATTTTCCAACTTCACTTCTACACCCAGGCTTTTACGCCACTGGTCCTGAATCGCTTCGGCAATTTTCTTATGTCCTTCCGATGTATTGAAGGAGAGGGTAATCGGCGGCAGCTTGGAAATACCCAATTCCTTCATCCCTTCCTCCATCAGCTTTTTGGCAGTCTCGACATCATTGTCCTTGAAATATCCATCTGGATTAAGCGACATCGCCGGAGGAACGGCAGCCATCGCCGGTTGCTGATTCGCTTGCAAGACGTTGTCGATCAAGGCTTGTCGGTTGATCACGTAGGCAAACGCCTTGCGAATCTTGACGTTGTTAAAAGGCGCTTTTTCCGTGTTGAATTTGTACCAGTAGGTCGCGGCGACCGGATGAACCACCATTTTTCCTGATGCTTTCATGGCTGGCATGGCGTCAATTGGCAGTGAGCTGAGTGGATGCCCTGCCCAATCGATTTCTCCGTTTTCAAACATAGACAGCTCTGTATTTTCATCCTCCACCATGGAGAATTCGATACGTTCCAGCTTCACCGAGTCTTTATCCCAGTAGTTCTCGTTTTTCACGAGAATCATTTTGTTCTTATGCTCCCAGCTTTCCATTTTGAAGGGACCATTGCCTACATGGGTTTTTGCTTCTGCTGCCCAATTGGCATTGGCCTCGACCACTTTCCGGTTGATGGGAAAATAGGAGTGAAATGCCGTCAGCTCCAGGAAAAAGGGCGTCGCATTTTCCAGCGTAACTTGCAGCGTTTTGTCGTCTAACGCCTTTACCCCCACATCTTCCATCTTCCCTTCTCCCTTGTTTGCTTTTTCAGCATTTTTGACATAGTAGAGCTGATAGGCATAATTGGAAGCCGTTTTCGGGTCAAGAGTCCGCTTCCACCCATATTCGAAGTCGTGGGCTGTAAGTGGATCACCATTGCTCCATTTGGCATCCCGTAGCGTAAATGTATACGTTTTCAAATCTGCTGAAATGTCGATCTTTTCAGCAACTGCCTCATGTGGCTTGCCGTCTTCATGTATGCGGGTCAACCCGTCAAAAATTGCTTTGATGATGGCCATCGAGGTCGTGTCCTCTGCGATACTCGGGTCAGCGGTCGGTGGTTCTGAATGCAAATTCCAGCGAAGCACTTTTGGTTCGGCAGATGTTTCCGAAGCCGCTGGCGTCTGTTGTGCTGACTGTCCAGTCGCTGCTGGGGCCGACGTTCCTCCCACCTGACCTCCGCTTGCACAGCCGGACAATACAGCACCACTCATCATGAGTATGCTGGACAAAATGAACAACATCTTTTTCATTCCTATTCCCCCTGAAAATGATTTTTGAATATTTCGAATTGGATAAATTTGCAATACGTATGCCAACCTGTATACGCTCGCCTAGTACATCATCTGTGTCAAAAGATTTATACACCTTTATCAGACACCTGTATAAAAATCTAAACATCAAGAAAAACATTGTCCTTTTCCCCCTCTCATCCCCTCTCATCGGGGGACTGAAACGTCGGGGGGGCTGAAACGTTGGTATCCCTGACAGCTTGCATAGGAGTTAAAAAAACCCCGGCACTGTTACGTACCGGGACTTCGTACATCTTATAAAATAATCAATTCTCTTTTGGAGTGAGTAAGCAGTTCATTTCCTTCACTCGTAACCAGGATGTCATCCTCGATGCGGACTCCGCCTTGACCAGGCAAATATATACCTGGTTCTACTGTCAGCACCATGTCTGCTTTGAGCACCTTGTCGCAGATTTTTGACAAGAATGGTTCTTCATGAATGTCTAGACCTACTGCATGCCCCAGTCCATGACCAAAGCATTCCCCGTAACCATGTGAAGCAATGTAATCACGGGCAATGGCATCCGCTTCCGATCCGATGATCCCCGGCTTGATCCCGGCAATTGCTCTTTCCAGCGCACTTAGCACAATACCGTAAACCTCTTTCAGCTTGGGAGAAGGCTCGCCAATTGCCACCGTGCGAGTAATGTCAGAGCGATAGCCTTGATAGAGTGCACCAAAATCCAGTGTGATCATCTCACCTGTTTCGATCTTCTTGTCGGTCGCTACACCATGCGGAAGGGAGGATCGCACACCTGAGGCTACGATGGTATCAAACGCAGATGAACTCGCTCCCTGTTTGCGCATATACATTTCCAGCTCGTTTGCTACTTCCCGTTCACTTACTCCGGGTTTCAGCCATTGCAGGATATGGGTGAAAGCTGCGTCAGCAATCTGTGCTGCCGTACGTATTTTTGCTATTTCGTCCGTCGTTTTGATCATCCGCAAGCCTTCTACCATGCCGGATACAGGGATTAGTTCCTGCTTCCATTCCGCTTGCAATTTTCTGTGTTGGGCACTCGTCAGATGGTCTTCCTCAAATCCGAGCCGCTTGACTCCTGCCTGCTCTGCCAAGCGAGCTACTTCTGCAAATAATGACTCCTTGGTAACCAGCTTCAGCACTTCATAGCCTTGTGTCTGCTCCGTCGCCTGCGTCATATATCGAAAATCAGTCAACAGGATCGCCTTGTCCGCAGTTAGCAAAACAAAGCCATAGGTTCCGGTGAAATTGGTCAAATAGCGGCGGTTTTGCGTGCTGCTCACAAACAGACCGTCCATTCCTGCCTTCCCCATCTGTTCTCTCAAGCTTTGCAGTTTATCCATTCTTCTCTCTCCCTTCATGCGTTAAACACCATTCTAGAAATCTAGCAATTACCATACCAACCACCCTCTCCATGCTCGGCACGGTTATTGCATCACATTCGAGCAAAACAAGAGGAGGAGATCTCAGCATGGATCAGAATAACATGATCATTTGCCGATGCGAAGAAGTAACATTAGGCGAATTGCTCAAAACGGCGAGTTCCTATCAATGCACGGCTCGCGAGTTAAAATTGCGCACTCGTGCGGGGATGGGCTATTGTGGTGGGCGTACCTGCCGCACTCAATTACAAAGCATTTTAGAAAAGACAACAGGAAACCCACCCGATCACACCGTTCCACTGGCTTATCAGCCGCCGGTGCGCCCGGTCTCCTTTGGACTGTTTGGGGGGCAAAAATAAATGGATAGACGAATTATTGATCACCCAATTCTCGGCAAGAGAGAAGAAAAATCCACTCTCCACTTTCGCTACGATGGAAGTGTGTACGAAGCTTTGAAAGGAGAAACGATTGCAGCAGCTTTATTGGCAAGCGGTGTCCGAACGCTTCGGGTTCATGAAGAAACTGGTACCCCTAGGGGGATTTATTGCAATATTGGTCACTGCTTCGAATGCCGAGTGACGGTGGACGAAGTCCCTGGCGTACGAGCCTGTCTTACTCTGGTGAAAGATGGCATGGACATTCGCTCAGGTCAGGTTCTGCCAACTCCGCTCAAGAAAGGGGGCAACCACAAATGATCGATGTGCTTGTAGTTGGTGCTGGACCTGCAGGACTGTCGGCAGCGATAGCAATAGCTGAAAATGGCCTATCTGTACAAGTTGTGGATGAATTTTACCGCCCCGGCGGAAGGCTGTTGGGACAGTTGCATCAGGAACCGAATGGGGAATGGTGGAACGGTTTGGAAGAGGCAGCCAAACTATATGAGCGGGCAGTCCAGTTGGGTGTTTCACTCCTCTGTGGTGTCTCTGTCTACGATGTGCAGCAAGGTGATGACCGATGGACCATTTCTACCAGTAAAGGTGAAATAGACACAAAAACATTGCTGCTCGCAACAGGGGCATCGGAAACGCCGGTTCCTGTTCCCGGCTGGACACTGCCAGGCGTGATGTCCATCGGTGCAGCACAGGTGATGACCAACGTACAGCGAGTACGTGTAGGAGAACGAGGCGTGATTGCTGGAGTCAACATTTTGTCCGTGGCCATCGCTCGGGAGTTGTTGCTCGCCGGAATCAAAATCGATCGTATGTTGCTCCCCAGTCTGTCCATCGTAACCGAAAGTGCAGCAAGACCCATGGAAGTGATGAAGTCAATGCTGCGGTTTGCTCATCTCGCCCCTTCTCCACTAATTCGCTTCGGTAGCAGACTAATCAGTGGAACCTGGCTTGAGCCGCTCGGCATTCATTTCTATCCGAAAAATGGCGTGAACATGTGGGGAATCCCGATTCAACTGCGCAAGGCAATTGTGGAAATCGTCGGCAATTCCTGTGTGGAGGGTGTGCGAATCGCTGATGTCACTCCATCCGGCGAGGTGATTCGAGGGACGGAAGAGATCATCCCTGCTGACTTTGTTTGTATCGCCGGAGGGCTCAGTCCTCTTGCCGAGCTGGCAGCAGTCGCTGGCTGTCCGTTTGTTTATGAGCCGTCACTCGGTGGTCATATTCCCCTGCACAATGAGCAGATGCAAACTCCGTTGAAAGGGCTATATGTGGCTGGCAACATCACGGGTATCGAGAGTGCAAAGGTTGCAATTGCGCAAGGGACGGTCGCTGGTTTGTCCATCTCGGTTGAAAATGGCAAGCTTTCCACTAACGCAGATGAGTTGCAAAAGGCAATCCACGGCGTAAAATCAGTGCGTAGACAAGCAACCATTCAATTTCATCCAGACATTACAGAAGGTCGAAGCCGGGTAGCAGAGCGGTTTGCGGCAAATTGCAACAATTGACAGGCACTGGGCTCTAACCGGGCGCAGCTAGTTTTCCCCGAACTGCCAAGCTTTCAAGCCAATGGTTTCGCAAGTAAAGTTTTTGTCATTAGGGGAGCTGCAGCCCGTAATTTTTTTATCGTTTAATTCAAGTCGAATCCAGCTATACTCTGATCCTGCCAATTGGAACTCCATTGCCCACTTCTCTTTCGGAGAGGGAATGATTTCGAGCAGCTTTTTAAGCTCGGTTGCAGAGAAAGTTTTAGGCACGATAAAGGCGTAAACTTCCTCTTTTATTTGTGTGAATTTCTCTTCCGAGTACCCTTTGCGGAACGTTACTCCTTGAGGAAGTTGTTTGCTTTTTTCATCCATCAGCACGACATGGGGAGAATAGGTAAGCTGGTTTTTGAGTCCTAAGGGCGCACAATAATCTTTCTCCTCACCATTAGCTGGTGTCTGGCAAAGAAGCTTCCCCTTTTCGCTACGAATCGATAACTCCAACGAATCGATCTCAATAGCATAATCCACGATTGCATCTGGCTCTCCTACCCATTGAGTCAGCTTTTGAAAAGAGTCCTGTGTAAAGGGTTGTATGGTTTCATCCCAAACAAACGCCAGTCGCAGCGTAGACTCTTTGTCATGGAAAGGAGCGGGGTGCGGGTAATCCCCTACTGAATAGCCGTTCGAACGTATATCCAAAAATTCAACTCCAGAAGGCAGTTGACTCGTTTGTTTCATCAGTTGTTCTACTTTGGGATGCCAGTTGATTTCCCATCGATAACCATTTTTGTCATACCATTCGCTGCCGAGATAGGCAAGATAGGGGCTTATGATAAATACCGAACCAGCGAGCAAGAGCCCTACCACCTGATTTGCCAGTTTGGACATCAGCCAGCGATTGACAAAAATCAGAATGCCAAGATAGGTGACACTGAGCAACAAGGCCAGGAAGGGGTTTCCCTCACTCCCCATGAAACCAAATGCATACACCATGATGTATAGCCCAATTTGCAAAAGAGAAATGCCCATAATGGCATTAAACAGAACCAATCCTGCCCACCAGCGCTTCATACTATCCCCACCTTCAAAAACTGCTAATTTGTGGAGAAATTCGACATCTGTGAAAACTTTCCTTTTTTCCAGTCAATCTACCCTCATACGAAAAGAAAAGAGAATGCCCCGAGCGCAGGTTGCGCTGCCTGCGGGACATCCTCTACGGATCACTTATTTCTTCGTTTTGCTGCTTTTCAGTTCATAAGGTACATCCTTCGGCGCTCCGCCATTTGGCCAGTCATCTGCCTTCTTGGCGAAGTCTGGACGATCCTGGGAAAGGATATAGGCTGCCAAATCAGCCGCTTGCTGGTCTGTTAATGTACCTTGCTTGATTCCTCCCATTTCCCCGAGTGGCATGTTGCGCTGGATATATCCTGCCGCAGTAGAGATTCGGCCCATTCCAGCGCCAATATTAAATGAATTTGGTCCCCACAGGGCTGGCCCGGAAGTTGGTCCTGTACCTGACCCATCTGCTGCGTGACAGGTCATACAAGATTGCTGGTACAGTTTCTTTCCATTATCGATATTCGTCGTCGGTACGTTTTTCATGGAATTTTTAGCGATCCACGGTCTTTCCTTGGTGCCCACTGGCACATCGGTGGAAATGTAAGTCAGGTAAGCAACCATGGCTCTCATATCATCGCTGTTGTATGGAAGCGGCTTTCCATTCATACTTCTTTGGAAGCAACCATTAATTCGATCTTCGATGGTAAGTACTTTGCCTGCTCTTGGATTGTATTGGGGATAAACTGCGGTTACCCCGGTCAACGGCGAAGTGGAATCTAATCCAGCACTTCCGTGACAGCTTGAGCAAGAAAGTTTGTTGCCTACATTCTCCGGCAAAGCAGTACTCGTTTCATTCATCAGCTTATAGCCTCTCTGGATGGACTTCCCAACTGGCCCGTCTGGAACCTTATCCATACTAGGTGGCTTATAGTCCGTTAAGGCTTGTCCCGCACTTTTGGAATCTGCTGGTTTTTCTGCTGATTGGGTTGTCTCTTTGGATACCGGAGTAGTCGACGCATTTTCTGTAGCTGCGCAACCTCCTGCAATAAGAGCAGCAGCAGCGAACACGATCCACATGGGGCTTCTGCCAGGTTTTCTAAGTTTCATAGAATTCTCTCTCCTTTTTCTATCTTTTTTCCTCACTATGTACAGATAGCAATTGTGATGCCAACTGCTTTTTACTCTGGCATATGTGTAAAAAAGCCTGATTTTATCAGGTTTTCACAAGAGAGAGTGCGCTCAGGCTATGACAAAAAAACCATGACAAAATGTCACGGTAGGACAAAATGTCATGGTTTGATCTGGTACTCTTCGATTTTTCGATAAAGGTTCCGGACACTGATGCCTAACCTCTCAGACGCCTTCGTTTTATTCCAGTCAGTGACTTGCAGCATGCGGGCAATGTGCAGTTTTTCCAGATCCCTCAGCGACTCGACTTTGTCTACTTCTTCTACAGCAAGGGAGAACGCTTCTTCAACTGCTCCTACTGCCTCCACGCTTACTGCTGCTTCACCTGATTTCATTTTTGCCAGGGTATGAGTCGGAAACAGGTCTGATGCGGAAATATACTGCCCGAGCGAAAGCACGGCCCCCCGCTCCACAATATGCGCCAGCTCACGCACATTCCCCGGGTAATGATATTGCAGCAAAGCATCCTCTGCCTCTTTGTCAAAAAACTTGGTGATTTGGTTTGGCTGTAACCGATTGAGAAAGAACGACGCCAGTGGCAGGATATCTCCCTGTCTTTTACAAAGTGGCGGAATTTCCAGATCCACCACCTTCAGGCGATAGTACAAGTCAGAGCGAAACTGCCCATCCTCGACCTTCTGTGCCAGATTCAGGTTGGTCGCTGTAATAATCCGGGCATCAACCGTCTTTACGGTATTTCCCCCTACCCTGCGATACTCCCCACTTTCCAGAAAACGCAACAGCTTAACCTGCAGAGCATAGGGCATATCCCCAATCTCATCGAGAAACAGTGTTCCTTGATCCGCCATTTCCACCAGCCCTTTTTTCTGACTGATCGCACCCGTGAATGCGCCTTTTTCGTGTCCGAACAACTCACTCTCCAGCATGGTTTCCGGTATAGCCCCCATGTTGATCGGAATGAACGGCTTGTCATGACGCACACTTTTTTTCCAGATGAACTGAGCAAACACTTCTTTGCCCGTCCCGCTCTCCCCAGTCAGTAGAACAGGGTAGGGTGTCTGGGCGATCCGCTCCGCGGTAGACACCAACGCTTTCATCACGGGGCTTTCCGCTATAAAGGCTGGCATTTGTCCTTCCGTACGATCCTCGTTACTCGCTTGTCGTGACGCTTCTTCTTTTTGTTGTTGTTCCAGTGCTTTCGTAATGAGAGAATCCAGGTCCTTTAACTGATAGGGCTTTGTCAAATAATCAAAGGCACCTTTTTTCATTGCATCTATCGCCGTTTCAATGGAACCGTGTGCTGTTAAAACAATGACTTGAATGGAAGGGTGAGTCTCCTTGCAAATCTGGAGAAATGTCATCCCGTCCATCCGAGGCATCTTTAGATCCAGGAGTACCAGTTGGACTGATGTGTTTTTTATACATTCCAGTGCTTCAAGCCCGTCACCCGCTTCGAAGACTTGGTAGCCTTTGCGTGTCAATCGGGAAGAAAGCAGCTCCCGAAATTCGGGTTCATCATCGACAATCAAAATGTGGTGTTTCGCATCCATCTAGTGTCTCTCCTTTCGCACAGGAAGTCGAATGGTCACGGTTGTACTCATTCCCGATTGGCTTGTAATGTGCAGGTCGCCTCCGAACTTCTTCACGATGCCGTAGCAAACGGATAATCCCAGTCCAGTCCCCTTGCCTGCCGGTTTTGTGGTAAAGAACGGATCGAAAATTTTCAAAAGATGATCGGGGTGAATCCCTTTTCCATTGTCCACGATTTCCATGACTACTTCTGTGTTGTCCGGATTGCTTGTGTGAACCTGGAGAATCCCTTGACCTTCCATGGCATCCAGTGCATTGGTGAACAGATTGAGAAACACCTGTTGCATCTCACTGGTTGTGGCATTGACGAAAGCATCGGTTGCTTCGTAGTTTTTGATGACCTGGATCTGTTTCTTCCTGACTTCGTGCCGAATTAGTTCCAGTGTTTCTTCCAAACAACTATGAATATTGACTGGTTCATGGACAGTGGACGATTTTCTTGAAAAATGAAGCAAATGAGAAGTGATCTCCTTGCAACGAATGATTTGTTTTTGAATCGTATCCAGATATTTTTCAATCTCTCCACTGTCAGCGAGGCTTAACAGATCTTCCTCATCCAGTCGCTCCTTCAAGTCCTCTCCATAAACAGACAGAATTCCCAAGGGATTGTTAATTTCATGCGCAATCCCCGAGGCAAGCATCCCGATTGCCGCCAGCTTATCGGCCTGTATGACTGCCGCTTCCATTTCTCTTTTCTCCGTAATGTCCTCAATCACCTCAAGAAAAGGCGACTTTCGCTTTTCGGGATGGAGTCGGAACACCTGATGACGAAAATAGCGGAGCCTTCCTTGTTGATCAACCCTTGTCGAAATCATTTCTCTTTGATTACCGCTAACCATGGCCTCCGTATGAACAGGGCATGTTTCACATAAGTCGCACTGCTCCCCGAATGCTTCCCTGCAATGCTTACCCACCAGTTGTTCTGTTTGAAACCAGTCTTTCACGGTACGATTTACCCAGCCTACCCGAAAATCCTCATCGACGACGATCAACCCCATGCCCATTCCGCTCACAACCATGTCGAGCCGCTGCTTTTCTTCGAGCAGTTCATTGGTCTTCTGTTGCAGCCGTTCAGCCATGGCATTGACGGACTCTGCCAATCGGCCAATTTCATCGGAGCCGGACACCCGAATGCGGGAAAAGAAATTTCCTTCGGCGATGGCCCGTACACCTGAGTCGATTTTCTCAATGGGCCCACTAAAAAACAGAGCAAAAACAACACTAATCGCCGAAACGAGCAATACGATAAGCAACGTTGATAAGATCAAATTCATTTTGATTTGCTGAAATGAAGCAAGCGCACTTTGTTCTGCTTGTTCCAAAACCACTGTCCATTGCGTGCTCGGAACCCGCATCGTATAGCGGAAATTGCCCTTTGTGCCATCATCCATACGAATTGATTTGGATGCCCCGATCAGTTTTCCTTTCTCATCGAGCAGTGCAATTGTCGTATCTTTGCTCACTCGTGTATGAGTGGATAGCTGGTCAAACAACTGCTTCAAGTTGATTTGCACGAGAATGCCGCCATTCGGTTCACTCGGAAGATGGTCAGGAACAGCAAGGGTTACAATCATTTTCCCATCTGCATTGGGTAGAACCGGGCTAATATAGGTCTTTCCTTGACGGATTTGCTCCAATAGTTGCCTGTTTTGCTCTCCCTTTTGATGAATATTCCAGCGGCTGATGGTATACAGCTCATTGCCCGTACTTGAAAAGCGGGAAATACTCTCTACATACGGAACATTCTTCATAAAGGAATGAAATAGATAATACAGGTTCTCATCACTGGTTGGGCCCACAGCCATAGAATCTCTCAAAACAAACATGGATTGAAACGTCTGCGAAATGAGATTTTCAAGTTGATCCACACTGTTTTGCATCGTCGCCTGATTGGCTGAGTGGACCTGTTCAACCAGCTTCCCCCTGCTAATTTCCATATTGACCAGACCCATGAATACAAAGGGAACAATGGACATGAATAAACCAAACAAAAGGATTTTCGTCCGCAGCCTGCTAACGGTTTTTTTCCAAAAGTGTATTTTCATCGCACAGGTGCTCCATATCGTTGATGAATAATTGCCTCTTGCTGCTGTGACAAATGAATCCCTACCTGTTCCAGCGATTGTTCATTTACGGACAGGTTGACATTGTCGGGTATTTCCACAGACAAATCCTGAATAGCAAAACCATTTAGAAGCTTTGCAACAAGTGTGGCACTTTGCTTTCCCTGTTCAAAAAACGATATGCCATAGGCGGCAAACACCCCGCTCTTCACTTGCTCCGGGTAGGCACCAACAACGAAAAGCTTCTGTTGAATGAGCAGTGGCATTGAGGAAACAATCGCTTCCTCCAAAAGCAGGCTGGGCAAAGGAAACAGCGCCTGATAGTCCCCTGGCTCTATCGCTCGAATCAAGCTGGCTAACTCTTCGGGAGTGCCCACGGTTTGGACATCCAGTTGCAAATGAAGCTGTGACCCAGCTTTCCTCGCTTCCCTGATCGCCATTTCCGACAAGGGAGCTTGTCTGTCTGCTACTACCAGCATTCGTTTGACTGAAGGACAGAACATCTTGACGAGCTCCATTCGTTTGCCGATCAGCTTCATCTGCCCATTGTCAATTCCCGTAATCAGGTCCCCCGGTTGGATTAGCCCCCACTCCTTTGGCGAGGCAATCCCTATGAAGACAATGGGAACGTCAGGAAGCACCTTTTTGGCAGAAATCGTTTCCCATGCACCAGTCGTAACGATGACATCCGGTTTTTGTTCTTTCAGTTCAAGCAGGTGCTGCTCGGTAACCTTCTCGTCCCGACTGCCTTTGAAATCAACTTGAACATACTGCACCTCTCGTTTTTCCTCAAACCCCAGCTTGACGAGGCCTTCTTTCATACCCGCTATTTTTTCATATCGATCTGTATTGGCAATGACGATACCGATCCGATACGATTCTTGCTCTCTTTGATTGTTGTTAAAAATAAAGGCAATCATGACAAAAATCATGCCCAGACAAACGACTCCAATAAACGCTGCCAACCGAAGATGTTTTTTCATTTCTGCACACCACCTGAATCCATTATCCGAATTACCTCCACCGGTATGGTGTGAAAAAGCTCACACGAATCAGATTGTTAGGGAATGTTCATAATCAAGCCACATAAAATTTCTATATATTTACAACTATTCCAACCTGATCTATAATTAAGGAATAACTAAATGTGAAACGAGCGCAGCATTAGGAATTTATTCCTGGTGCTGCTTTTTTGCATTTGGTTAAAAAAATCCAGAAAGATTGTTGGGAGGAGATGTTGGCATGACTGCAAGTGAAGCGTTGTTTTTGGTAATCGGTGCTACGGGTGCGCAAGGAGGGGCAACCGCTCGTCAACTGCTGGATCGAGGGCATCGGGTACGGGTTCTGGTTCGTGATCCGGTAAAGGCAAAACATTTCGCAGATTGGGGTGCTGAGGTGTATCAAGGTGATCTCAGCGTCCCTTCGTCAGTCGAAGATGCTGTAAAAGGGGTAACTGCTGTGTTTTCCGTACCCATTCTGGACATGACCGATCCCGAGAGTGAATACCGGAACGCTGTCACATTGATCCAGGCCGCCCATCGAGCAGGTGTGCGACACTTCGTACAGACTAGTGTGGCAGGAACCGGGGATCACAAGACCATGACTCGTGCCGGAACAGGGTATTGGAATGATTATTACTGGGAAAGCAAGTGGCTCATAGAAGAAGCTGTTCGCAACGCTGGTTTTGAAACCTATACGATCTTTAAACCAACCTTGTATATGGAAAACTTCCTTCCCCCTATGGCCGATTTTATGTATCCTGATCTTCGTAATGGGGAAATCCTCTCCGCAATCAACCCGCAAACCCGCCTCCACATGATCGCTGTAGGTGACATCGGTGCCTTCGCCGTGTCGGCTTTCGAAAATCCCCAAACATTTGCTGGAAAGACCATTGAACTTGCTGCGGAAGCTTTGACCGTGGATGAAATCGCTGCTGTACTGTCCGACGTCAAGGGGCATACGATCAAAACGACTACACTTTCGCCCGAAGAAGCTCGTTTGCGTGGGCGTAGTTTGTATCGGGAGGATGAGTGGCTGAATGAGGTTGGGCATCATACGCCGATTGGTGAACTGGCGGAATATGGGTTGCGATTGACAACGTTTAGAGAGTGGGCTGAGAAGAATGCGGGGTATATTATTGTGAGGTAATTGGCTAAACAGCATCTCTAAGTTGAAGAATAGCAGACTTAAAAAACCAAAAGGGAAAAAGGCCGATCCATCCTCCAAGGGGTGTCGGCCTTTACATTAAAGATGATTAAGTTCTTTTGGGGCGCACTTCTCGATTCATTCGGCACTGGGTGAGGACGTAAGGATAGTTGTAATAACAACGATTGATTCTATGGAAGAATCTCTTCTATTGAGGCGAGTTTCACATCTTCCGTAAAATAGCATTTAATTTTAGGAAGTACCCGACTCATAAAATCTCCTTTCCGTTTTTCATCAATTATCAACACAAAAGAATCAACACTTTCTCTTAAGCTAAGTACATACGAATGATTCTTAAACTCATCATTTTTCTGAACAATTATGCATGTAAATAGATTATTAATCCCTAAAGATTCCATCACCTCATTAAAGCCAATTACTTGATACCAGACAAGTGTATTCTTCTGTAATGGTTGGGTCCCCCAAGGGAAAACCCACTCATTATTAATAAACTTAATTCTTGGCTGTATAAATGCTTTCTCTTGATGAGTACAATGTTTTTCTAAATGATCTTTTGTATGGAAAAAAAGTAAACTGTCTCCTTGTTCAAGAAAGGAGAGCATTATCTTTATCCTTTCCTCTATGGGAATTTTACCAACATAGAAGTTATTAAGGTAATAACGACTCATAGTTAAGTTGTCCACCTATCGCTGTCTTTTTCTTGTATTCTTCAACAACCGATTCTGCTAATTCCTTAGATGAATATGCCTATTATTTTTGTTTCGTCACAACCTCATCCGGCTATCTCATAACTATGCTGTAACAAATAAACTTTTTCCATTGCCCTCTCTCCTTTTCCGATTCGCTCCTTAGTAATTTCACCGAAAACTTATGTAAACCTTTCATTTCTAGCTCCATTACTATCGGCACTTCATTACTCATCTCTCCCTTACCCGAATAACCTTTACGCCTTGCACTAGGTGGGGATAAAAAAAGACCCTGAGGATTTTGCCCTCAAGGTCGAAGTAAATTACTATTCATTGATCGACTTCACGATACCTTTAATTTCAACATCACGAACAAAAAGACCCTCCAGACGAGTTAGTGCTCGTTTGGAGCCTAAAAGTAAACAATCAAATAATATTAAAAATCACTTAAATCAAAATCAAAAGTGAGAAAAAATGTAATATAAAATGAAATCTCTGAAACCACAAATGACAATATAAACATAGCAATTTTAAATTTCCAGTTTTTGAAATTAATAAAATAAATAAAAATTATTGAACAAACTACAAATGGAAGCACCTCTGTATATATACGGGGAATATTAGCTGGAAGATACTTTGGCAGCCCAAATTTAGTAATTAATAGAGCATAAAAGCTCCCAAACATTAATGAACAAAATATCAGTAGCATATTTTTTTTCATAATCTTCTCCTAATTCTCAGGAAATACAAATTTACTAGGGTCAAAGTTAATTGCTTTATAATCAATAACATGTATATTACTAGGATCCACTTGCCCTTTATTCATATCCTCTGAGATAAAGTGGAAGGAAATAAAGGAAAAGGTGGAGATATTTTCCTATACCACCTTTAATAGGAATTTGATTTAATAATCTTTTAGTTAGAAATGTTTTCTACTTTGTTAATAACTGAATGTTATATTACACCGTGATTTCTAGTTGAAATAAGCACATCCGTTGCCTGAAAGAACTTTAACTTCATTAATTGAAGTTCACATTTTTCGGGAACTTAGTATTATGATTGTACTTAATCCCACTGATTGATGCACCAACCATATGACAATTTGATAAGTTAGCATCACTAATATCAGCTTCACTAAGATTCACATGATCTAAACAAGCTCCAGTAAAATCAGCACCGATAAGAATAGACCCCTCCAAATTTGCCCCGTTAAAGTATGTATGCCTTAAATCTGAATACGATAAATCAACATACCTTAAATCAGCGTTCCAGAAAGTACCCCTAAAGGCATTAACATGACTCATATTTGACTTAACAAAAGAAGCATAATCCATATTTGCTTTTATCAAAGTCGCTTTTGATAACAATGATTCATTAAAAGAAACCGATGCTAAATTTGCACAATAAAAATCTGCTAAAGACAAGTCTAGTTTATCAAACTTCGAGCCTGGAATTTCTGCGCAGGAAAAATTTAATCCTCGTTGAGTAGTCTTAAAGAAGGTAAAATCTACATCCTCAATGATGAGTTTTTTCCTGACTCTCCATTGCTCTTCACCCATAGATCGTGGAGTTTAAGCAACTGTAAAATTTCCCTTTGATTCTTATTCAAATTACCCCCAACCTTCTACATGATTTAAGGCCACCACATCTACTGAACTTGCAATATAATTAGCGGATTATTATGCGTATACGAATATCGTTTCTTATTATCATTCAATGACAAAAGGAAACCCCCAGACGAGTCCGTTCAAGAATGGGAGTAGAAAAACACTACAAATCATCTAGACCATAGATTTTTACCAAATGATTTAACATATTTTCTTCTTTTAAAAAAACATCTTCAAGATCGATAGGTATATATGGTTGAGCATATTCTTCTCGGCAAAACTGATCCCATCTTAGAAGTGTTGCCTTTGCTTGTAAATAATTAGTTTCGTTACACCGGATAACAAATCCAAAGATATAATCATTATTTCTTAGTTCGACTAAAATAAAGCATCCAGGATCAGTTTTATGTCTAGCTATAAAAACCTCACTGTACCATTTGTTTTCTCCTACGCTTTCAAATAAATCGTCTAACTGTTGAACGTCAATCTCAATATCCATTGCTTTTCCAAGATCTTTAACTACTTCTATAAGATATTCACTTGGAATGTTGGTTTCATATTGTTTCAAAGGTAGTCCTCTTTTCTCTCAAATTAGAGCCTGACCACAGTAGCCTAATAAAAGCACCAATTGAAGTGGCAACATTTCTGCTACCACCTTTAATCTGTGTGAAACCAATCCTATGGCCCCATAATAGAATTAAATTTGATTTACCCTGTTAACTTTATCAAAAGAGAACTCAACCCATACACCACCATCGCTAAATCCACAATCAACATCAATATGCTTCTATTTTTTCCTTTTTATAAGAGATAAAAATATCTTTTGAGTAGGTTAAAAAACCTTCCTCACCCTCTTTTAATTCTTTATACTTTTTGACGTCTCTAATTTCAACTTCAATATCATTTCCAAATACATCAGTAAAGGTCAATAAGTAAATTTTGAACTTTGGAGACGATATTTCAAGTTTAAAGGAATCTACTCTTTTATTTTTTAGTGAACACCAAACCGTTCTGCTTTCTGCATTAATTTGATTTTTTTGATACTTCCTATAAGCAAATAAAAGTATTACCGAAAAGATTATCGGAATTATTATTAAAGAATTATCCAAAATACACACCATCTTTCAATTATCGACACTCTAATTCTATATTGAACACACCCTAGACATGTGGGTATAAAGAAAAGACCTTGAAGAGACTATCCTTCAAGGTTATATAAAAACAGACTGATTTCTTAGTTGAATGAAAGAATTGGGCCCCTAAATCATTTTACTATAGTTTGTAAAAACGGTAAGTAATTCATCATCCCCTCCCCTTTGATTAATAATATTTAGACATAAAACATCTAAAATACTTATTGAATTCATACAATCAGTTTTAGAAAATCCCACTAAAACTGGTTGATTCGCATTCCCATACTCATAATTTGATATGAATCCCCATCGAATCTGCGAATCAATATGTTGTCTTCGAAATACTTCCGCTAGATAAATGGAGATATCCCATTTTAGCATTTTTGTCTTATCAGAATATTTATAACGTGTCATCTTTCTTTCTAATAGTCTCTTTTTTGTATGCTCACGTTTTCCCTCTAACTTTTGAAGAATTTCTTCTTCTGATCGCGGAACGATAATCAATTGTGGCAGAAACCATCTCCAGAGAAGTGTTAGTGATTCAGGTGTAAAATTTAATAATGCAGTATCTTCACCGCTCTCATGAAACACCTGGTTTAAATTGCTTAATCGGTCGGGGATTTGAGAAACAAACCAATCAAAGTACTGCTCCGCTTCATTAACGGGTAAACTACGAAATGATCTTACTTCAAAAGGAGGTTTTGGTAGAGAGTACTCCATAACTTAATTCAAATCCTTACAATTTATTTTTTTCCACACAGTGTTAGTCACTGAGAATTTGCAATGATAATCATAAATTTAACTTTCGTCATTTTAAGTATTCTCCTACTTAAGTCGCTGTAAAATTGGAACCCGGATAACTAGTATCTATTACTGGATAAATTATACAACCAAGTATAAAAAAAAACCTCAAGAATTCTCTTAAGGTTTTTCGTTCCATTTTCATTCAATTATCGAAGAAACCCCAGACGTGTTTGGGGTTACCGAAATTAGCATTATTTCCTATTAATCTTCTTCTATCCACACATTAAATCCATTGTCAATCAATATAGGCTTGACTATATACTTATGTGGACTTCTTAATTCGTTGTTTAATAACCTGTCTACCAGCTACAACAGCAATAGACCCTCTATTTTATTAAAGGGCTTCTTCTGTAATTCCTTACCATAACCCACAATCAATCTCCAAGGGTTGCGATATTTCTCTTGCTTGCTAACGCTCTAGTACATAATTGAATTAGTTGATTAGAAAAATTATGGACTTCAACTTCAGCGTACTCATTTTTTAAAATCTCACAAATCTTGATAAATTCTTTGATTTCTTCTGTGTAAAATATCTCTTCTCCCCCGTAAGGATCCAATCCCAGTAATGGAAGGGTTATTTCCCCAAGGCGTATAGGATTATTCCTACAAAGAAAATCATATACTTCCTCATCAAAATGCACAGCATCTTCTTCTGATTTCAACTTCGTTATATCCTCGCTATCTTTCAATAACATGTAAAAGGTAATAGCCATTTCATCTCTCCTTCTTTTATGGATAAGCTGTTATATCACGCTTCCAGTCTCATCAATTACTACCTTAATCCAGTAAACATCTACATTATTACTACCGGTTAATGCATATCCTTAGAGGAATTCTTTTTAGCAAACGACTGGCTTAATCCTTCAAACAAAAAGTATCCCCAGACGAGACACATACTCGAATGGGGTAATACACACAATACATACTTTTATTTTTTAACTAATACTAATAAATTTCCTCCTTCCAACAACAATAGTTCATTATTATTCGTAATATATAGTACGCTTCCTCTACTAGGATAAATATCATCCATACTCTTATTTTCATGAATCGTAATCATTTTTAAAGTATCATTATCTATCTTGGGTAGATCTGAAAAGTCACGATCTCTTAGCTGTTCAAGCAGATCCAAAGGTTCTGATACTTGATAGTAGATCGGTTTCAGGGTTTCTTGATCTCCAAACTTCATTGAATCTACAGAGTATATAACTGTTTTCCCTATAAAATTGTCTTTCATTTCATCATCAGTATACTTTGCACCTTTACCATGAGCAAATATACGATCAATTTTCCATTCACCAAGTATATTTTTTACTGGCTCTAGTATCTTCGTCTCTTGATTTGATTTAGTAGGCTCAGTATGAATCCCTTTTGAATTTAAATTGTTTGTAGGTTTGTTATTTGAATAATTGGGGGTAATGATATTGTTTTGTTCCCCGCAAGCCGTGCATAAAACTACTATAACAATGAACATGATAACAATCGCTATCACTCTCATTAACTTTTGTCCTCCATCTCATTTTAAAAATTGCTTGGTATATTCGAATAGTCACCATATCTGAATATTTCCCATCCGTCATATCTTCTACGATATAGTCCTGGCAATTTCACACACCTACTTTTATACCCGGTTATAACAATGGGTTTTAATCTTCTTCTATCCACAAATTAAATCCATTAGCAATCAATATACTCAATACTGAATTCTCATCTTCAAACAATAAATTATTCCCTGCAATTCTATAAATATCATTCAGTACTACCTCATAATTTTTTTTTGTAATTTCAGCAAGTACTGTAGCTAAATTCCTGTCTGACATATGATCATAAAGAATTTTGATTAAAGAACCGTACTGTAGCTGTGAAATTCCATCTGGAAATGATTTTATCAACATTATGTAAGTGCTTTGCAAATGTTCCTCAATCATATTATTTCCCCTTTAAAGGAACTGGATCATGGATATAAACTTTAAAGTCAACTCCCTGGCTAGAAGCTCCTATCACAAACTTTTGTCAGCTGTCATAGTAATAATTTCATACTTATCTCCTGTTCTAAATAATTGAATCAATATACCTTAACGGATTTATTGTGATTATAAGTATACCGATTCAAACTAAGCGGATTATCCACTTGCCCTTTATACGTATCCTCTGAGATAATACGTACTCTAATACGTACTCTATCAAATTTACATTACTATAATTCGTTTTAAAAAACCTTAGTCCGATAAATTACCGAACTAAGGTTTCGCTTTGGTTTTGTTCAGCTTGGGGCTTTTTAAGACTGTCTACCTGATAGGTGTAAGACCAACGTTGTCGCTGGGTGGTTGGGACGTCAATTACATTTTTCTACTTCCAAAGTCAATAATGTTTCGACTGTAGGGATCAATGTTACACCAATATGTTGTTTTGTTTGAGCTATTTTGAATATCAATACTCCAAACTTCTTCTTTGCCTTTGTAAGAACTGATTGTAGTTAAATAAATATTCTCTACTTTGAACCCAATTTCATTTGAAAACTTTTCCAAAGCAATATTTATTGCCTCCTTACTATCGATCTTCCATTTATCGAGTGAAATTGTTCCGGGATCAAGTTTACTATGTTTTTCCATTTTCCGTATCGTCAGAACCTTTTTCTTTTTTGAATCGATACTTATTTCTAGAACCTTATTTGTGGTTTTTACCATTATTTTAATTTGACCCTCGAATTGGCCATCCAGATTCATGGTTACTTTACCAACCTCAAATGATTCGATTCCATGATACTCTTGCAAAATAGTGCTTATAAAAGGCAACATTCCTTTGGACGAAACTGGATCAATGGAATTTGGAATATCTCTATTGATTTCTGTAATAGCGCTCTGACATGCGGTAGCTAATAATATCAAAAAAATGGACATGGTTACATTTCTAATTATTTTTATAAACATCAAGCACCTCTCAATCTGTAAGTTCTATGACTTGATCTTTGTATTCGATTACTTTGTCGGAGTAATTTTTTGCTTTCCCTTCATCTACAGCGTTGTATCTTCCGATGACAGCTTTCCACTGTTCTTCGGTTAAAGTCGAAGCATCGACATCTTCACCATATAATTCTCTTGCATACATTGTTAATATCAAATCAATTGTTTCGATATTAAATGCGTCATCGGAATAAAGCTTCATTTCAATTTCTGTATAACTCATTTTATCAAGACCAAGTTGATAGGCCTCTGCCGGATTAACGGCAATCCATGCATCCAAAGCTGTTTCAGGAAAAATAGCCCCAAGTCCTGTAGAATGAGTCTCTTGAGTCCCAATCGTATGAACAACTGCAACGAAATCAGGTATTGACTTAGTTATTTGTTCCTTTACAATTATCCCGCTAATAATCCAAGAGGGAACATTATACTTACTTCCAACGTTATGAATGTGGTCGCTGTAGTTCTCAAATGCAGATGAGATTGTATAGTACGCATCACTTCTAAATATCGATAGTTTATATTGATTGAAAAGAATCCAATTTAACTTTGTCCAAGCAATCCTATCTTCTATCCAATCTGGAGCATGACCACTTGGATCAGTGTAGCGTGAAGGATTGTTCCATGCATACGTATAAAGATTCAACGACAGCGGATTATCCACTTGCCCTTTATACGTATCCTCTGTAATAAAGCGGCCAACTTTTGGATCATAATACCGTGCCCGTAAATAATAGAGATTCGATTCAGAATCAAGCGGCTCCCCACTGTATTTGAAAGGATTCTCCATACCTTCTGTTTGTTTGATTACATTTCCCCAGATATCATATTCATAGGTATTTAAATCTTCTCCCGTGGGGCTTTTAATTTTAACTACGTCACCATGAGTATTGTAATAATAGTACCCCGTTTTGTTGTTAACATAGTCTTTTCGAGAAAGTAACTCGTTACCCCACAGATTCCGTGCAATGGTGTTTCCGTTACCATCAAGCTCTTCTATAATTCTACCATTCAAATACACGTATTTTGTTTCTTTACCGTCTACTTTTTTGGAAGCACGCAGGCCGTCATTATTGTAGGTGTATGTTGAAGTTTTATCGGCTTTGGTATAGGATTTCAACCGATTTTGCAGATCATATTGGAAGCTTTCATTCTCAAACGTTAGATCCTCTTTTTGCTGCAGTACTTCTCTATTCCCGAGATCATCATAATCATACTTCTTTAATCCTTGACCGCTCTCTTGTTTAATTCTGTTAATCTTATCATATTCAAATAGTTTCTCAGTATCGTTGGTTTTTTGTTGATTAATATTCCCGAATCCATCAAATTGATTTTCTTCCATCCAACCATCGCTGTGCTTTGTTTTAATAATTTCACCAAATGAGTTAAAGTTTCGTTGGACTGTCGTATTGTTTGGATACGATACCTCTCTGCTTTCTCCCGAGCTATTCAAATCATATTCGTAACTGAACATTCCTGTCCACGGCGATGAGACAGATGCAAGTCGCTCGGCAGAATCATATGTGTAGTTAATTTTTGTTTTATCATCTTCATAAACCAGGGAGTCCATCAGATCATCAAGATCATTAATATTGCTCTTATTAATGGAGCCTTCATTTTCTTGATAATTGATTTTGTACTCTTTCCCGTGGGCTGTTAAATGATTCATACGATTAAAGCTGTCATACTGATAACTAATGTCGGCTCCATATCCATTGTTCATTTTCTTTAGCAAACGGGTAGCATCGTCATATTTATATTCTTCGAAAAAGGTTTCTGGTTTTGCTGTATTCTGTATATCTACACGTTCCACTTCATAATATGGTGTATATTTGTAGCTATACGTACTTCCATTCTTGTCTACATATGTTTTCACATTACCCGTTTCGTCATAGGTGTATAGATGTTTCTTGGTGCTTCCTTGGTTTACCTCGCTTAATTTCCATGACAAAACATTATAATCGTACGTGCTGGTAACAACCCCATTTTCAGTTACCTCAATTAAATTCCCTACTGAATCGTATTTGTAATTATATTCATTGTTCTCCGGGTCATTTATGTGGGTAGGTTGTCCATTCACATTCAGCGTATATACCCAATCTCTGGACTCACTGCCATTGCTCTCTGTCTTTTTATCCACGAATCCAAAATTGTTATGTTTATACTCCACAATGTGTTTCTGTACTTTGTCCCCTGTCACTGAAACATCCTTGTAAGCTAGCCCATAACGATTTGTGTATTTTTCAGATTTTAGTCCTCTCGGTGCTATCATTTTTGTTACATCTTCAAAAATATACTCTCCTGATGAGCTGTCGAGTGCTGCATTGGCATAAAAGTAGGAGCTGATCCCTTCTCGTCTGCTAATATAAATTGGCGAGCCATCTGAATTATAGTGGTACCTGACCTTTCTGTCTTCTAACGCATATGGATAACTTGAACTTACGTAAAGACCGTCATCCCCATAGGAATTGTATACCAGTGGCCGTTTCTGCCCATCTCGACTCGTTTGCTCACTGTATTCAACATCACCAAATGGTGTATAAAAAGTATCTATTTTTGATCCATCGGGAAGCGTCTGTGTCACACTGCGATCAGCATTATAACCATATGTTGTTTTTCTAGAAATTGTGCTTTTTGCAGGAGTAAATTCTTCGCTTGTTCTCCGTCCTAGAACATCATACGAAAAACTTACTTTACTTTGATCCGGGTACGTTTGTTCCTTCAGATTTCCCAGGTCATCGTAAAGATAAGAGAAGGAAAGTCTATCCGTTGCTGCCCCACTGTCCGTTACAACACCTTCAATATCGCTAAGTACCATGGTCTCAGGATGTAATCCATAGCTATCATACGATGGGTATTCTGTAACTAATGTTTTCGTGCCGCTGCTCGTTCCAAATATTTTTGTATCAATCTTTGTCAGCAACTTATCCTGGTAAGTGTAGATTTTTTTACTTTTGTCTGCCGTCTTACTATAAGTAATAGTTTCCGAATATAGAAGACGGTCAGAGTTGTACTCATAGACTTCAGACAGCTCTAATCCATCTGTTGACTTTTTACTTTTTGTTTTTAATTGTCTGTATAGAATTGTATTTTTTGTTCCTGACTCGTAATCATAATCTGTTTGATTACCCAATGGATCAATTTCTACTTTTATGTCCCCATTACCGTCGTATTCATAAGTAGTTATATTGGCGTATTTTTCCAAATTTCCTTGAACAGAGGAAAGCATGGATTCATTAGGATTAAGCAAGTACTGGTATACCGGTATATTTGCCAGTTCGGTAGTAGGTTCCAAGAAACTATACTGAGCAATCGGCTTGGTCTTGTTACCAGTATACAAATAACTGATGTTGGTCGTAGGATTATAGCTGTATTCTTTACTGCCATCATTTGCTCTCATCGTGAGTCCTTTTGAGGCTGTAGATTTTACCAGCTTCAAGAGATGGTTGCGGTCCTGATTTACTTCAAAAGTCTTTTCAACCGTTGCTCCTATTTCCGGATTTTCATGGGACCGAACAACTCCACCGTCTCTGTTCAAAGCATTTTCTAAACGTGGAATTGTTGATTTAGGAACCTTCCAAATTTCTTGTGATTTCATTTCATATGATTTAGTGAAGGAGTAAATCGTTTGCCCATTTAAAGCATTTGATTTTGGTATATAGCTAAACGTAACACTTGTAACCGGATAGTACTGCAAGAATGTCAGCGCATTCCGATCCTTAAACAATCGAACAACTCCGCGATCAAAGAAATCAATTTTATGATTATCAATCAAATCGCTGTAAGTGCCGTACGTATAGTTAATATCAAGTCCTTGAACAGGGTATTTCACCTTTTTTAGTTGTAAATTATACAACCAATGTTCATCCCAATCCCAATGACTTTCTGTTGTATCAATATACTCCTGATTTTCATAACCATTATGATCTAAAGGTACTCCCTCGCCATCCCAATCAAGAGAATAATTCGCATTAAGATTAAATCGTGTGTATCCAGTTGTTTCAGGGTTGTTGTATTCGTATTGAGCAAGTATCATTGGTGTTTGCGTATGGTCTTCCACTGATGCAAGCTCATAGTATTCACCTAAATCATCATCTGATTGATAATTTAACCCATAATGAATATGTTTTATTGGAACTGTACTTGACGAATCCTTAAAAACTTTTACGTCCGTAATGATTCCATCTTTATCTCGTATCAATTTAATAACACGCTTTACGCTGTCTGTAATCGTAATCGGTTTTGTATATTCATAGCTTGGTGGAATTTCATATGTGATGGTGTCACCGTACATATTTGTTTTAATTACTTTTTGAGTATATGAAGGGTCTCCGAAGCCATCCGTGAACTCATACTTCACTCCATTCAGGGTCAAAAAAGCGGAACAGTTATTGCAATCGTGCTCGAATTCTAACCCTGCATATGGATAGTTGACCCATTTTCCAGGAATGTCAAACTTGCCATCTCTCCACTCCAGAGACGTTCCATCTTCTAAATTAAACGTATATCTTCTCGCTCTATCTATAGATGTATGGTACGTATCATAGGGAGTTATGTTGGGAGAACCCTCTGATCGGTAAGTATCTACCGTAGCCGTTGACATGACAATGGATGGTATATTAAAATCCCAACCAATTGCAAAATCATGATCACCGCCATCACTTGGTAATTCAGCGTTCCAAGTAAAATTTGACCCTTCATCACTTGTAGCAGGTTTATTCACAAAACTATCCAGGGTATGATATCTTCGCTGCAACACAAAATCCATACCATGTTTTCCATCAAGTTCTATATCATTTTCAACCACATTTGCCCCCCGATATAAATCGTCCACCGGGTTGAGCGTTTTACTTTTGAAATACTGATACTCCATATCTTTCATGGTGTATTTTGTTTCCGTTGGCTCAGAGATTGATCTTTGAACAGACTGTGTTCTTGCATCCAACTGTTGCTTATTGCCTGGTTTATCCGGTTTATTTGGTTTATCCTTTTTGTCCTTCCATTTCTTATGCATCCACGAAATGACAGGTGTATACTTCGTTAAATGATTAAACTGATTGTTTGGCAATTGACGAATCTGTTCCATGACATATTCATCATTCCAGTTGAGTGTTTCGTTAATCTCATCTTTAGACAGAAGTCTTCTCAAGTTCGTGTAGAAATAAGAGGAAATCTGAATGGTTTTCCGATCATACAATTGGTTGATTTTCAGGACGTTCTTAACCGGAAGTTGGTCCCATTCCATCTGCAAGATTTCGTCATCTGAAAAGACCGGTTTCACACTCGTGTCTTCTTCTTGTTCTTCCACTGGAAGTTCATCTACGATCCATTCAATGGTACTCTTCGGATCTTTCGGCTTTTTGGTTTGATTGGCTGCCGTTTGTTTATTCGCATCACTGCTAGCGGAAACATTACCAGGAACAACACTGGTCAATAAAACGATGGAGACTAACATATACATTAGGATCTTCTTCATCTTAAAACCCCTATTATTTTGTTTTTTGTACCCTGCCTACCACAAGAAGAATGATAGGCAGAGCTCTTTATCCATCTGCTACATTACTCCGAAATTTTAAATAGACCGATATGTTTGCTGGAGAAACTGACGTAGTCATGTGTTTGGTTCACTGTTATGGCTTCTCCATTTTCATCGGTAACTACTGTCCATTCCTCTGTTTCTTCATCAAAGTAATACACTTTTAGGTCGCTTTCATTACTTGAGGAAACTGGCAACTTGATAATCACCTGATCCTCAACTTCTGTTACTGATTTACCGTTTACCTTTACCTCGTATTGATAAGCTTGTTCATTCTTTTCGTTATTCTTTTTCTTACTGTCTTTCGATTTTTTAAGTGAGATTTGTAACTTTTTCGCTCCCGTCTCATCTAACCACTCTGCGGGAATGATGATTCCTGCTTTTTGCCCATTTTCTATGGATAATGAGAAATTAGCTTCTATCATGCTTTTCACAGCTTTCGGCTGAATGGTAACTTGTGTATCTTCCTTATCATTTAGATAAACTGGCAGGATATAAGGGACATTGATAGCTGAAACTTCATGACTTAACTTATCCTGTAACGATTTCAGATTCTTTTTGGTCTCTTTCACTTTTTGGGCGAGATCGGAAATACTTGCCTTATTCGCTACCTCATAATTGTTTTGCTTGGCAATAAGCCCATGAATGGAATTATCTAGCTCGTTTGCCAAACCTTCCGGGATTTCAAAGACTTGTATTTTACTGACTACCTGGTCCAGTAGCGCGTTAAATGAATCAATCGTCTGATCAAATTCATCTGACGAATCATCCGGTAATTTTTCAATAAGCGTTCCGTAACCGGCATGTAATAAATGACTTGTGTATTGTGCTGCCTGTTCTGGACTGATTTCGCCGTTTTCCAGTTTTGTCGTAACTTCCTTCATCACGGAGTTAACGGTATGATCGAGTACGTCGAATTTGTTTAATGAGCTTTCTCCCGCACTCTCTTTTTTCTTCTTTAATCTGCTAGCAGAGAGTGTACTAGTTTCATTTCCAGCGGAAAGATAGGCTTCCAGCGTTTCAATGGCCCGATTAACCCCGTTGGATATTACATTCTGATCAGAAGACATGCTTATTTCTCTGGCTACCGTATTATTCAGATACACTTGCCATTCATTTAGAAGGGAAGGTGGCAAATCTGGCAAAGGTAAAACTCTAGGTTTCACTGAAACTGTTGGTGGATCATCCTTTGGTTTTGTTGGCGGAGGTAGCGGAGGTGGCTCCTCATCGATTACCTCAATTTCAATTACTGGAATGGGCAGCGGTGGAAGGAAAACGATTGAATAACTTTCCGTAGTAAAATTTGATCGGAATTCATTATTCTGGTTATAAACCGCTTCCGTTACAGAAAGATAAGGATTGTACGCTGCATCCATTACGGATTGTCCTGCAAATTCAATTGTATAAGTGGTGTCCCCTACTAGCTGTACATTGGGATTTACCTGGATAGAAGGTGTGTTTTTCATCCAATTCGCCGTGAATGGGATTTCCTCACCTTGTTGATTGGTAAAACGAATGATCTCCTCCACTGCTTCATCGCTTAATTCCGTCCCACCACTGGATAAAACAGGTTCAGTAAAGGTCAGGATAGGTGTAACATTAACCGATACATTGGTCGAGTTATCTGGTGGTTCCATTGAAATACCTGGCGGAGTGACATCCGGTGGTGGTGGAACATAACCCGAATTCAAAACACGGAAATCATCGTAACCCTTAAAGTGGTAATCGCCCCACTCGCCATACATCGTGATCACGGTTGGACTCCACTTGTCATCCCCATTTCCATACGGAACAATGACAGGTACCAGTGTTTCTCTTTCGTACTTGAGCATCATATCTCGAATTCCGTTTTCGTCTTCATCACCGATCGGATTCTTCACATATCCATATTGAGGATCCTGAACATGCACGATCTGTGAGTTTGTCTGTACGGTAGAAAAGTTGATCCTCTCTGGTTCAAACGGTGCAGGCAGCTCGATGAAATTGGTTGCCATTCCCGATCCATGATCTAGCTGTAAACTGTCTGGATGAAAGGTGATTCTTGCAGGAATATATACCTCGAACCTGGTTTCATAGACAGCTGCCCAGCCTGCTGTATCCTTTACCTCAATTCGGTATGTATGCCATCCTGGCTCAGTAAATAAATAATTGCTTCCATTTGTTACATTCTTGCCGTTGATAGTAGCAGTAATAGAACTGACTCCAGAGATGGCATCAAAGGTCTGAAAGCGTATCGGAAATTCTTGCCCCCAGAAATACTCTCTTTGCAG
This sequence comes from Brevibacillus nigriterrae, assembly GCF_049846925.1. Lineage (NCBI taxonomy): Bacteria > Bacillati > Bacillota > Bacilli > Caryophanales > Paenibacillaceae > Brevibacillus > Brevibacillus nigriterrae. Next base: position 55,694 of record NZ_JBNCMT010000004.1, read on the forward strand.
GTACACATTCGATATGACCGGTTTGGTCTTATCTATGTAAAAGGGATGTTCTAATTTTTCAACATTTCCTGCGTTATCTTCGGCTTCAGCCGCAATATAGTGAGTCCCTTCTTCTCTTACCCAAAATGGCTCGATATACGTTTCCAGCTCTCGTGTATCGAATCCGAAATCTACTCGGGCCAATTTCGAAATCAAATCTTCTGCTCCAACAGAGACCTCAACATCTGACCGAAGCCATCCATTTTCTCCTTCCAATCCAGTCGTTTGTACCTTTAATTCAGGCTTGGTCTTATCAATTTTAATTTTTTTGGAGACTTGTCCGAGTTCTTTTCCCTCTTCATCTTTTAAATAGACGGTTGCTGTATGTTTTCCTTCATCTGAGTATGAATAACTGTTTGAAAAAGGAGTGATTGCTCCATCGTCTATTTGAATACTTGTTTCTGTTTTTTCCGGGGCATCAGCAGTGATCGTAATATCTGATATTTTCCAAAGCTTTTTTCCTTCTTCGCCGCTGATCTGCACATCAAACGAGGTCGATTCCGCAGCGGGTTTCACTTGAATTTTTGTGGTATCTGCAAATATTTGATTGGGAATACAGATTGCAGATAGCAACGACACACTCAATAGAATTTTTGCTATTTTGGCAAACTTCATTTCATCACCTCAATAAAAGCTACTTTAAGATTTTTTTCACAGTCAGATTTCCGTTTTCGTCATACTCAAACACAACAATGTCGACCCCATCCTCCACAATTCTTTTCAGACGGTTTCCTTCATAGATGTATTCATATTTTTTCAGATTGGAAGTGGTGCCAGTTACCGTACTTAAATCGCTTTTGGCGTACAAACTGTTCTCTGCCAAAACACCAACGATATTTTCATCGTCCAGATTAAGGTCAGAAAAGGTATAGGAGGTTTCTTTTGTCTTTCCAACTGGCTTTTCATTGAGATAAACATGATAGGTGATGGAAGGATCATCCAAAGGTTCTCCACTTACTGGGCTCCAAGTCAGCTCAATCGAAGAGGATGTCAAGTTAACCTTCAGATTTTCCGGCTTAGCAGGCGGGGTATTCGCTCGAATAAATCCATACCCGTTCAATGCTCGCCATTCCCCACTGTTTCTCGCAAACATCGCATAGTAACTTTCCTCATTTGATTGGGTATCGGAATCTGTAAAAACAGGTTCGTCACTGGCATATACGGATACCCAATTCTCGTTTATCCATTTTACATAAGCAAAATTACTTCCACTCGACGTGGTCAACACATTATTATCACTCATTGCATTCAGCTCTACCGTATTCTGTGTTCCACTGTAGCGGGCATAATTATAGGTTGCTAGATAACCCGACTGGAAACTCCATGGTGACCAAGTGCCATCCCAACCAGCAACTCTGAAAAAAGTAAAGGAATCTCTTGGTACATCGAAAAGTGTAAAATTTGCCACTTCTCCACGATAAATGGTTTCCCATGTCTCACTTGATTCATCCCACTTTTGCAGTTCATAGAAATATGCTCCACGAGTCCAATTCAACGTAACGCTTGTTTCATCCATCCTGCTCACCCAGATGCTAGGCGCTTTTAGATGAAAGCTAGGTTGTGATGTGGTAGAATCACTACTTTTTTGGGATGGCTTCCAGGTCGGAGGGGCAGGAGAAAGATCAGGCAGCTCCGATTCGGGAGGCAGACTCGGTACAACTTCCTCAGTCTGATTTTCCTCTGCATAGACCCCGGAAGCAGGAATAAACAGTGTTGCAAAAGTAAGGGCCAACGCAGATAGAATGTGAATAACTAGTTTTATCATTTATGGATACATTCCCCTTTCATAAAATGAACTGCTAGTCTTTTGGTGCTTTTTCTACTAAATGAAACCGTAACTTTCATGTAATCCCCCTTTAAATGACAAATAAAAAAAGGCTACCTCAAAAAGAAATAGCCTTCGTTACCAAATGAATTTACGTTGATTCTGGATGCTTGGTAACCCGGCTGTCATTGCTCAGTAGAGCATTAGACCCGTGGCTTTGCGTCCCCACCTTTCAATGGGTTTGCCTTTATCGAAGCTGCGGATAATAAAGTAAAATAAGGAATTATGTAGAAATGCATTAATACTATAGTAGCAGAAAAGATATATTTCGACATACTTTTAGGATAAATTCATTATTTTGTCGATTTTCATTTTAATACTTTTTTATCAATAAGGATGTGACTATGTTAACACCTCCTTACTTCTTTTGGCACAATTCACACAGTAAAACAAAAAGGATCGCCCAGTAACAGCAATCCCCTGCAAGAATAAGTAATTCCCTTTTCCTATATAAAATTCACGTCAATACAAGCAAGTATCCTCTATAATCCACAAGAACTACTACCTTGTTCCTTCACCCCCAGCTTCACCAATATCTTCTCCAGCAAACAAAACCCGGTAAGCGAAGAAATAATCAGATTTACCCCTACAAAGGCAGTAAAGAGCAGCCAGTACGGACTCACCCATTGTGCTAGAGCCAGACTGAGCAAAATAAAGATTCCTGCCAATAGACGAATGATATTTCCTTTCCCGTTTGTTACAAACATTCCACCTCATCCTTTCCTCTTCCCATGCCGATCACATCGTCAGCACATTGGATATTGACATGCTTGTTTTTCAGCTTTGCTCTCTTGGTTTCGACCATCGCATAGATGATCGGTATGATGAACAGGGTTAATAATGTAGATGCGATTGTGCCAAACATCAAAGCGATGGCTAAGCCTTGGAAAATCGGGTCGAACAGGATGACCACAGCGCCTACGACAACAGCGGCGGCGGTAAGAATGATCGGCTTTGCACGAACGATTCCGGCTTCAATGACTGCCCACGTGAGCGAAGCACCTTCTTCCCGTCTCTGGATGGTGAATTCCACCAGGAGAATCGAGTTGCGGACAATAATCCCGGCGAGTGCGATCACTCCAATCATGGATGTGGCTGTGAAAAAGGCGCCAAACATCCAGTGGCCCGGGATCACGCCGATCAAGGTAAGCGGGATTGGTGACATAATGATGAGCGGTGTAATGAAGGATTGGAACCATCCTACAATCAAGAGATACATGACGACCATGGCAATCGCAAAAGCAATCCCCAAATCACGGAATACTTCATACGTAATCTGCCATTCTCCATCCCATTTCACACTGACGCCATCTTCCAGCCATGGCTGATTGATCAGATTTTGCTCAATGGTTACACCTGAAGGGGGCTTGATCTCCCCAATGCGATCCCACATTTTCGCCATTGCATAAGCAGGACTTTCCTCAAATCCCGCCACATCGGCTACAACATACGTGACGCTCTGCAAATTTTTGCGGTAAAGAGTAGGCTCCACACTGCCTTTTTCCACATGAACAATCTCTCCGAGAGAAATTTGTGTTCCCGCTTGTGTAGGAATCTGTATGCTGGTCAGCTTGTCAATTCCAGAACGATCACCTTTAGACGGTTGCACGTTAATAACGACAGGATTCAGCTCATGTGCCGGATGCAGAAGTCCAATTTGGGCGCCATCCAGCATGGTTTGTAATGTTTTTACAATGGATTGCTCATTGATTCCGTTCAGTCTCGCCTTGTCATTAATGGTAAAGCGATACTCGGTTTGTTCCGCTTCCTGGTAGGTGTCAACATCGACTACCCCTTCTGTCTCACGGAAAATCTGTTCTGCCTGCTTGGCTACCATTTGCTGTTCTTGTTTGTCATTTCCGTAGATTTCCAGGACAATGGTAGACAAAACTGGCGGCCCTGGAGGAACCTCTACGACTTTTACATTTGCCTGATAAGCACTTGCGATTTTTTGTATCTCCGGGCGAATGCGCTTGGCGATGTCGTGGCTTTGATCTTCACGCAAATGCTTATTCACCAGGTTAATCTGAATGTCTGCAACATTGTCACCTTTGCGCTGATAATAATGCCGGACCAATCCGTTGAAATTGAACGGAGAGGCAGTACCGATATACATTTCATAGTCGGTCACCTCATTGACAGAGGACACATAATCGCCAACGGCCTTCGTCGCCTTTGCTGTTTCCTCAAGTGTTGATCCCTCCGGCATATCAATGACAACCTGAATTTCGCTCTTATTGTCAAACGGCATCATTTTCATCGGGACGGCCTTGGTATAGAAGAACGAAAATGACCCAAGAAGGACGACCACAACTCCTGCCAGGAAAAGATAGCGTTTCTTGGCATCTCTGAGCATGTGCTGGATCGTAATGGCATACCATCTGGAAATGCCTTTCAGCTTTTCGTAATGGATCTCCTCGCCATTACCCGCCGGGGTATTTTTATGCTTAGATTTAGGCAAGTATCGATAGGCAAACCAGGGGGTGACCACAAAGGCTACCAGCAGCGAGAAGAACATCGCAACAGAAGCATTAATCGGAATCGGCGCCATATATGGCCCCATCAATCCACCGACAAAAGCCATCGGCATCAGCGTAGCAATGACTGTAAAGGTAGCAAGAATCGTTGGGTTCCCTACCTCATCCACCGCTAAAATCGCTGCCTGCATGGGGCTGTGCGTTCCCTTTTGTAACCAGCGATGAATGTTTTCCACGACGACGATCGCATCGTCTACGAGAATCCCAATAGCAAAAATGAGAGCGAACAATGTAACCCGGTTTAGTGTGTATCCATACATCTCGCTTAAAAACAGCGCCAGTGCCAGTGTCACAGGTACGGCAACACCTACAACGAGTGCCTCCCGCAGTCCCAAAGATACACCGATCAGTAATATGACCGATACGGTAGCGATTGCCAGGTGTTTGATCAACTCATCCGATTTCTCTTTTGCGGTTTCCCCATAATTGCGAGTTACCGTTACCTGGACTTGATCCGGGATGAGCTTCCCTTTTAAATCCTCTACCTTCTTGATCACTTGATCTGCGAGATCGACTGCATTTGTTCCCGGCTTTTTGGCGACAGCAATGGTAATCGCCGGATAGATCGATTGGTATTGTGGTGCGATTCCCTTTTCCTTTGCTTGGGGGCCCGTTCCAAACAGTACATAATTACTCACTTCGGTAGGCCCGTCAATTACCTGAGCGATGTCTTTTATATAAACAGGGCGGTTTTGATACATCCCGACTATCAGATTTTCGACCTGATCTTTTGTTGTCAGGTACATGCCGGTTTTAACCTGGCTGGTCGTGTTGTTTTGACTAAACGTGCCCGATACTAACGAGGCATTTACCTGTTGCACCGTCTCTTCAATGGCTAGTGGCGACAGATGGTTGGCTGAGAGTCTCTTCGGATCGATCTGTATCCGCAATTCCCGATCCCGTCCGCCAATTACATTGGTTTTGGAGATATTTTCGATCTTGTTTATCTCATCGTCTACCACTGTGGCAATGCGTTTCAAAGAATAATCATCCAGTTCCTCGCTCCACAAAGTCAATGACACAATCGGCACATCATCGATTGTTACCGGCTTGACGAGTGGCTGGGATGCACCTGGCGGAAGCTCATCAACATTTGACATCAGGATATTATAAAGACGTACCAGACTTTGATCCAGATCATTCCCGACTTTGAACCTTGCAATAAACATGGACATACCTGGTTTTGAAGATGAGTAAATGTATTCAATTCCGTCTATTTCCCACAGTTTCTTTTCGATGACCTTTGTTACCCGGTTTTCTACATCTTCTGCGGTTGCACCTGGAAATGGTATGTAAATATCCATCATCGGCACAGAGATTTGCGGTTCTTCCTCACGAGGTGTATTGAGGACAGCAAAGATCCCCATTAAAAGGATAGCAGCCACCAGAAGCGGAGTTAATTTTGAATTAATAAATGCCTTTGCAATTCTTCCGGCAATGCCTAGTTTTTCCCCCGTCACTTTTGTGCCACCACCTTCACTTTATCCCGGACCTTTTCAAGGGAATGGACCACAATTCGATCCCCGATTTGCAAACCGCTTAGTACCTCCACGTGTTTGTCGTCGACCGGAGCAATATTGACAAAGGTTAGGTGTACAACGTTCTTGTCATCTACAACGTACACACCCGTGAATTGAGACCAATAAAGAATGGCCGTTTGCGGCAGGATGATTCTGTCCTCCGCTTTTCCCGGGATTGTAGCCTGACCGTACATCCCGCTCGTTACCTGCAAGTCAGTCGGCAACGATACTTTCATCCGAAATTTACGACTGGCAGGGTCAATTCTCGGAGTAATTTCCAGTACGTTCCCTTTCCCTTTATATTGAACAGCATCTATGGTTACTGGCAATTGCTCTCCCACTTTTACCGTGCCGATCTTTCGTTCATCTACGTCTATTTCAAGCGAATAGGGAGCCCTTTCAATCGTAACCAATGGTACGCCGGGGGTCGCCATATCGCCAATGTCAATCATCTTTTCAGTCACGATTCCGTCAAAAGGCGAGTAAAGCACCGCTTCTTGCAGGTTTACATTGGCAGTGTTATATCCTGCTTGTGCCTGCTGATACTGAGCGCTTGCTTCTCCCTTTTTGGCTTGGGTAACAGCGAGATTCGCTTTTGCCTGTTCGTGGCCTTTGCCTGCATCCATCCAGGAACGCTCATGTGCCAAAAATTCAGTCTGGGCATTTTCATAGTCCTGTTTGCTGGCTGCTCCCGCTTCATACAGCTTCTTCATCCGCAAAAATGTCTGTTCCGCATGGTTCATCTTGATTTTCATCTGCTGCTCCATGACCGCTGCCTTTTCGACCTCCGTTTGGGCCACACGGATGGACCCATCCAGTGTTTGCAAGGCAGCACTTGCACCCGCCACTTGTGCTACTGCCTGGTCCTGATAGGTGCGTACCTGCCTTGGGTCAAGCGAGACCAGCGGATCGCCCTTTTTGACGAGACTGCCTTTTTTCACATGGACTGTGGTTACAGCCGCCATGATTTTTGCAGAAACAGCAGCCGTTTCCTCTGACACAATTGTTCCGGGGACCTGCAGCCCTTCTCCCGAATTCGTTTGTCTAACTTCCTTGATAGCCACCCCTTGTACCTCCTGTTGTTCCTCCTGTGTTGTTCCCGGCTCGATTTTCGCCCCGAATCCGCCTTCCAACAAAAACAGTCCAACGGATACCGGGAGTACAAAATACAGCAATATCTTCATGTAATTTTTCATGTTTCTCCCCCTGATCTGTCATCACAATGGTTTGTTGCCATTTACATGACGAGATTGATTCTTGCCTGTTCACAAGCAACGAGATAAGCCGGGAAGTCCGCAAAGTGCGTTCCCTCCATAAAATCTTCCACAGACAGTCCCGATTCATCGCCGTAGCTTGAGCAAGCCACTACCCTTACACCCAGCTTTTTAGCCAGTTGAACAAGCTCATACACAAACTGATCGTCCTTGTTTCGTAATACGTCTAAACCCTTGAAAAGAAAAAACAGGGTTATATCACTTCCCAGAGATGCAGCCCTTGCTGAGACCGTAATAATTTCAATTGCTTTTGCTTCATCGTCACTCACAATGGCAATTGTCGATTTCTCATGAGGAAACATGTGATCACCTCTCTCGATAATACCTATAGGGGTATATAAATTTAAAAAATGAAAAGGCATTTCTGCCCGCTTACCTGCTTTTGATCATTAATTCAATTGCTTCATTGATAATCGGAGTAATTTGTTCCATGCTTCTGTCCTCTTCACGAAGGCACTCAGCCAGGTTTTCGGCTACGATCAATGCAATCGATTTGTCTATTGCCGCCCGAGCTGCTGTAAGCTGGACAACCAGTTCCTTGCAGTCCTTTTCGTTCTCCATCATCCCAAGAATACCCCTGACTTGGCCCTCTATCCTTTTTAATCGATTTTTCAGCTTGTTGTCATATACCAACGCCTTACCTCCTTTCTTTTATAAAATTACTTCCGAACCACATCTCCCTGCCAATAGTTCATTCCACCTGCCAGATTCTTTACACTTTGGTACCCCAGATTGGCTAAAAATTGACACGCCATTCCGCTTCGGTTCCCACTTCTGCATACAAAAATAGTTTCTTCGCCTCGATTGATCTCTGCATAACGGCTCGTCAGCTCTTGTAGTGGGATATGCTTGGCACCAGGAATCATCCCTTGAGCAACTTCTTCGTGTTCACGAACGTCAACAATATTCAACTTTTCTCCCTTGCTTACCCTTTCCATCACTTCTGTTGGATAAATCGTTTGAAATTCTGACATGATCTTTTCCTCCCTATTTAGACCAAATTTTCCGTCCACCCTGAAATTCCTGTTTGCAGATGGCTGACTTGGGTAAATCCATTTTTGAGTAACATCTTCGCTGCCTGGCGACTTCTCATACCGCTTTTACAGGTGAGCACAATGGATTTGCTGCGATCAAGTTCATGCAGTCGCTGCTCCAATACACTCAGAGGTATGTTTTGAAAGTGTTTGATGTGTCCTCTTTTGTATTCAAACCCTTCCCGCACATCTATAAAGATGACATCCTTTGGTTTTTCCAATAGTTGAAAAACCTCATCCTGTTTCAAATTCTTCAGTCCTTTGATCGGCATCAGCTTGCGAATGATGAAAAGTACCAGCAGTGCCATAATCACATATTGAATCCAATCCATTGGCTACCTCCTAAAGAATACTTTCATATACCCCTACGGGTATTTTATATCTACAACACCCAATTGTCAAAACAAAAAAATAGCGCCCGAGGCTGAATCCTCGAACGCAGTAGTTCATGATCGTTTTGTTTAGTCTTCAGATGCACCAACGATAACCAACAGGATGAAAAGCACGAGAATCAATACAAAATCGTCATTGCAGCCGTTAAAGAGTCCCATTCGGTTCATTCCTTTCGTTTTGAAAATCAGTACACCAACAGCATATGTACGGGAGAAAGGAAATTCTGTAGGCGTTTTACTCATTCTTTGAAAAAAGGGACACCCGCAGGTCTCGTTTCTTCCATGATGTAGGTAAGCACACTGTCAATCATTCTCCTGCTACATATTGTTACTAGTACGACTTCAAGGATAAGGGAGAGATGAATCAGCAATGAGTTACAGTCGGGGAAAATGGACGAAATACAAGATTCTCTCTAAATCAGCCAAATTAGCAAAAACACTGCCTCCAACAAGTAAACTAAGCCTTCAAACCTTTTCGCATTTCCTTCAGAAATACAACCATGTGATCATCAAACCGACCTTTGGTTCTGGCGGCCATGGTGTTTTGCAGGTATCCAGCAAGGGAAAGGGAATCTATGAAGTTCGTCATGGTAAAAACACAACAAGACTGGACGGGAAAACAAAAGCGTATGCATTTGTCAAAGGAAAGACAAAAGGCTCTCCCCATATCATTCAGCAAAAAATCTCGTTGGCAAAAGTAAACAGCAGACCATTTGACTTACGGGTCATGGTTCAAAAAATGCGTAAAAAAAAGTGGAAAGTTACCGCCAAGTTAGCCAAAATTGCGGGCCCTGGGTATATCGTTACGAATGTCGCTCGGAGCAAAGGCAAAGCTTTACCGTTTTCCAAGGCAATAAAAAAATCAACGATCAGGAAGCCTTCTGTTAAAAAAATCGAAAAACAAATTGATACAATTGCGTTGAAAGCAGTCAAGGTGCTTCGCGCTCATTATCACTTCATCGATACGGTTGGTCTGGATATTGCTCTGGACGACAGAGGAAAAATCTGGATTATCGAGCCAAACTTTACTCCTATCAAACAACTTTTTAATCTCCTGGAAGACAAATCCTTGTATCGTCGAATTATGCACTATTACAAAAGACGCCACTGACAGCTTCCCATTAGAGTGTGATAAAATAATTCTACTATTGAAAAAAGTCTTTTCACTGAAAATGAGGTTGACTCGATCATGAACAGGTATACGGAATTTCTCGCAAGTTATATTCCTGATTTCATTTTGAAGAAGTTAAGCGATGAAAATTGGAACAGAATCGAGCCAGTAGAAGAGAACGATTCAGGAGCAATGCTGTTTGTTGATATTTCAGGCTTTACCAGCCTTTGCGAGCAGCTAACGAAAAAAGGTCCTATTGGTCTGGAAGAATTGTCGATTATTCTCAATAAATACTTTGACAAAATGATCTCTCTTATTACAGGACATGGCGGAACCGTGGTGAAATTTGCCGGGGACGCCTTGCTCGCTGTGTGGAAAGGTAATCATCCGATTGAAGGTCCAGAGCTGTTCATCAAACGCGCCGCAAAATGTGCTCTCTTATTACAGGAAGATTTGAACAATCGGGAAATCATCCCTAATTTGAGGCTTTCCTTGCGAATGTTGATTGGTGCAGGCGACTACAAAATCTCCTATGTAGGCGGCGTAAACGATTGCTGGGAACTGATCCTGACTGGCGAGACGATCGATCAGATCAATGCTTTCGGACCATACGCCCAATTAGGCAAAGTACTGCTCTCTCCACAGGCTTATCAATCCATAATGAATGACTGTGAAATAGAGAATCCCGGGGAATGGAGCTGCGGGGCTATTGTACTGAGTGTAAAAGGCGAATGGCTGCCTGATATGATCGCACCTGTAACCATCCATCCGGAATTGGAACCCGCCCTGATTCCCTATATTCCACCGTCTATTCTAGCCAGTGTACATGCAGGCCAGGCGGATTGGTCGGCTGAATTGCGCAATGTTACCGTATTATTTATCCAACTGCCCAACTTCCATAAAGATGCCTCATTAGCCAAGATGCATCAGACAATCGAGAAAATTCAAACGATCCTGCAGATTCAGGAAGGTACGATCCATAAAATCAGCCTGGATGAAAAAGGAATAGCCGTAGTTGCTGCAATGGGTCTCCCCTCTTTGACTCATGAGGATGATGCCATACGGGCGATCAAAGCTGGCTTGGAGATTCACTCCAACATATCTGGGAAAGGAATAGTCAACTCGATTGGGATTGCTACCGGGCTTGTATTTTGCGGTTCCATCGGCAATGCGATCCGTCGTGAATATACGATGATTGGTGATACCGTCAATTTGGCTGCTCGTCTGATGCAAGCGGCTGACGGGCGCATTCTTTGTGATGAGCAATCATTCCGTTTGACCAGCAGTCAGATTCATTATCAGCGTAATGAAACATTGCAGTTGAAAGGTTTTTCTGATCCTGTTCCCGTGTATCAGCCTATCCGGTTAACCAAGACATCTCAACATTATCAGCACTCTCTTGTTGGAAGAGATGCGGAAATACAAATCCTTCACAAAAAAATCAAGCACCTGCTGAATGGGACAGGTGGGACCGTATTCTTAATTGGTGAGGCAGGGATGGGAAAATCACATCTTGCTGCTGATTTCCAACGAAAGGCTGAAAACGAGCATATAAAAATCCTTTTCGGCCTGGGTGATTCCATTGAGCAGCTTACGCCTTACTTTGCATGGAGACACATCTTCCATACCCTTTTCGCTCTCGAATCCTTGCCGGAGAACCCAATCGTCCGACGTGAACATGTACTGCAAACGATACATGATCAGCTTCCATCCCTTGAGCACCTGCATCCCCTGTTAAATGTTGTCCTTCCCTTTGAATTTGCCGAGAATGAATGGACAGATCAGATGACTGGGCGTGCACGGGCAGAAAATATACAAGAGTTCTTCATCAAGCTGATTCAACGTTTGATCGGTTCTGACCCTACTGCCATCATTCTTGACGATGGGCATTGGTTGGACTCCGCCTCCTGGGCATTACTTGCTGCCATTTCCCAGCAGTTGCCCAATCTGTTGCTGCTAATTTCGATGCGCCCGGATAACCCTGAACTCCCGATGGATTACCATCACCTAATCGATCTTCCCACAACGGAAAAAATCACCCTGAAAGAACTGACTGGCAAAGAGACACTAGAATTAATTTGCAAACGCCTAGGGGTATCCAGCTTGCCAGAAGTTGTAAGCGACTTGATCCTTACCAAAGCAGAAGGCCACCCGTTTTTTAGCGAGGAATTGGCGTATGCCCTCAGGGACAGCGGATTGATTGAAATCAAGGATGGGGTATGTCACGTTTCCAAAAACGTGGAGGATTTCCAGAGGATTCACTTCCCAAACTCCCTTCAGGGAATTATTACGAGTAGAATCGATCGATTACCCGTATCAGAGCAAATCGTGTTAAAAGTCGCCAGTGTCATTGGAAGGCTGTTTACTTACACAACACTAAATGGCATACTGCCGATGCAAGCGGCTGCAAAAGAATTGTCTGAGCACCTACTCACCTTGAATGAGGTGAATTTGACACTGCTTGAAAGTCTGGAGCCCGAGCTGACTTATATTTTTAAGCACATCATCACCCATGAAGTATCTTATAATCTGATGCTTCATTCACAGCGCAGACAGCTTCATCAAGCGTTGGCTGAATGGTATGAGCGGCAATTTGCTGATTTGACATCCTATTACAGTACGCTTGCCTATCACTGGTCGAAAGCTGAAAACACGCCAAAAACAGTAGAATACCTGGAAAAATCGGGATTACTGGCTCTGCGAACAGGTTCCTATCAGGATGCGGTCAGCGTCTTTCGTCAGGTAGTAGCCTTGACTGTTGAGCACAAGAATTTCGAGACAAAAAGCGTTGCGAAATGGCATCGACTCTTGGGTGAATCCTACATGGGAATTGGCGATATGACAAATGCGACAACTTACTTAAACCAAGCCCTTTCGCTTTATAACAGACATACGGCTCAAACACCTGCAGAATTCAAAAAACATATGATCAAACAACTATTATTGCAACTCAAGCACCGCTTCTTCCCTGCCTATTTTATTGGGCGATTTGAAAAAAACAAAGAAGAATTGACCGAACAGGCACGTTGCTATTTCCGCTTATCCGAAATCTACTTTTTTATTAACAAACCAATGGACAATTTGTACAATTCGCTCCATGGATTAAATTTGGCGGAAGACGCTGGTCCTTCGCTGGAATTGGCACAAATAACCGGAAATATGTGTGTAACCGCAGGAATCATGACGATCCATCCGTTAGCTCGATCTTATAAAAAACAGGCATTGCAAGTTGCCGAAAAGGTGCAACTGCCTCCTGCGAAGGCATGGGCCTCCATGGATATTTCCCTCTATCACATTGGCATTGGCGAATGGCAAGATGCTTATGACTACGCCGTTCAGGCAATGGAAATTTATGAAAAAATGGGAGATCGAAGGTACTGGGAAGCGTCTTCCTATTTGTATGTAAAAGTTCTTGCTTATCATCATGCCGACTTCGCCAAGAGCATCGGCCATTCACTGGCAATCTATGAATCCGGAAAGCGTAGCGGCAATGCCCAGGCACAATCGTGGGGGTTATTGGGACAAGCGGAAGGGATGATTTATTCAGGCAAAATAGAGGAAGCGATCCTCCTGTTGAAGGAAGCGGAAGCGCTGATTCGCATCAATATCGGGACGACAGAAGAAATCAGGGTATACAGTCAGCTTGCCTTCTGCTATTTGAAAACAGAAGAACTGGAGCGAGCAAAAGAATATGCAGTCAAAGCGCTACAATTAATTGAACAATCCGCACCGACCACCTACTACTCCTTTGACAGCTATGCGGCTGTAGTAGAGGTATTCCTCTCTTTATGGGAAAAGGGCAAGTTGGCCGATGAGGAACTTAAAAACAATATCCAGAAATCACTTGATTGTCTTCGAGCGTTTGCCAAAATTTTTACCATCGCAAAGCCTCGACTACACTATTATTTGGGGCAGTACCACTGGTTAACAGGAAATCAGAAACAGGCACAGAAGGAATGGAATCAAAGCCTGAAGTTGGCACAAAAAATGGAAATGCCTTATGAAGTGGAAAAAGTACGTAAAAAGGCGTCAGATCACTGATCTGGCGCCTTTATTTTTTTTAGTTCACTGTGCTCTCATCATCTTCTTCTGCAATGACAATAATCGCCCGAATAAAAAGACCGCACCTGCAGCAAGTCCTGTAATCAAGCCGATCCAATAACCAAAAGCAGCAAGCGAGGTGTAATTTGCCAGGAGATATCCAGACGGCAAGCCGATCACCCAGTAGGAAATCAGAGCAACGATAAAGGTAACGGTAACATCCTTGTACCCGCGCAAGACTCCCTGGATCGGTGCAGCAATCGCATCAGACACCAGGAACAGGATGGAATATAACAAGAAGTGCTTCGTCAACTGCAATACATCCGCATCATTGGTATAGAAACCTGCCACCTGTTCAGTAAACAGTAACAAGCCAACGCCAAACATCATTGCCAGAACTAGAGCCATTCCGATCCCCAGATAGCTGTACTGTCTGGCATCCTTGTACCGTTTTGCCCCGACCTCAAAACCGACCAGAATCGTCAGTGCCATAGCAATACTCATCGGTACCATATAAATAAAGGAAGCAAAATTAATCGCCGCTTGGTGGGCTGCAATCGTCATCGTATTAAACTGGCTCATCAGCAGTGTAACGGCAGCAAAAATACTCACTTCAAAGAAAATGGAAAAACCAATCGGTACTCCCAGCTTCATGATCTCTTTCCATTCTTTGAGGGAAACCCGATAAAAACGTGAAAATACTCCCAATTCAGTGAACGGATATACCTTATGAACCACATACAAGCTGATCAGCGTAATACACCAGAATGTTGTAGCAGATGCGTATCCCGCTCCTACACCGCCGAGCCGGGGAAAACCAAAGTTGCCGAATATCAGCGCATAATTCAGGATGACGTTGATCGGTAAAGAAATCAGTGTAATCATCATCGTGATTCTCGTCATTCCAAGCGCATCCATAAAACTGCGAAGTACCGTATACATAAACATCGGAATGATCCCTATTGAAAGGGCAATTAAAAAATCCCTCGCTATTTGCCGGACTTCTGTCTCCAGACTCATCAAATCCAATATGGGATTCAGCAATAGGCCGCCGCAGATCATAATTAAGATGGCAATGGTCACTGCCAGGTATAAAGCTTGAATAACTGTATAGGGCACTTCATCCTTACGCTTGGCACCATACATTTGGGCAACCATTGGCGTGACGGCCAGCAGGATTCCGGTTAAGCCAGTTTGAATAGGAACCCACAGACTCGTCCCGATCGCCACCCCTGCAAGGTCGGTTGGACTTGCTTTTCCTGACATGACAGTGTCAAAAAAATTCATGGAAAACAAGGCCAGCTGTGATATTAGTATCGGGAGCAAAACAGAAAGAAACTGCCTTATCTTCTCCCGAAATGTAAGTGTCTCTCTCATCTCTCTACCCATCCTATCCATACAGAATAACAATCATCATACCTTTTTCTTTGCTGTTTTACTAGAAGAATGGAAAAAAAAGCACCCAGTTGGCTGACTTGAGCATCATTTTGTGTAGGACAAAATTGTGCGATTTGCAGAGGGTACTCGTCCATACTGGGGTTGTTCGAATTGAATATAATATGCCATCACTAGATGAAGGAGGTTTTTTCACTATGTCGAGTTCTATCAGAAGAACACTCGAAAACATCGGAATAGGTACGAACATTCGTATCCACTTTGATGGTCAATCCCACGAAGGAACTTTCATAGGAGTAAATAATGGTGTTGCCGCAATCAACCGCGCAGGAGTCCCCGGCCAAACTGTATTTGTTCCTATCAATAAAATCACAGCCATTGATATTCCCGTACAATAAAAAAAAACGCCCGTAAAAAAGCAGATGAGACGACCTCATCTGTTTTTCTATTGGAGCAAACAATCCATTCATTAAATTCGGACGGCAGCTACTTTTTTGGGGTTGATATAGTAGACTCTGTCTTTTTTATGGATGACCACAGTGGAGTCTTTATGAAAGCCATAAAACTTCCCCTTCACACATTTACTACCAAAGTAAACCCCGATGTGAGTTCCCTTCTTAATTCGGCTAAAGACGTACATCATCGCATTTTCCCATCCTTTCAAGGGGTTGCCCGTCCAAGAGAACAGGACAAAAGATTCATGTCATGATAGGATATGCTACTTTTACTTTTCCCGCTTGGATTGATGACATTACCAGACTTACAGCTACCCGAAGCTGACATATCTGTATCAATGAAAAAGCCGACCCCCTTATTAGGCAGATCAGCTTCTTGTTCGATTTTCGACATAATATCAGTCATTGTGTCTATTGTTTTGACATACCTATTATGGAACAATGGTAACCGGACAAGGTGTATCCTGCAGCACTCCATAACATACACTGCCCATTACAGTCCCCATGATCGCACCTAATCCACGGTATCCCAAAACGATGGATGCAGCTTCTGACTCTTTTGCTTCTTGGCAAATTTCCACTTTTGGCAGGCCCACACGTATCTTAACACGATAGGGAACTCCCGACTCCATGACAATCCTCTTCGCCTGCTCCAACGCCTCGACCGCCATCATTTGTGTATATTCTTCAATATCCATTTTACTGAAGAAGGTTTTCGTGTGCGGTGTTGAGAAGTTCGGTTGCACATTTATCAAAATGATTTCCCCATCTGTTTTTTTAGCTGTGTCAATTGCGTAATGAAGCGCTCTGATAGAGCCCTCAGACCCATCAGTAGGAACTACGATAATATTTGTCATCTCTCCACCCCTTCATATACTCTTTTTTCCATTATAATAGAAAGTAATGTTCATGAGTGTGGCAGTTTTTATGAATAATTCCAAAGGAGTGATCCTTCGATGAATCAGAATACTAGCAACCAACTCATAGAAGAAGCCTTTCATATGAAAGATTGTGATGCGGCACTCAACATCCTTCATTCCGATCGGAGTGGGCTGACAGAACAAGAAGCCGACAAACGCAAGGCCATCTATGGCAAAAATGAATTGATGGAAGGCAAGAAAAAATCGCTGTTTGAAATGATTCTGGAACAATTTAAAAATGTCATGGTCATCATTTTACTGATTGCTGCCCTCGTCTCCGGGGTTTTGCACGAGCTCACTGATTCGATCATTATTCTGGTAGTCGTGTCTATCAATGCCATTCTCGGGGTGATCCAGGAAAGAAAGGCAGAAAAATCTCTGGAAGCCTTGAAGCAAATGTCCTCCTTGCATGCAAAGGTCAAACGGGATGGTGAAGTAAAACAGATCAACTCAGAGGACCTTGTCCCTGGCGATATCGTGTTACTGGAGGCAGGCGATTATGTCCCTGCTGATATGCGGTTGTTGCAATGCTCTGGTCTGAAAGTAGAAGAAGCAGCACTCACAGGTGAGTCAGTTCCGGTAGAAAAAACAACCGAAACGTTAGACGTACTGGATCTGGTCATTGGTGATCGCAAGAATATGTCTTTTGCAGGCAGCATCGTTACATACGGCAGAGGTACTGGAATTGTCACAGCAATTGGAATGAATACAGAAATCGGCAAAATCGCCAGCCATCTCTCCACAAGCGTAAACCAGGCGACTCCCCTTCAGAAAAAACTGGCTGAAATGACCCGCTACCTCACCGTTGGGATCGTAATCATCTCTGTTATTATTTTTCTCGCAGGCATCTTGCAAGGCAGAAATTATCTGGACATGTTCCTTATTTCGATCAGCCTTGCCGTTGCTGCGATTCCCGAAGGTCTTCCTGCGGTCATAACGATTATCCTTGCTCTTGGCGTCCAGCGAATGGCCAAGAGAAACGCGATCATTCGCAAACTGTCTGCGGTTGAGACGCTGGGCAGCACAGAGATCATTTGCTCTGACAAGACAGGTACATTAACCCAAAATAAAATGACCGTGCAGGAAATATTTATTAACAAAAAAAGCTGCAAGGCAGAAGTCCTGAAGACCTTTGAAAAAAAACATGCCGAACTGTTCATGCAGTCTCTCGTCCTGTGCAATGACTCCAACGGCTCACATGCAAACAGCAAGGTAACCTTCATTGGTGACCCCACAGAAACCGCCCTGGCTTACTTTGCCATAGACAACGGATACCAAAAAGAGCAACTGGATGAATTAATTCCCCGGGTGGGTGAAATCCCGTTTGATTCTGACAGAAAGCTGATGACGACGATTCATTCATTTGGCGGTCATCTCAAAGTAATTACAAAAGGTGCGCCCGATGTCCTTTTAGAAAGATGTACAGGATATCTCCATGAGGGGACGATTGAACCGTTTACCAGTGAACACAGAAGTCTGATCCAGAGAGCCAATCAGGAAATGGCTGGCGAAGCTTTGCGGGTCCTTGCTCTGGCATATAAAGATGTAGAAGCTCTGCCTTCAGACGTAAGTTCCGAAACAGTTGAGCATGAATTCGTATTCGTCGGACTTGTTGGAATGATTGATCCTCCCCGAGAAGAAGCACGAGAGGCAGTTCGAATATGTAAAGAAGCGGGAATCCGCCCGATCATGATCACAGGGGATCATAAAGATACAGCCATCGCCATCGCCAAACAGCTACAGATCATACAAGATGAAAGTGAAGCCATCACCGGAAGCGAACTGAACAAGTTAAGTGACAAGGAATTCGAAGATCGGGTTTCCCATTTCTCTGTGTATGCCAGGGTATCTCCTGAACACAAGGTAAAGATCGTAAATACATGGAAAAAGCAGAACAAGATTATTGCCATGACAGGTGACGGTGTGAATGATGCCCCTGCCCTCAAAGCCTCTGACATCGGGATTGGCATGGGCATTACCGGTACAGATGTGGCCAAAGGCGCTTCCGATATGGTCCTGGCGGATGACAATTTTGCTACCATTGTCGTCGCTGTTGAAGAAGGGCGCAAGATATACAGCAATCTGCGGAAATCGATTCAATTCCTGCTGTCCTCCAACCTCGGCGAAATTGTCGCCATCTTTATCGGTACAATGCTTGGCTGGAACATTCTCTTGCCGATTCACATCCTGTGGGTAAACCTCGTAACCGATACGCTCCCTGCTTTGGCGATTGGGATGGAAAAAGCAGAAAAAGACATCATGAAGATGAAACCCCGCAAGTCCAGCAACAGCTTTTTTGCAGAGGGTATGGGGATCAGCATTGTTTATCAGGGCATTTTTAAGGGATTGATTACACTGTCCGCCTACATGATTGGTCAGACGTACTATTCCCATGAGGTAGCCGTAACCATGACATTTGCCACCCTGGGTCTGATCCAATTAACGCATGCACTGAATGTGCGCTCCAACACCAAATCGCTCCTATCCATCGGGGTATTTACAAATAAATACTTGAATCTGGCCATCGCCATCTCTGCATTCTTTCAACTAGTGGTGATCATTGTCCCCTATTTCAACTCCTTGTTTAAAGTGCAGCAATTAACGTGGGAACAGTGGCTGATTGTCATTGCAAGCTCGCTGTCTATTATTCCGATTGTGGAGCTGGCGAAGGTTATTTTGAACCGAAAGCAAGACAAAACTGTATAGTTGGATCTATAGTTAAAAAGCCGGGTTTTCCTACTCAAGGAATCCGGCTTTTGTTTTATTATTCTCGTAGTGGACGTAATAGCCGCCAACACTCAGCCGTTTGCAAAAAAAATAAAGAACCGAACCTTTTTTTGATAAAGAGACAATATAGTGTGTAAGCTGCTTACCCAGGAGGGCCCTCTGAATGCAAAGTGAAGATATGTATCAATTGCTCGCAAAAATGAAAGATGGTAATCAACAAGCGTTTCATACGATTTATGATGCCACCTATCAGGACGTATACCGGACAGTCTCCTTTCTGGTGGATCATCACCAGGATCGGGAAGATGTCATGAATGAGATCTATATGCAAATGTGGACCTCACTTGCTAACTACGATACGAACCGACCTTTCCACTTCTGGCTACACGGCTTGGTCATCCGTCAAGTGCAGAGATTTCGGGTCAAGAGCTGGCGGAGATTCCGAATTTTTGATCGCATCCGTGCCTTCACTCGGGAAGAGTCTCATTGGGATCAACCTACTGTGTTGATGGACGGGACGAACCAAATGATATCGCAGGCAATCCGAAAACTGACCGACAAACAGCGAATGGTGATTATCCTCCGCTTTTTTCACGACTATACTCTTGAGGAAATCGCAACATTGCTCGATATTCCGCTGGGTACTGTCAAGTCCAGATATCATGCTGGCCTCCAGGCGCTTCGAAAAAACTTAGGGAATCTCCCCCCAGAAAGGATGGAAAAGATCAATGCCTATTGAACGCAAAATCCGTGAACATCTGCACAAAGAGGCAGAAACTATGGAGTGCCCTCCGGGAATTTCCAAACGAATAGAACAATCCTATTCTCAATATTTGCAACGAAAAAGGAGCGAAATTACCATGAAAAAACGATTAATTGGTGGAATCGTTGCTGCTGCGATCTTGATTCCAACCGCAGCATTTGCGGCCCCTACCCTGATTGAAATGCTTACTAGAACACCAATGACTGCTGAACAAGTCAAGGTGGATGAGATTGGCAACGCAACACTTGAGAAGCTGTATAGCGCATTTCCCGAAACAAAATCGTTTGAGATTATCGATGCAAGCAACGTTCAGGATGTCCAAACAAGCATCATATTGCAGGAAAAAGGAGGAACCGGCAAAAAGTTTTCTCTTCATACTAACGGTAGTACGGGTGCGATTGAACATGTGATTCAAGAGAATTGGGAACCTAAGGAGAAGCCACTCATTGTTTTAACCGATCAGGAAATCAAGGCAAAAGTAGATGATCTCATTGATAAAATGTATGGCAACATCGAAGAGTACGAGTTTGCTATGGAGCAAATGGAGAACCCGGATCAAAAAACGTTTCTATTGAATTACACCAAAGAGGGATCAAAAACACCGTTCTACCAGGCATTTGTTCAGGGCAATACAATCAGTGTTTCTCTGATCGGAGGTGAGACTACACCTTCAAACGTTATAGTAGAAGGTTTTTTCTCTACCAATGGTAAGCCTGATTATACTGCTGATGCCTATCTAAATGATGCAAATCTGTTTTCTTTACTAAAAATCAGCCCAACAGAATTAAAACAAGAATTAGCAAAGGGTAAATCTGTTGTGGAGGTTGCAGCCTCTAAAAATGTCTCTAAACAACAAGTAATTGATGTCATTGCAAACACACAGGTTGATGTACAAATTCAAGATGAAAATAATAGCGATGTTACGAAAAGCAATTATTCAAAGGAACAACTGTTAAAAGCGATTGAACCAAAAGTATTACAAATTATTGAGCACAAAACTGAAACACCATGGAATAAATAACACGTTAACGCATCAAAAAGGATAAGGACTCAAAACCTCAACTCTGAAGGGCGACCCGTAAGATGGGACACTTTAACAAGGTGTCCCTCCTGCGGGTCATTTGTTTTTAAATCAAAAGTACGAATGGACAGAACAGAGATATTTAAACCATCACTTTTCCTGAAACAGCCGTAAAAATTCCTCCGCAGCTTTGGACAGATAACCGTTTTTTCTCCAGACCAGATTTGGCTGCAGCATAAACGGATTATCCTTGATGTGCACAATTCGGAAGTTGTCTACTGGGAAGAGTTGAATCACGGAGAGCGGTAAAATCGTCAGGCCAAAACCTGCTGAAACCAGGTTCAACAACGTCACGGTATCATTGCATTCACATAATAGATTCGGACGTGCAAACCTGTTTTTGTATTCTTGCATGAAAATATCGAACATGCTCCATCCATGTGGTGGCCGCAGCAGGATCAGCGGTTTGTCCGAAACTTCGTCTAGTGTGACTGCTTCAGGCAAGTCAAAGGTCCACTGCTTCGGCAATACCAATACAAACGGCCCCTTCTCCAACGGTAAAATGTTGACATTGTTCCAATCCGCAGGGCTATGCGTAATGGCGATCTCGATTTGTCGCTTTTCCAACAGGTGTTGTAAGCGGTCAGAATACCCCTCCCAGACACGAAACGTAAGTAAAGGATACATCTCGCGGATGGCTGTAATTTTACGGATCATCATCAGGGAACAGTAGATGGTGCTTCCCACTGACAAGACACCCCTGATTTCTTGGGCAATTTCCTTGACCTCCATGATCGTTTCATCAAATTGATGGACAACCGCAAGCGCCTTTTGCAAAAAGATTTCGCCTTCATGCGTAAGTGTCATGGCGTTTTTTTTACGTTCAAAAAGTACAAGTCCCAATTCTTCTTCCATTGCCTTCAATGCCTGACTGAGCGGAGGTTGCGCCATGTTGAGCCGCCTCGCTGCTGCCGTTATTTGCCCTTCCTCTGCAATAGCAATGAAATAGCGAAAATGACGGATATCCATCTACTCACCCCTTTATGGCAACTATATATAAAAAGTATATCAAAAATACATAACATATATTTTATATATGAACTCAATCCATTTACAATATAACAATACATTAGAAAACTCGGCGATTGCCAAGCCTATGGCGACAGCAGAGCCGTGCGACGCACACGATGTGCTAGTGTCGACGATGCAACATGGATGTTGCGCTTAGTCGACCACTTATGTCGATAAGATAAAATGTTATAAATTCTTATCGACCAAAACAACTGTACTGCTTAGTGGAGAGGAAAAATCTTATGGATAAGGAACAAATGTGGAGTCGTAATTTTATCAGTCTTTGTATTTGCTGTTTTTTTGTTTATATCTGCTTTTACTCGCTGTTGCCTACCCTGCCTATTTATGCAAAGGAAGCCTTTCATGTTGACAATACACAAATTGGCCTGCTGTTAACTACCTATGCCCTTGCCGCCCTGGTCTCCCGGCCATTTGCCGGAGTATGGATGGATCGCTTTGGCAAAAAACAGCTACTGTTCGTCTCAACTATTGTCTACCTTGTGGCGAGCTTTTTATATTTGGTCGTGGGTAACTTTTGGGCGCTGATCCTTTTGCGTGTGGTTCACGGCTTCTCGTTTGGGATTGCAACTTCCGTTACTGGAACGATTGCTGCCGATATTCTGCCTAAGACGAGGATGGGAGAAGGTCTCGGGTATTACGGGATGTTCATCAGCATGTCAATGGTCATCGGTCCGTTTCTCGGGCTTACGTTGATTCAATATACATCTTTTCCCGTGTTGTTCATGATTCTAACTGTCTGCTCATTGCTTAGTGTGATCTGTACCATGCTCATTCGCTTGGTACCTCAGCAAAGAACCACTCACACCTTTTCCTTGCGTCAGATTTTGGAGAAGTCCTCTATTCCGATTGCGCTTTGCGGATTTTTACTCGCCTTTGCCTACGGTGGAATCACTGCCTTTGTTTCCGTCTTTGGCAACAGTCTCGGGTTAATGGAGATCACCAACTACTTCTTTGCTGCCTTTGCCTTGTTGGTCGTACTGCCTCGCCCGTTTCTGGGCAAACTGTTTGACCGCAAAGGGGCGAACAGCATTGTTTATCCGGGAATCCTGATCTTCGTGGCGGGAGAATACATGCTTAGCCAAACTGGCTCCAGCTTCTGGTTTCTGGCAAGTGCCGCCGTTCTCGGGTTAGGTTACGGAGCATTGTTCCCTTCTTTTCAAACATTGGCTGTCCAAGCCGCTCCTGCTCATCGAAAAGGATTTGCCACCTCAACTTTTCTGTTCTTCTACGACGCGGGTATCGCTATCGGATCCTTGCTCCTTGGTCTCGTAGCTGAACGGACGAATTATCACAACATGTATTCTGTCTCGACGGCTGTCGTTACATTTACGATCGTCTTGTACTTCTTTCTTCATCATAAACGGGTTGCGAGACGGGCTGGCAAGCAAAATGCCCCTGTGATCGGGCAGTTGGATAGTTAAAAAACGTACAACTTCGAGAAGTCCCCATTAAAAAAGAGCCTCATTGGGCTCTTTTTTCTTATCTATTCTGTCTCTTTTCTAAACCCCCGAAACTCTCTCAAGCTCTTGTATTGCTAAAAATACTTGCTCTGCTGTTATCTCGCCCATGAGATGAATGGATTCGTATGGCAGAACGGTTCTCTCACAGACAGCGCGAAGAGTTGTGCTGTCCTCCAAGTGTAAGCCAACTGATTCCAAGCGAGTTGGTAGACCTAAATCCAGATAGTATGGAAGCAACTCGTCAATCGCATCCCATTTCTGCTCAATCGCCAGTTGAACCAGAATCCCGTAAGCCACCTTCTCCCCATGCAGGAATTCGTGTGTGGCAGATGCAACTGTCAATCCGTTATGAATGGCATGTGCACCGGAGATTCGGCCATACTTGTCGCCGTAGCCTCCAACCATGCCTCCAGCCACGAAGATCGTTTCGAACACACTTACCAGCGAGTGCGTGACTTGCTTGCGTTTGTAATCTTCTACTGCTTCTCTCCCCTGTTGCAGCAAGATTTGTTGACACAGCTTTGCCGCATGATAGGAAATATCGAGTACAACAGGTCGATTCTTTACTTTTTCGATCAGGACATCCGCTTCATACCACTTTGCCAACGTATCAGCAATCCCTGCGATCAGATAACGCACCGGTGCTTCCAGCAAAATACGTGGTTCCACCAATACAAGATCTGCTCCTTTGGCAAACATCGTATAGTGCGTAAAATGACCTTCTTCATTATAAAAGACGCTTAATGGAGTCCACGCTGCACAAGTAGATGCTAGTGTTGGAATGAGTACAATATCGACCCTAGCCCCATTTCCTGCTGCTTTGGCAATGTCCAGCACCTTACCGCCGCCAACACCAATCACTGCATCGTATTCTCCAGCATCTATCAAAGAAACGATTCGCTGAACCTCTGCCTCTGTACATTCTCCCTTATATCGTTCAAATGTGAATATCTCTGTTGTGTTTTTCAAGAAATACAGACTCGCAGCGTTCCAGGAACGTTCTCCGTGAACCACTAATGGTCTCGTGATCCCGTGCTTCTGGAGAAGGGACTCCAGCTCATCCAGAATCCCTTCTTCGCACACGTAGGTATTGGGTGCTCCCCTTACTTCTAAACGCTCCATTTACTTCTTCATCCAGGCTGGTTTACCGAAGCCCTGGAACTCAGCATCAATTGTTTTTTCGAAATCAGCAGATTCTACCGCTTCCTTGATATCTTTTGCAAATTGCGCTTCTACGTCTTTGGTATTCACCACGACACGGTTGCGGTAGTCGTCAGCCATATTTTCCAGCTTCAATGCATCCAGCAGGTTCATTTTTGCAGCAAGTGCGAAGTTACCTGGGACAGCAGACAAATCAACACTGTCTACGGTGCGTGGAAGCTGTGCTGCTTCAATTGGTTTGAATTGCAGGTTTTTCACGTTTTCCTGTACATCTTTCTCAGATACAGTAAGCGGATTAGCAGAAGCATCAAGCTTGATCAAACCAGCGTCTTGCAAAATCAGGAACGCACGTGCTGCATTCGTCGGGTCATTCGGAATTGCAATTGCACTGCCATCTGCCACTTCTTCAAGAGACTTGAACTTTTTGGAGTAGATGCCCATTGGAGCAGTTGGCACAGAGATCAATTCAGAGAGCTCCAGTTTATGTTCAGCCGCAAATTTCTCCAGATAGATTTTGTGTTGGAACAGGTTGGCGTTCAGATCACCTTTAGACAATGCAAGATTCGGTTGCACATAGTCGTTGAATTCTACTACATTCACGGTGTAGCCTTTCTTTTCCAAAAGCGGCTTGATCGCTTTCGTTACCATGTCGCTGTATGGGCCTGCGGTTGCTCCGATTTTTAATTCTTTCGAAGCGGTACCTCCACTAGCGGCAGGTTTTTCGCCACCACAAGCAGCAAGCAAACCAACGGATAGGATCAAAGTGAGAGATAAGAGCAATGATTGAAACTTTTTCATTTTGTGTGCCTCCTAGAATGTTGTAATTATCGTTTTCTGTGAAAAACGTCTCGACGTTTTTCATGAAGGTTGATGTGACCGCTCGCGGTCAGCAAATAAACGGTCATGACCGTTTATTTGCAACTCTGGCGATGAAGTCACCGCCATACTGAATCAACTGAACCAGACAAATCAAAATCACGACCGTCGTAATCATCACGGTGTTGTCATAGCGGTAGTAACCGAAGCGAATCGCCAAATCACCGATACCGCCTCCCCCGACAATGCCTGCCATCGCAGAATAGGCAATCAAGCTGATCGTGGTAATCGTAATCCCTTGAATGATGCCGTGACGGGCTTCCGGGATGAGTACATCCTTGATGATCATCCAGGGGGATGCCCCTACGGAAACCGCTGCTTCGATGACGCCCTTATCGATCTCTCTCAGTGACGTCTCAACCAATCGGGCGAAAAACGGAATCGCTGCCACAGAGAGCGAGACAGATGCCGCCGTGGGCCCAATCGTTGTTCCCGTAATGAGATTGGTCAGCGGAAGCAGTGCTACAAGCAGGATGATGAACGGAATGGAACGAACCATGTTCACTACAAACCCGATCACATTTTTCAAAGGAGTGTTCTCCAGGAACAACCCTCGGTCGGTGACGAAAAGAATGACACCAAGCGGAAGACCCGCAATGACAGACACTACAAGCGAGATGCCGACCATGTAAATCGTCTCAAAAAAAGCCTTGTTCAGCTCTGGAATGAGTTCGATCAGTGTCTCAAACAGCATCGTACAACACCTCCAGATGGTTCGTCCGCTGAATCAGATATTGTACAGCGCCCTCTACTTCCGCTTGCTCCCCGACCAGTTCCATGATGAAAATACCGAGTGGCGTATTCTGTATGTACTCAATTTTTCCATGCAGAATATTTCCTTTCACCTGATGCTTCTGGAATACATCAGACACAACTGATTCTTCAGCGATGGAGCCTTTGAAATGAATTTTGATGATTCTGCCTTTTCGTTGTTTGATCAGGTGATCCGGCAAGTCAAACTGCAAGATGCTGTTGATAAAGGTCTTCGTCAATGGCTTGATCGGATTGGCAAAAATCTCATATACCGGGCCCTGTTCAATGATCTGACCATCCTGCATAATCGCCATGCGGTCACAAATCTCTTTGACCACTTCCATCTCATGTGTAATGAGTACAATGGTTAGGCCGATTTCCTGATTGATCTTTTTTAAGAGAGCAAGGATGGATTGGGTTGTGCTCGGATCGAGTGCTGACGTCGCCTCATCACAGAGCAGAACAGATGGGTTGTTGGCAAGTGCCCTGGCGATTCCGACTCGCTGTTTCTGTCCACCGCTCAGTTGTGACGGATAGACATCACACTTGTCCGAAAGACCGACCATCTCTAACAGTTCCTTTACCCTCTCTTCGATTTCTTCTTTTGATTTATGTGCTGCCTTCAGGGCAAACGCCACATTTTCGAATACCGTTTTGGAGCTGACTAGATAGAAGTGCTGAAAAATCATTCCGATCTTTTGTCTCGCATTTCGGAGATCTTTTTCTGTTAATGATGTCAGTTCGATTCCATCGATCAGGATTTGTCCGGACGTAGGTTTTTCCAGAAGATTCAGGCATCGAAGCAACGAGCTTTTCCCTGCTCCACTATATCCGACGATTCCGAAGATTTCGCCTTTGTTGATTTGTAACGAAACCCGATCTACTCCTGTAACCGTTCCTTTTTTGGTGTTGTATTCTTTCACCAGCTCTTTTACTTCAATCATCTACTGCCTCCTTATGCCCGTCACCCAAAAACAAAAGCCCCTTTCATTCGAAAGAGGCATCGTTAATAAGTGAACGACTTATCTCTCAGAATGAATTTCATTCTGCAGGAAGTGGCACCGTTCCATTGCTGGAGGTTGCCGGACGTCATAGGGCCTGATCCCTCAGTCTCTCTCGATAAGAGTTTATTTAATTTTTGGATAAACAAATCATAATCCCGACTAAACTGATTGTCAATATCAATTTTATACGGTGAAGTGTTGAAAACGTTATCATTTTTGTAATAGGTAGTTTTGGTTAATATCTAGTAGTTTTAGACTAGATAATAAAGTAGTAGACTGGCGACGGCGTTAAGCTAACGGGTAGGATAGTGTAATAACTCGTGACATTATGACACTTCGTCTTTGGTAAAAATATAAAATATCCCAGAATTCGTTCTCTGGGATACAAAATTTTAGTGAAGATAGCTATTACCTGTACTCTGGTTTCAATTGGTGATGCTCATCAAAATGAGAACTTGGATGATAGGGGATAGAACGTATTTCAGAAAGATGTTTAAGACGCTTTTTGTAACCTTCCAAGTATTGAATTCTGGCTTCCTCATCTCGTGCGGGAGTCCAGGCAATAAACGGTTCAACAGGTTCAAGACCAGAAAAATAGAGGATCCCATGATTAATATGATAAAGGATCTTCTCGTGTATATCGCTATCCATTCCATATGGCGTATAGGCATTCTGTGGAGAAACCGGTGAGAGTGGACAACATCGCTTTCTTGCCTTTGAGTCCACCCGTATCATATCTTCCAACTTCATTGCCATAAACAAAACCTGAAGCAAAGACTCGATCAAACCAGCCTTTCAGTATAGCTAGGACAGAGTACCACCATAATGGGAACTGGAAGATTACAAAATCAGCCCAAAGAAGTTTTTCTTGTTCTTCTCGGATATCCTCGGCAAAGCTGTTCGTTTTTGAAGCATGCTTTTGTTCAAGCTGGTATTTTAAAAATTCCGAGTTCTCCATAATGAGAAAATCATTGCGGTCAGCAACAGCTTTGCATTTCATTTCATTGCATACAAATCAGACACTTTGACTTGATGACCATTTGCTGTCAAAACAGTAATGGCAAGATCCTTTAATGCTCCATTAAAAGACTTTGGTTCAGGATGGGCGTAGACAATAAGTGCATTCATGATCTCTAACTCCTTCAAATAGCTATTTGGGTGTTTCAGATTGAACAAAGGAGTTTCGGTATCCAAGTTTCTGTACTACTATTTTTAAATCTATCTGGGGTATTAATACACTCAACAAAACAAGGCCAGGGCCGCATAGGTTATTTTTGTTTTTTATACTGTCTACTTGACGGGGTGCGGTTCATAATATTGGTGGCCTTGCCACCTTAAAGGGCAGGTTAATTCAAGATGGTATAATTAAATAAATCTGTTTTATATTAAGGAGACTTATTATTTTGGATGCAAAATGTATTAGATTCTACGAATTCGGTAGTCCTAAAGAGGTATTAAAAATTGAATATAAAAGTATAGAACCACCAAAAGATAATGAAGTCCTTGTTCGAATGTTAGCACGTCCTATAAACCCTTCTGACTTAATTCCAATTAGAGGCGCTTATTCTCATCGTATTTCTTTACCTAATATCCCCGGTTATGAAGGAGTGGGTATTGTAGAATATGTAGGTCCTTTAGCTTCTCGAGATCTTATTGGTAAACGGGTGTTACCTTTGCGTGGGGAAGGCACATGGCAGGAATTTGTTAAGACATCAGCAGATTTTACAGTATTAATACCTGATTCAATTGATGATTTTACAGCTTCGCAAATGTATATAAATCCAATTACGGCTTGGGTGACTTGTACAGAAGTTTTAAAATTAAATCCAAATGATGTTTTATTGGTTAATGCGTGTGGTTCTTCGATTGGGCATATTTTTGCTCAATTATCAAAGGTTTTAGGATTTCGATTGATTGCAGTTACCAGAAATAATAAATATACAAAGGATTTACTTTGTCTTGGAGCATCTTATGTAATCGACACATCTAAAAATCCACTATATGAAACAGTGATGGAACTAACGAATGGAATTGGTGTCGATGCTGCAATTGATTCTGTTGGAGGTTCGTCTGGAAACGATTTGGCTTTTTGTATACACCCTAATGGCAATTTTTTAACTATTGGTCTTTTATCAGGAATACAAGTTAACTGGACAGAAATTATAAATAAGGCAAAAGTAAATGCTAATATGTTTCATTTACGGAATTGGAATGCACAAGTATCAACGGATAAATGGCAAGAAACGTTTAGTAAATTGATAACGTTGATTAACGATAAAAGATTGAGATTGATGAAGGTGGATTCTATCTACGACTTGTTGGATGTAAATGAGGCTATTGATGTTGTTGAATCTTTTAAAAACAAAGGAAAAGTTTTTTTAAAAAGCTAAACAAATTTCCTTATTTTTGTTTAACAAACGGATATCAAGAGCTTAATGAACGGTGGCTTGTTACGTTAATGGGAGTTTAGTTGAAGATTAATTACGGTCAACCCTATCACAAGTAACGGCGAAAAAATTAGGGATTCGAGTTGAGGTTGTAGGCGGCTTTGCCCAATTGCGAGATCTACTCATCGAAGCTGTTTTTATTTAATGTTACCGTGGAGACCGACTATTACCAACGATTAGGTACATTTTCGGGGTACATAAGTGTTGAAATAGAATGGCATCAAAAAGCTAATAAATGTCTAAAAATAATATTGTTTTAGACTAGAGGTATTGATCTAACAGGATTTTCAAATGAGAATTCGGCAAGTATTGAAAAATAAGTAATAGGCTATCCATAAAAAGAAAAAGCGGTGGTTTAAGACCCTGATAATAAAGTATTAGACTACCGCTGTTGTTGTTCAACTAACTCATCCCGTTGGTTTAATACTTCTTAAGGCACTCCTTAGGTCTTTATAGACACATCTTTTTCCAATGTTAATTCATGAAATGATTTCACACGTAGTTGTAAAAATGGGGTGAACAATAATGTACATACCGAAGCTAACAATCCAATGCTACCCGCAAATAAAGCGAACCGTAAACCCATTGCCCCCCCTATCATCCCTCCAATTAACGAACCAAGCGGTAAAGAACCCCACGAGATAAATCGAAATGTAGCATTCACGCGACCTTGCAGGGCATCGGGTACAATTACTTGACGTAAACTGATGGTACTAATGCTAAACATTGAGACACCTATTCCGAAAAGAAGCTGTCCGAGCATCATAATCAACGCAATACTTAATTCTGATCCTACTGCTAATGGAGCAAGCAAACCGCCACTTGCTGCTATCGTAGCGGAACCCACAATTGTTGGACCTACTCCAAAACGACATACAGCCCTTTGGGCAAGCAGAGAGCCAAATAGGTACCCTACTCCTAGCGTTCCATAAATGATGCCAAGAATGCTCGCACTGATTTTGAGTTCTCGTGATGCATATAGAACATAAACACTAAAAATAACATTCCAGGAAAGGTTAAAGACTGTTGAGCAGCGCACCACTCCCCACAGCAACGGTTTTGTGTAAACCGTATGCATCCCTTCTTTAATTTCCAGCCACATGTTTTTTTGTTTTTTCGCATCTGTCACGACTGTCTCCAACTTGCTAATCCGGGCTATGTACACAGCGGATACAAAAAAGGATACCGACGTGAACAATATTGCAAAAGGAGCGGTGATTAACTGTTCCAGCCCACCTGATAAACCCGGCCCAGCAATTTGTGCGGTAGATTTACTTGTCTCTAGTTTGCTATTCCCATCAACAAGCTGCTCCTTGCTCACAATGGAAGGCAAAAAGGATGTATAGGCAACATCAAAAAAGACAGTACAGATACCCACTATAAAGGCTACCAAATATAGAACTGTCATATTCAGGAATCCAGTTAAGGCTGTCAGCGGCACAATGAGCAGTAATGCACCCCTGAAAAAGTTAGCGGCGACAAGAATTAGTCGCCGGGGAAATCTGTCTATCCATACACCAGCGAGCAAACCGAAAATGATAAATGGCGCATACTCGGCAAAACCAAGCAACCCCATTTGTAGGGGACTGGCCCCTAAATAGAGTGCTGCGATTAATGGTATTCCTAATAATGCAACCTGAGTCCCAAACTGTGATGCAGTTTGCCCAATCCAGAGCCTGCGAAAATCTGTGTTAGTTAACAATCCTTTCACCTTGTTACTCATGTTCGTTCCCCCATTCTTCGTCACAACTAATTGCCATTTTTAGTATAGGGGAACTTACGTTTCAAGATCTTTCGAGATCTTGCGTTTTCATTATCGCAAATGTTGAATGATTGATGATCCATTTTGTTATGAAGGTCTATGCCGGTTTTTTTCGTTTATAATGCCATACAATTACTCCTCGGTTCTGCCAGTATCGTTAAAATATTTGAATTTTAATTAATTTACCCTTTTTATTAAAAAACCTATATCAATTACCGTATATTTTTCCATTATTTCACATGCACTTCTTCAGTTGATTGCTCCTGTTTATTTTCAGATGGCCGTTCCGTAAGCACTGTAATAAAAATGGCAGCGATGATCAGTACGATCCCGAAAAGAACGGTTGGGGTAAATTGTTCTCCCCACAAAATCCATGAGAACAGTACGGCAAACATCGCTTCCATCGACATGATAATTCCTACATGAATGGGTGGCGTATACTGCTGTGCCTTGATTTGAACCAGATAAGCAAGCAGCGTACCAACCAGGCAATCAAAAAAGAACGCATACCAGCCGTACCACGACAATCCCTCAGGCATTGGTTCCAACCAGCTGGCAAGCACGAGGTCTACGACACCCACTGTCATCAGTTGAAGCATGGTAAAGTCCAGCAGATGAAAGGAGTCATTTTCATTCCAGATGCGATCTACGGCGATAATATGCAACGCAAAAAACAGCGCACTGAACAGGATCAAAATATCCCCTACCGAGATTCCTGACCAGCTATTATCCCATGACAACAGCAACAATCCACAGAATGTGACGAAGCTGCCTACCATCGCCCCTTTATGCACAGCAATCTTATATATCAGATAGGCAAGGAATGGCACGAAAACTACGGTTGTTCCTGTTAAAAGACCCGCCTTGCCTGGTGTCGTGTACTCAATTCCTACAATCTGCGTGGTAAAGGCAGCACACAGGAGAAGTCCTGTGATTCCCCCCTGAATCAGCTGCTCTCTTGACAGTTTGATCAGACTGCGCCAACGAAAGGCGAAGAGAATCAATCCTGCCAGCAAGAACCTTGCTCCTGTAAAGGTTAATGGAGCAAGCTCACGCAATATATCCTTGGTCAGCACAAACGTATACCCCCAGGCGATGGCGATCAGCAGTAATGAGGTATCTGCAAGCAGTACTTGTTTTCTCCCCATCGGACATCCCCCCTTCCTAGAAACGGAAAAGAAGACTTATGCAAGTCTCCTTTTCCGGCTTCTCTTATAATTTCACTTCTGCGAGTGCTTTTCTGAACATCTCTATGACTCGATCTGCTTCTTCATACGTAATGGTGAGAGGCGGCTCTACCCGAATGGTTTTGGCATTGATCAACGTACCTGCTACCAACACCCCATTATCGAACAAGCCCTTGGACACTTCATAGCCAATTTCATCGTTGTGGAATTCTACCCCGATCAACAAGCCCATACCGCGAATTTCCATTACCTTGTCAGGGAAGTCAGCGGCCACTTCACGAAGCCCCTTCATCATGTAATTCCCCAATTCCTCGGCTCGTTGCGGGAGATTCTCTTCAATCAGCACGTTGATCGTAGCAATGGAAGCTGCGCAAGCAAGCGGATTACCGCCGAACGTCGTTGTCTGAATGAACGGATTCGGGAAGAAGGCCTTGAATACCTCTTCTGTCGCCACCACTGCACCCGCTGGCATAACCCCGCCACCAAATGCTTTTGCCAGACACATAATATCAGGAACCACATCGTAATGCTCTGCGCAGAACATTTTACCCGTACGACCCATACCGGTTTGTACCTCGTCAAAGATTAACAAGGCACCGAATTCTTTACAAAGTTCACTCACTTGCTTCAGGTAACCCTCTGGCGGCAGGTTAACCCCGCCTTCACCCTGGATTGGCTCCAGTATGACCGCTGCCACCTCTTCCCCAACTGAATGGCAAGCTTCAAATGTTTTGCGCAGCATTTCGATATCGCCGAAATGCACATGACGGAAGCCTGGGATCATCGGCAAGAACGGCTTGCGGAATACGGCTTTGGAAGTACCGGACAAGGCACCGAGACTCTTTCCATGGAATGCCTTGGTCGTAGCGATGAATGTCGTGCGGCCTGTGTGCATTTTAGCCAGCTTGATTGCCGCTTCTACTGTTTCTGTACCACTGTTGGCAAAGTATGCGTATTTGAGGTCACCCGGCGTGATGTCGGCGAGAATTTTGGCCAGCATTGCACGCAGCGGGTCCAATAAATCCTGACTGTGTAAGGCCTGACGGTTTAGCTGATTGATTACGGCTTCGACTACCTTCGGATGACGGTGCCCAACGTTGTAGATACCGAAACCGCCAAGACAATCGATGTATTCCTTGCCGTTTACATCCATGAAGCAGTTTGCTCCGGAATCTTTCCACTCAACAGCAGCGAATTGCCCATCTTTGGTTACTGATTTACGATAAGCCAGGAATCCCGGGTTGACGTGGTCACGGAAGTTGTCAACGGTCTGTCTCGTTACCCACTCCGCTTCTTCACGGTTAATGTCTTCCTTGGCAATCAGCCCCAGGACTTTGTTTGTATACTCATAGACGGAAGCGTATTTTTCTTTCAAATCCTCACGTTGTTGAACAGCTTTTCCACTCATTTTGTTTCTCTCCTTTTGGTCTTATCGTCTTGTCACAGCGCTTAGTTTTCAAACCAGCCAGTGGGCTGTACTTGCAGATTAATGTTGATTTGCTTGACTTCGGTGTACTCTTCATACCCGAACGTTCCCAGTCCTCTGCCGATCCCGCTTTGCTTGTAGCCTCCCCAAGGCGCTTCGTTATACGTGGGGTGATAGCAGTTGATCCAGGTGATCCCGGCGCGCAGTTTTTTGATAACACGAAGGGCTTTTGCCCCATCCTGTGTGAATACGCCGCCTGCTAGACCATACACGGTGTTGTTGGCAAGCTCGATTGCTTCTGCCTCGGAACTGAATTTCTGTACCGCCAGAACGGGGCCGAAAATCTCTTCCTGGACAATCCGCATCTCAGGTGTAGCATCGGCAAAGATGGTCGGCTCCACGAAAAATCCTTTACCCAATGCGCCTTGCGTGATGCGATTTCCACCACACAGGAGACGAGCGCCTTCCTGCTTGCCGTATTCGATGTATTTCAGTACCTTTTCCATATGTGCCTCGCTGACGAGCGGCCCCATCTCTGTAGCAGGGTCATTGCCAGGACCAACACGAATCTTGCTTGCTCTTTCTACCAATCTGTCGAGGAAGCGGTCGTAAATGCTCTCTTCCAGGAGAAGACGGGAGCCTGCTGAGCAAACTTGCCCCTGATTGGCAAAGATCGCAAACAACGCATAATCGACTGCTGTCTCGAAATCTGCGTCGGCAAACACAATGTTAGGAGATTTGCCGCCGAGCTCCAGAGAGATTTTTTTGATATTGCCCGTCGCCGCAGTCATGATGCTTCTGCCTGTTGCTGTACCGCCTGTGAACGAGATTTTATCTACCTGATGACTTTGGGCAATTTCGTGTCCGACAGTTGCCCCTGCACCCATGACCATATTGGCTACCCCTTTAGGGATACCGACCTCATCAATTATTTCGAATAGTTTGAGAGAAGTGACTGGAGTAATTTCGGATGGTTTGTACACAATCGTATTCCCGGCAGCCAGTGCGGGAGCGATTTTCCAGACACCCATCAAGAGCGGGTAATTCCACGGAGTGATCAAGCCGCATACGCCGACTGGTTCACGAACAACCATTGCTTGCATCGGATCTCCGACGTGGTAGGTCTGCCCATCCGGTTTGGTCACTAATCCTGCATAATAGCGGAAACAGGCAACGGCATCCGCAACATCGAATCCTGTCTCACGAAGTGGTTTTCCGTTATCCTCCGTTTCCAGCGCAGCGATTTCTTCCGCCCGCTCTTCCAATTTGTTAGCGATTGCAAAAAGGTAGGAGGCTCGCCCGGCCGCAGGCAAATCGGACCATACACCACTGTCAAATGCTTCACGGGCAACCTGAATGGCATATGCTGCATCTTCAGCGTCTCCCTCTGCCGCCTGTGCAATCACTTCACCAGTGGCCGGGTTGATGACATCTCTCGTTTTGCCGCTTCTCGAATCGATCCATTCTCCATTCACATACATTTGTAGTTTCATAAGGGTTACTGTCACTCCTCACTAACAATTGATTTGTTGCTGATACATAATTGCAAGTGCTGTGCCAAAAGTGTTCGTTCCTCAAGACAGTATTCTCGGTGCGGTACTTATCGTCTGGTCATCCAGGAATTATGCAATAATGACTAATCTATTCATTTTTGCATAACGATAGACTCTAAATGCTTGCAGCTCCCTCCATTATTGGGCAGAAAAAGAGACTGGCCGTTATTGCCAGTCTCCATTCCCCTAACATTTATGCACGATTGAATATTACCAGTTTCATTTCGGTCATTTCTTCCACGGCATACTTCAAACCTTCCCTGCCCATTCCGCTCTCCTTGACTCCGCCGTACGGCATATGATCAACACGGTAGGTAGGAATATCATTGATCAGAACACCACCGACGTGCAGCTTCTCGGCAGCATCGAGTGCTGTGTAAATATTTTCAGTGTAGACACCTGCTTGCAAGCCAAAGCGAGAGTCATTGACACACTCGATTCCCTCTTCTACTGATTTGATCTTCTGGATGATAACAATCGGAGCAAATACTTCCTGACAAGAAACCTTATGCGTAGGCTTCACATCGACCAGAACAGTTGGCATCAAAATATTGCTTCCTTCTGCTTTGCCACCGGATACAACGGATGCACCCTCCCGCTTCGCTTCCTCGATCCATGACAGGGTGCGATCCACATCTTTGGCACTGATCAACGCCGAAACATCCGTTGCTGGATCTAACGGATCGCCTATGACAAGCTTCTCTGTTTCCTCGGCGAACTTCTGGACGAACTCTTCATACACTTCCTCGTGGACATACACCCGTTGCAACGAGATGCATACCTGTCCTTGGAAGTTGAATGCTCCCGCAACGCAGCGTGGAATAATTCGTGATACATTCACACCTTTATCAATGATTACTGCAGCGTTGGAACCCAGTTCAAGTGTGACTCGCTTCAGTCCGGCTTTGCTTCTGATTGTCGTTCCAACTTCCGGGCTTCCCGTGAAGGTTACCATTTTCACCCGAGGATCACCCACAATTTTATCCCCAATCACGCTGCCCTTGCCCGTAATCACGTTTAAGGCACCAGCAGGCAAGCCCGCTTCACTTAACAGTTCTGCCAGGAAATAGGCGGAAAGAGGTGTCTGACCAGCAGGCTTCAGCACAATGGTGTTCCCACTGGCAATCGCAGGCCCTACCTTGTGAGCGACCAGATTCATCGGGAAATTGAACGGAGTGATCGCTCCGATGACTCCGATTGGCTCTCGGGTTGTATATGCCACTCTGCCTTCCCCGCCAGGTGCTGCATCAAGCGGCAGCGTTTCCCCGTGAATCCGTTTGGCTTCTTCGGCTGCAAATTTGTACGTCTGAATCGTGCGTGATACCTCGACTCTTGCGGCTTTAAGCGGTTTGGCAGCTTCCAGTGCAATGATTCGCGCCGCTTCTTCGGCTCTGCTCTCAAAAAGCCTGGCCAGCCTTTCCAGAATCGACGCACGCTGATGTGCAGGCAGTTTTGCCATGATTGCAGTTGCTTTTTGCGCAGAATCCAGCGCCAATTCTACTTCTTCTGTTGTTGCAGAAGGGATTTCGGCGATCACCTCACCTGTGTATGGTGAAGTTAAGGGGACATATTCCTTTGCTTCTACCCATTCTCCGTTAATGAACAAATGTTTCTTCATCTTTTCTCCCCCTAGTTTAGATCATGCAGAACTTCCTCAAAAATATCGAGTGCTTCCGCAAGCTGTTCATCGGAAATGGCGAGTGGTGTAAGCATGCGAATCACGTTGCCATAGATTCCTGCGGTCAAAATGATTAACCCCCGACGGTGACATTCCTGAGCGATGCGGCTTGTCAGCTCTTTGTCTGGAATTTTCGATTCTTGATCCTTGACAATTTCCAGGGCAATCATAGCCCCTAATCCGCGAACTTCACCGAGGAATGGATAGGAAGATTGCAGGCTCTCCAAACGTGAAACAATCTGCTTTCCAATGACATTCGCTCGTTCAACCAGCCCTTCTTGCTCCATCATTTCGATGACTGCGAGAGCCGCCACACATCCAAGCGGACTGCCTCCATACGTGCCTCCGATTTCTCCCGGATTAGGCGCATCCATGATTTCGCTCCTGCCAGTCACTGCACTGATTGGCAAGCCAGCTGCGATCGACTTCGACATCGTCATCAAATCAGGAACGACATCATAATGCTCCATGGCAAACATCTTGCCCGTACGTCCAAATCCCGTCTGAATTTCATCAGCGATATAGAGAATCCCGTATTTTTCACAGATTTGCTTGATCCCCTGCACAAATTTCTTGGAAGGAACGATGAAACCACCTTCCCCTTGCACCGGCTCCATAATAATAGCGGCAATCTCTTCGGCAGATGCTTCTACCAAAAAGAAGGTCTCGAGCGCATCCAACAGCTCCTGATCCAGCTTTTCAACAGGCAGCTCATCTGGCTTGCGGTAGTAATACGGGTAGGGAATTTTGTAGGTATCGGGTGCGAATGGGCCAAAACCGTCTTTGTACGGCTTTACCTTGCTCGTCAGCGACATGCCAAGCAGCGTTCTGCCATGAAAGCCTCGTTCAAATGAAATGATGCCTTTGCGTCCTGTGTATTTGCGGGCAATCTTGACTGCATTCTCGACCGCTTCCGCACCGCTGTTCAGGAAAAATGTCTTTTTCGCATGATTGCCCGGTGTGATTTCATTTAATTTCTCGGCCAGCTGTATATACGGTTCGTACATCATGACATGAAAGCAGGGATGAATGTACTTCTCTACCTGTTCCTTCAAGGCTTCCACAACTTTGGGCGGGCAATGACCTGCATTCAAGGTACCAATTGCACCCGCAAAATCAATAAACGTATTGCCATCCACATCGGTGATGAGTGCTCCTTCCCCTTTGACAGCAAAGGTTTGCATGGTGTTGAACGGCCCGCGGGGAACATTTTCGTTTTTTCTCGCCAGCAATGCCTGTGCATTCGGTCCAGGAATACTCGTGTTGATTTGCGCAAATTTTTTGACGGCACTTTTCATACCGCATTCTCCTTCCAATACTATCTTCTATCTGATAACTACATTCGTTAATTAGCAACTCCTGTGCCAAAGCAACCTAATAGGAAACCCATCCTCTCATTCTCGCTGCTTCCGCCAGTCGTTTGATCGCAGTCATATAAACGGCTTTTCGCACACTCACACGATATTGTGCAGCGGTAGAGTAAACCTTGTGAAAGCTGCTTTCCACTTTTCTTTGCAGCAGACGGTCAACTTCTTCTTCTTCCCAGTAGAAGCCCTGGTTGTTTTGCACCCATTCGAAATAGGAGACGATCACACCGCCTGCATTCGCCAGAATATCAGGAACCACCATGATGTTGCGTGCTTCCAGGATTGGTTCGGCACCAGCCGTAGTCGGGCCATTGGCTGCCTCGACGATGATTTTGCACTTGAGTCGCTCTGCATTATCACTGGTAATTTGACCTCCGAGAGCGGCTGGAATCAAAATATCGCACTCCTTCTCCAGCAGCTCCTGATTGCTGATCGTTTGGCTAAACAGATTGGTCACACAACCGAATGAATCGCGTCTGTCCATCAGTGACGGAATATCCAATCCCGCCGGATCATAAATTGCTCCATGAACATCGGAAATCCCGACGACCTTCACGCCATGCTGGTGTAAAAACTGTGCCAGATAGCTGCCCACATTGCCAAAGCCCTGGACGATGACACGCAGCTTGCTTAACTCCAAACCTTCTAATTGGCTCACGAGATTCACGATATGGAATACGCCCTTCGAAGTAGCAGTTTCCCGTCCGACTGAACCACCCAGTACAATCGGCTTGCCAGTAATGAACCCAGGAGATTCAAATTCACGGATCTCGCTGTATTCATCCATCATCCAGGCCATAATTTGCGGGTTGGTGTACACATCAGGAGCAGGAATATCCTTGGTCGGCCCCACCAATTGACTGATTGCTCTCACATAGGCCCGACTGAGTCGCTCTACCTCGCCCATACTCATCGTGCGGGGGTCGCAGATGACTCCGCCTTTTCCACCGCCATAGGGAAGCTCCGCCACACTGCATTTCAGACTCATCCAGCCTGCCAGTGCTTTCACTTCATCTGCTGATACTTCCGGGTGAAAGCGAATCCCCCCTTTAGTAGGCCCAACTGCATCTATGTGTTGTGCACGATACCCAGTAAATGTTTGTACCGTGCCATCATCCATACGTACCGGAAAACGAACTGTCAAAAAGCGGATCGGCTCCTTTAACAATTCAAATACATTCTCAGGCAATCGCAACGCATCACATGCTTCTTTCAAATGGAGCTGAAACAGTTCGAGCGGGTTCTCTTCTTCCTCTGTCTGTTTGTGCTGAAGATTGATATTTTTCATGCTTCCTGTCTGCAAAGCCATCGTAACACCTCATATTCTTTGAATTTGCCCCTCTCACAAAAGCAAGGTTTATGCCAAGCATCAGTCCCGACCGATCTGGCACTAATTCTGCAAGAGGAACCAAAAAAACAAATTGGAGGGGTTTGGAATGGGATTCGACTATTTATACGATATTTCAGAACAACCGATCACACGCTTCTTTTCGTTTGCAACCGATCATTCCCGCTACGATTTTTGCATTTTGTTTACCAACCAGTTTCAAGGTAAAAGCATGGTTATTTGTATGCAGACGTTGAAGGCCACCCTGCTGTCAGCCAATGATGTGGATCTGTCATTTAAATGGCCACAACAGCTTGGCATTGCATCCGAAGATCTCGATGTATTGAAGCGTTTTTTCAAAAATGCACTGTACTCAACCGATTCGCTGCGTCCGCAATATTAAATCATGCAAAAGTGAATAGGTTATGCAGCAGTGGATGAGAAGGAAGACAGGGGTTACGAAAGAGATAAATTATGCAATTGTGAATAGGGTATTCAAAAACGAGTAATACAACTTGCATAAACATCCTTTCACCCCTTTCTCTTCGCTGCACTCAACTGAAAAAGTAGACCAAGTTAATTTGGCACAAAATTTGCAAAATTCATACATCAGCAAGAATGTGAAAAAAGGAGATGTTGCCTTTAAGGGGTTGACAACGCTTTCAGTTTTCCTAATTTTCAAAAAATCATGTTTCATTGAAAGGGGTATGGATACATGTCATCACAAGTACAACCCATGATTTCACCTCCAAGCTTGAAAAGAAACTTGAAGTTGTCCCACATTATCATCCTGGGTCTTGGATATTTGACTCCTATGACGGTCTTTGACACATTCGGCATCGTCACAGATGAAACAGGGGGCCATGTTCCGCTTTCTTACCTGTTAGCCCTTTGTGCGATGCTATTCACAGCAGCCAGTTACGGAAAAATGGTGAAAGAATTCCCTTTTGC
Source organism: Brevibacillus nigriterrae (assembly GCF_049846925.1). Lineage (NCBI taxonomy): Bacteria > Bacillati > Bacillota > Bacilli > Caryophanales > Paenibacillaceae > Brevibacillus > Brevibacillus nigriterrae. The sequence goes on from NZ_JBNCMT010000004.1 coordinate 96,792, forward strand.
CGGATCAGCCTACACATATACTCGCAAATCAATCAATTCTCATCTCGGATTTATGGTCGGTTGGGTCTCCCTGCTTGACTACCTCTTCCTTCCCATGGTGAATGCCCTGTTAGCCAAAATCTATATGTCTGCGGCATTTCCGAACGTCCCCGGTTGGGCATGGATCATCGGAATTACGCTGCTCATGACCTTAGTCAACATCCGTGGTGCCCACGTAACAGCCAACTTCAATACGATCTTTGTTATTTTTCAAATCCTGGTTACCTCGTCCTTCGTCATTTTAACGATCTATCATCTGATGAACGGTGTAAACGGCGGAACCGTATTTTCTCCAACGCCATTCTTTACGCCTGATCTGGAACTGACTGCCATCTTCTCTGGTGCAGCCATCCTGTGTTTCTCCTTCCTTGGATTTGATGCAGTTACTACCTATACCGAAGAAACGATTGAACCCAAAAAGAACATACCTCGAGGAATTTTCCTGGTAGCCCTGATTGGTGGCCTTATTTTTATTACTACTTCCTACTTTGGCCAAGGACTATTCCCGAATGCTTCCTACTTTGCTGATCCCGAGTCTGCTTCAGCCGAGATCGCCTTCATTATCGGTGGGACGCTGTTCCAATCCATCTTTTTGGCTGGTGCTCTGACAGGAACCATTGCGTCCGGACTTGCTTCCCATACGAGTGCATCCAGACTTTTGTATGCGATGGGCCGGGAGCATGTTCTGCCAAACAAAATTTTTGGCTATATCCATCCACGCTACCATACACCGGTGATTAATATCGTTTTGATTGGTGTCTTCTGTCTCAGCGCCTTGTTCCTTGATTTAGAGACCGTTCTCTCGTTTATTAACTTCGGTGCCCTCACTGCTTTCACAGCAGTAAACCTGTGTGTAATCTTTCACTTTATCATCAGGAAAAAAGAACGTGGGCTAAAAGCCTACTTCAAATACTTGTTATTGCCACTGATCGGAGCAAGCTTCGTTGCATTCCTTTGGTCTAATCTCGATTCAAACTCGCTTGTTCTCGGGCTCGTCTGGGCGCTGGTCGGAATCGTCTATCTGCTTTTCTCTACCAAATTTTTTACGTATAAGCCTCCCACTATCGATTTCGAAGAAGCCATCCACGAAATATAAAAGGAAGTTCATTAGGAAGGGAATCTCTTTATGCCGAACAAACTCTTTCTCATCGCTTTCCTTCTATCCATGACCTTAGCTGTCTTGTCGGTTTGATTCAGATTAAACCAAAACAAGACAGGAGGAAAAGTAAATGAAATACCCGCTCTCTCCAGATGTGAAGCCAGAATTTTGCACAACCGGCTCTTTTATGCGATTACCTGCACAACGGGAACACGCAAAACTCGCGATCGTTGGTATGCCTTTTGATACGGCCGCCTCATTCCGTGTCGGTGCGAGATTTGCTCCACAGTCGATTCGGCAAGGCTCGATGCTGCTGTTTCCATACCATCCAATTCATCAGGTATATCCCTTCGAAGATACCAACGCCATTGATATTGGTGATGTTCCTGTTATCCCACACAACATTCATCGGAGCTATGAAAGAATCGAAAAAAACATGCTGGAGCTGATGCAAAAAGGAATCGTCCCCATCGGTTTGGGTGGTGATCATTCGATTACGCTGGCAAGCTTGCGGGCGGCAGCAAAGGTTTTCGGACCCGTTGCCATGATTCAGTTTGATTCCCACACCGACACCTGGGATACCTATTATGAAGAAAAATACTGGCATGGCTCTCCGTTCATCCGTGCCCACGAAGAAGGACTGCTACAGCCGGATAAGGTCTTTCAGCTTGGAATCCGAGGAACACTCAACCACCCGGGCGATCTCGAATCGAGTACAGAGTTGGGGTACCACGTGGTCACATCAGGTGAACTTCGCAGACGGGGGATATCTGATGTCGTCCGGGAAGTAAAAGAAACGATCGGGAATACTCCTTGTTTCCTGACATTTGATATCGACTTCGTAGACCCCGCCTATGCACCTGGGACGGGGACACCGGAAGTAGGCGGATTTACCAGTTTTGAAACCCTGGAGCTGGTTCGTTCACTCACCGACCTGAATTATATCGGCTTTGATCTTGTAGAAGTGCTCCCTTCCTATGACCCGACACAGATTACTTCTCTTTTGGCTGCTACTCTCATCCATGATTTTGCCAGCCATGTTGCACGCAAGGTAAAGCCTGCTAAATTAACATCTGAATAAGGTTCGCAGGCCATCTCCAAATTTTTTTGGGAGATGGCCGCTTTATTTGGCAAGGTTGGCATCATACTTGCTAATTGTAAGAATTGTGAATTTAGTCTAAATTTTTAGTTAAGGGGACCAACGGGTTCAACTTACAAAGGAGGAATTAAGAGATGGAGGAAAAAGCAGGACTACAAATGGAGCCTCCCGGATTAAAACGCTCATTGAAGCTGTGGCATGTCGTTGTGTTAGGGTTAGGGTATTTGACCCCGATGACCGTGTTTGACACATTCGGGATTGTTACAGAAGAAACGGGTGGACATGTCCCCCTCTCCTATATTTTGGCTCTAGTTGCTATGCTCTTTACTGCATCGAGTTATGGAAAAATGGTCAAGGAATTTCCGACAGCAGGTTCAGCTTACACCTATGCCCGGAAAACAATTAACTCCCATGTTGGCTTTATGGTCGGGTGGGTCTCCTTGATGGACTACCTCTTTTTGCCGATGATCAACGCTCTGCTCGCCAAAATCTATATGTCTGCAGCTTTTCCTCATGTTCCCGACTGGATTTGGGTCATCGGTATCACGCTTCTGATGACACTGGTCAACATTCGCGGGGCGCATATCACGGCCAATTTCAATAGCTTGCTTGTTCTGTTTCAGGTGTTGGTAACCGGCCTGTTTTTACTTCTCACGATCCAACATCTGATCAATGGTTCCAATCATGCCGAACTATTTACTGCTGCTCCCTTTTTCACTCCTGATATTGAGTTTGGAGCCATTTTATCGGGAGCTGCCATCCTCTGTTTCTCCTTTCTCGGGTTCGATGCCGTCACCACCTATACAGAAGAGACCGTCGATCCCAAGCGAACCATCCCGAGAGGTATCTTCCTCGTTGCCTTGCTTGGCGGTTCAATCTTCATCACCGTATCCTATTTTGGTCAATCACTATTTCCCAGTGCATCTCTGTTCCAGGACCCGGAAGCTGCATCTGCAGAGATTGCTTATTTCCTCGGTGGTGCCCTGTTTCAATCCATTTTCCTTGCTGGCGCACTGATGGGCACTATTGCATCCGGTCTTGCCTCGCATACCAGTGCATCACGCCTGCTTTATGCAATGGGTAAAGAAAACGTATTGCCGAAGAAGTATTTTGGCTTTGTACATAATCGTTATCATACTCCTGTCCTTAATATTATCCTTGTCGGGTTATTCAGTCTGAGTGCGCTGTTTCTTGATCTGGAGACCGCACTGTCTTTCGTTAACTTCGGGGCTCTCACCGCTTTTACAGCAGTGAATGTGTCTGTCATTGCTCACTTTATGATCCGGAAAAAAGCAAGCGGTTTCAAAGCATACATCAATTACTGTATCTCCCCTCTGATCGGTGCCAGTTTCGTCGCATTCCTGTGGACGAACTTGAACATCCACTCCTTCTATATCGGCATCACCTGGGCGATTCTTGGCTTTGGCTATTTGTTATACTCAAGCAAGCTGTTTACAAAAAAGCCGCCTACCATCGATTTCGAGGAAGCCATTCATGAGATTTAACATCGTTTGATAACTGAAACACAGGTAAAAGGTTTCGTTCAAGAGAGCTTGATCTCCCTTGGCGAAACCTTTTTCATCGTTCATGCCTGTCTATACCTTGAATTTGTCCAGGACCTCTGTCAAATCGGCTGCCAGCTTGGCGAGTGAATGGGCAGAGTTATTGATTTCATCCATAGCCGCTACCTGTTCTTCTGCTCCTGCCGCATTTTGCTCGCTCACACAGGCAATCTGCTCTGCTGCTTTCTCCAATTGCTGTACAGCTTGGACAATTTGATTGCTGCCTTCACTCAATTGATGGATAGAGGTAGAAAATTGACTGACCTTTTGATTCACTATACCTGCATCCTGTTGGATACTGCCAAAGACTTGCTGCACTCTCCTCGTCTTTTCCAGGCCCGCTTTTACTTTTTCAGTTCCTCGTTTCATAAACGATTCAGCGTTTTTCGTTTCCCTCTGGATGATTTCAATCAGTTGTGAGATTTGCTTGGCTGATTCGGATGACCGTTCAGCAAGTAATCGTACTTCTCCCGCCACCACCGCAAACCCTTTTCCGTACTCCCCTGCCCTCGCCGATTCGATGGCAGCATTGAGGGCAAGCAAATTGGTTTGACTGGCAATCTCTGTGATCACGCTGCTGATCGTGCCAATTTCATGTGAGCGGTTACCCAACGCGCTAATCATCTTTTCTGCTGATTCAACCGTATCATTCAGTTCCGTGATTTGCCCAAAAATCTCCCGTGCCATATGCATTCCTTCTAAGGAAGATTCCGCTGCCTGCTTCGTTACTTCGTTTACTTCCTTCTCGTCATCAGCGATTTGGTTGGAAACGGCCGACATTTGGACAACCCACCTTGTTATTTCCCTGATAGAGCAAAGCTGCTCTTCTTCACTCAAAGTCATATGACTGGAGGCAGTCGCTATTTGTTGTGTCACCTGATAGCACTCATCCGCATTGGATGTCAATTCTTCCGATGCAGCAGCAACCTCCGACGACGCCAGTTTGATCTTGGCAACCAGGTTTTGCAAATCAACAAGCATCCGGTGAAAGGTTTCACTCAGGACATCTATCTCATCTTTTCGCCGCTTTCGCTGGTTATTCAACGCAAAGCTGATACGCAAGTCTCCAACCAGCATTTTTTCAGCAAGCTCCTTTAATTCTCGTAAAGGCAATAAACGCTTTCGAATATACATGCTTAATGACGTCAAGGCAAGGAGTGCCATCACAACTAATAATCCAGACATGAAAGGCAAGTTATCAAGAATAACTTCTTTTTGAATGGCATTGACTTCATCTGCACCAATATCAACGCCGAGTACCCCAATGACTTTGCCGTCCTTGTTTACGATCGGAGCATATCCAGATAAATACTGTCCGTATTTGGGGTCGTCGATGAGTTCACTGCTACTAGCCTCTCCTTTGAGCACCTGGCTGATCGTGTCTGGGTCGGTTGTACTCACCGCTTCCCCAATCGGTGATGCCATTTCGGAAGCTCGAGGTTGACCATCGATCATGATGACAGAAGAATCTTGTTTAAACTGGATCGTGTAAACATATAATGCGTCCTGCTTCTCTCGATAATCATTGAGAAATTCACGCAGCTCCCAATAGGTTGCGTCTTCTTGAGGAGCCTTAAGGAAATTTTCGTATGCAGTACGATCCAATGATTGGGCGATGTGCTCGGCAGCATGAATGGCTGATCTCCCCACACTGGCCTCTACCGTCATCTGGATGCTCTTGTACGCTACTATTCCATTCACACAAGCAAACACGGCCATAACAACAGTAATAAAAAATATTACTTTTGTCGCAATACTTCTTTGTTTCACACGAACGCCCCCTGTTTCTATCGATTCCCTTTTCTGCGACTGCTTTTTAACTAGATTTCAAGCACAAACAATGCCAGAAAATTACCAATCTGAACAATTGTTTCCTGTTTTCGGTTTAAGGCGAAACGCTTGAGGGGAAAGTACGTATATTAAAACAACTTGAATAACAGGATGGGTGAGTATCGGATGGAATGGAACTTTTTATTTCGAGTAGACCATTTGAACGAAAAAGGAGAAGAGCGCAATCTGAAAGGACTGATTATTACAAAAGAGAATCAGTCACCGACACCGGAGCAAATCCAGCAGTTTTTGCAAAAAAGTGGCTTCCACGTACAGATTCATGATCCTGAAAAGCTCGTATTCCTCGATCAGAACCAACAAGATCCGGTGAAAATCACAATCGTCAGCCTAGAAAACGAAAAGCAAGAGAAAGTGGAGTCTGACAGGATACTAAAATTACTCAGTCAGCAATTTCGTAAGAATTACAATCTGTAAAATGCAGAGGTGTGGAGCAACAAAAATAACCCTCTATCAGCTAGTTGATAGAGGGACCAAAACAAATTGATTTCTACTCTTCTGTGTTCCAGCGTAGTGTCGCCTTTTTTAGCGGGTGAATCACCAGATTGTCAATCAGACTGATGAGCAAAATACTGATCAACGTCCAGGCAAATACCTTGGCTGTATCGATGTTTACCCTTGCCAACGCCAGGGAATACCCGATCCCTTCATCTGAGCCTAATAGTTCAGCCATGATGGTGATCCGTACGGCTGAGCCCGTAGCCAGGGAGATTGCTGTGAAGATCGGCACTGCCAGACCCGGAAGGATAATATGCCTGAGCGTATGAAAAGCGGAACATTTATATACTTTTGCCATTTCCAGCAGTTGACGGTCAATATTTCGCCAGCCATCCGCCGTATTCAAATAAATACTCGGAAAAACGAGGACACTTACTACAAAAATCGGAATGATCGAGCCTGTTCCGAACCAAACCATTGCCAGTACAACAACGATAATCGGCGGAATTCCCAATAGCAAGGAAAGAATCGGGCGAAACGCTTCATACACACTGGGGAAATTACCTGCAATCAAGCCGCACACAATGGCGATGACCATCCCGATCACAAAACCCGTCAGCATACGGGAAATCGATTGGATTAATTGCTGCAGCAGTTCCCCGCTCTGCATCATCTTGATAAATGCCATCAACGTCTCCAGAGGCGACGGAACCAGGATGCTTGGCAAGGACAGGGATAATGCTTGCCAGATGCCAACCAGAACCAGAATTGTGCATACAGGCGCCCAAACCTGCCGCTTACTTCTGATAGTAGAACCCTTCATCAGGCAATTTACCTCCAATGATTTCAGGAGAAATTGTTGAGAGTTCTGTAAAGAAGAATTCCAGTTCCTGTTTCGCATCTTTTGCACGAACGAACTTCAACCCTAAGCTTGGAATCAATTTTTCAATCACCTTGGCGTCCATGCCTTCCTGATACTTGGCAACCATGGTAGAAGCTTCTGCCGGTTGAGTTGTCAAATACTCTACAGACTTCTCGATCTGTTTTTGCAAAGCTTCCACGAATTCCGGATTTTTCTTGATCAGTTCGCCAGAAACCAATATCCCTGCTTGCGGAATTCGGGCTTCTTTGCCCGTTGCCTTTGCCCACTCGTTTTGCAGGTTCATCACCTTTGCCAGCTTTTTGCCTTCTTTGTTTCCTTTGATTACTGATAAGCTGGCAACATGTTCAGGCAGTACTGCGTATGTTGCTTTACCCGCAATCAGAAGCTGCATCAACTCTTGAGGTGCAGACACATATTCGATTTTCACGTCTTTGGAAGGGTCCACGTTGCTTTTCTTGAGCAAATAGCGGAACACCAGATCAGGCATATCCCCTTTAAATGGAACATGAATCGTTTTTCCTTTCAGGCTTTCCCACGTCACTTTTTCCCCATCTGGACCAATCACGTACAGATTTCCCCAAATCAGCGTGTTAATCAGCTTCACATCCATGCCCTTGTTGTACAGATTGGCTCCCACGTAAGTTGGAACGGCGGAAACTTCCGCTTGCCCGCCACTGATTCTCGCTCGCAGCTCATCAGGTGTCTTCCACGGCTTGAATGTAATTTTTTCAGTAAAATCGGTCATCTGATTTTCATCAACAACCTGATAAATCGGTGCGGCAATCGATATGCCCATCGGCGCCTGAATCGTTACGTTCGCCAACTTCTGAACTTCTTTGGCTGCCTCCTGTGCAGGCACAGTTGCTGGAGCTTGTGTCGCTTCCGGTGCTTTGGTTGGCGCTGCGCTCGGAGTCGAGCATCCTGCAAGTGCACCTGCCAGCAAAATCGACATACTCACCAAAACATTCATCACTTTGAACTTTTTAAACATACTTTCTATCCTCCTGTAAGGGTCATTTGCAACTCTTTCTTTATCCGCACGATATCCGCTTCATCTCGCTCAGACCTGTTTACAGGCAAAGGGATTTCGTTAGCAGAAGAGCATGATTTTGAGAAAATCAGTACACGATCCGCTAATCTGGCTGCTTCTTCCGGATCATGCGTAACGTAGAGCACTCCAATTCCATGCTCTTCGATGAGGCGTATCACGTCTTGTTGAAGTTCTTTTTTCAAAGAAACATCCAATGCTGAAAATGGCTCGTCCATTAATATCACTTTCGGATCGACAACCAGCGCTCTTGCGATGGAAACCCGCTGCTTCATGCCACCTGACAATTGCTTTGGATAGAAATGACTGACATGCTCCAGACCGACTTTTTGCAGGACAGCTCGTGCTTTTTCCATTTTTGCTTTCTTTTCATCCTTTTCCAAAGCAAACAAAACATTGTCGAGGATCGTTTTCCATGGAATCAATCGTGGTTCCTGAAACACATATCCGAGCTCTTCTGTATGAACAGATACCGTGCCCCCAGACTGTCGAATGAGACCGGCAGCAATATTGAGTATGGTTGTTTTGCCGCAACCAGAGGGCCCCAACAGTGCAATCACTTCGCCTTGATTCAAGGAAAACGAAAAGTTGTCGAGAACGAGATTCCCTCTGAATGATTTGGAGACGGATTCGAATCTCAGCAATGCCTCCATTGTGAAGCCCCCTTCCAATCATTATTTAATCGCAGTAAATGTAATATGGCCGTATAGATCGTCGCTGTCATCAAACGTGCGAATCAATTCAAATAAGTATTGCTGATCATCTGGAGCTTTCATCGCATTGGACAGAATCGTCATCAGTCCATCCCAGCCTTCATCGACAAGCAAGCCTTTTAGTGAAAGTAATGTCATTTTGCCTGTCTGATGATGTACTTCCTGAAAGGAAACCCGATCAAATAATAATCGCCATCCCTTTTCGGTCATCGGCTGGGCGTTGACGGCCAGTAATTTACGCAGTTCTTGCAGCCTGATCTGAATCGCTGGGTCGTCAGCATCTTTGCGAAGCAGTAAATCGTGCGTGACAAGGCGTCCACCCGGCTTTAACACACGATAATATTCCAAAATAGCTTTCTGTTTCTGTTCGTGCGGAAGCATCGATAGCATGGCTTCATTAATCACCACATCAAATGATTCATCCTCAAATGGAAGCTGTAGCGCATTGCCATTCTGAATATGAATCAGATGTTCCAGCCCGTGTTTTTTGATATTCTCTTGAGCGATTTTCACACTTGGCGGATGCAAATCAATCCCGGTTACATGGCAGCCGTATGTGGTAGCGATATGAATCGCTGTTGTCCCCATGTTGGGTGCTACTTCCAAAACCTTGCAATCGCTGGATAGCTGGCAAGCATCAAGAATTCGCTCGGTCGCTTCTTTTCCGCCTGGGCGCAATCTCGTCTTCCCAAGTGATGCCAAAAACAAATGTGTCGGTTTGCGATTCGCTGTTTGCTTTGTTTCCACAGGTATCCTCCCTTTCTACATATGTGTTATCAACATAATCACTTTAGTTGATATTGATTATCAATATCATTTATTCTAATTGATATTTATTCTCAATTATGTGATTCCTATCACCTTTGTAAAAAAGAAAATAAGCTCACTAGTAAAAAAAAGGCAGTCAAAAGACCCTAGTTGGTCTTAAGACTGCCTTTTTTCTTTACAAGGCCCCATCCACAATCTTATTCACATATCAACAACTTACACACACGTAATACACAGGTTATCCACCGTCTTTGTGAATAATGTGGAAAATTCCTTTCGATCAGCCATTATTGCTTATATCTCTTTTCGATACAGTGCAGTTTGAAACGTTGGCCTCATACCCGCACGTTCATAGAGATAATGGGCATTTGTCAAGCTGTTGGAATCTACGTTGAGCAGGATCGTTTGTTGTCCCCGTTCATAGGCAGCGTGGAACGCATGCAGGAGAAGTGCATAACCAAGCCCCTGTTTTCTCCACGGACGTTTGACTCCTAACAAATCAATAAACAACCCGTCTTCATGCAGCTTGCTCATCAGGAAGGCGGCAGGATCTTCCTTGTCCCAGACGATAAACCACAGGCTGGGGTCGTATTGATCGCCTGTTTGCTGTTGAACCCATTCATCCCGATTTTGGGATGAATAGCCCCACGAATCACGGAATGTTTCATCATACACTTCGTATAATGTTTCTTCGTCACGGTCTGGCACGAAGGTACGAATTGTCATTCCCTCAGGCAACTCAGCCAGCATGGGTTCTTCTGTCAGTTCAATTTTCATCCGTTTATACAGACGGCTAAAGGTGAAGCCCCGGCTTTCTACCAGATTTCTTGCTGCCTGATTGGTAAAGGGAATGTGGTTCATCAGTTGCTGTTCGCCTTCTAATTCACCTGCAAGCTCTGCCGCTCTAGCTTCCACCTTTGTTAGCAGCATGCTGCCAATTCCCTGATTTTTGTATTCGGGATGGACAAATACACACGTATCCATCCGTTTTGCTCCCCGCTGCTCCAGAAAGGCATAGCCAACAATTTTAGAATCCGGTGTACAAACAACCCATGCGTTCGTCTCAATCGAGAAAATTCCCCACATATACAAAAGATCTTCCAGCGTAATATCGGGAACCCCAAAATCGTCAATATCGCATAATTGAATCATGTCAGTAATCTCTTGTGCTTCTTCCATACGAGGATGTCTGATCGTCACATTTTGTAACGGTGTATTCATTTTGATTGCCCCTTTGCCGATAACTCTCCATTCTCATACACCCTATCTTACACGGTTAAAGTGTGCATGAGATCAACCATTTGCATAGTTATTAAACCAACCATTGACTATAATGGAGATAATTGCTTCGGAAAAATGAGGGATATCACCGTGATCAATATCCATTGGAGACCGGACAAATCAGCAATCACACCGGTGTACATGCAAATCAAGGAGTTCATAAAGCAGAAAATTGAGACAGGTGAATGGACAGTTGGGACAAAAATTCCTTCCCAGCGTACACTCGCCCAACTTTTTGAAGTGAATCGAAGTACAGTCGTGACCGCTTTTGAGGAACTGATTGCGGAGGGTTTATTAGAAAGCAAGAGCGGCATGGGAACAGAGGTCAAAAACAACACCTGGTCACTCTTCTCACTTTCCTCCCCGCCTGATTGGAACAGCTATGTCAAAAAAGGAACCCATCAACCGAACCTGCCTACTATTCAGGACATCCACAAGGTTGAGCCAATCCCACATATCATTCGTTTAGGTACAGGTGAGCCTTCTCCAGAGTTGTTTCCACAAGAACAACTGGCCCAAATCCTCCATCGGCTCCCCTCTAGGATTCAATCGCTTGGCTATGAAGAGGAAAAAGGCCTGTATGTGTTACGGGAGCAGATCAGCATCTATTTGCAGTCATTGGGGATCACCTCTTCTCCAGCATCGATTCTGATTGTTTCCGGAGCGTTGCAAGCACTCCAGTTGATTTCAGTAGGTCTGTTGAGACGTGGTTCAACGATTTTTCTCGAAAAGCCGTCCTACCTCAGTTCCCTTAACGTGTTTCAATCAGCTGGGATCAGCCTGTACGGGATTCCGATGGACGCTGGCGGTCTCCAAACGGCTTATATTCAACAACAGAAAAAGCGGCAGAACGCCTCCTTGCTCTATACAATTCCAACGTTTCACAATCCAACAGGCAGTGTCATGCCATTAGAACGGCGTAAAAAACTGCTGCAGGTATGTGAAGATGTTCAGCTTCCGATCATCGAAGACGATGTGTATCGAGAGTTGTGGATCGATTCCCCACCTCCCCCGCCATTAAAGGCCATGGACAAAAACGGGACCGTTCTTTATCTCGGCAGTATCTCCAAAGCGTTAAGTCCTGGGCTTCGAATCGGCTGGATCGCCGGGCCGGAACCAGTCATTAATCGTCTGGCAGATATTAAAATGCAGACAGATTATGGCTCCAGCTCACTCTCCCAGTGGGCAGTAGCTGAGTGGATGGCAAGTGGACTGTATTTTGACCATTTGGAGCAGATGCGGCAATCTCTCCGTGTGCGAAGGGATACAGCCATCCGCCTGTTAGAGAGTGAATTTACTGGAATTGCTGAATGGACAAAACCTTCTGGAGGATTTTATATCTGGCTACGCCTGCCACCTGTCATTTCACTCAGAGAACTGTTTGACCGTGCATTGGCAGAAGGAATCCTGCTCAACCCCGGCAATCTGTACGACCCCTCGGTAGCTAGTCACCTGCGTTTATCCTACGCTTACGCTTCTTTAGCCGATTTGGAAAAAGGAATGAAGAAGCTGTCGAAAATTATACAGGAGATGCACAAATAGAAAGACTCGCACCAAGGGAGTTTGTCCGCTTCCTTGGGCGAGCCTGCTCGAACACTTCTGCTCTTTCACCTATTCAAAATAATACATAAATCCGATTGCGCCTAACCCCGTATGTGTACTGATAATCGGTGTTGTTTCATCAATCTCGGTTTGGTCGAAGCCAGTCATTTCCTTAATCGCTGCCTTCACCTTCATTGCCAATTCGAGACCCTCGGCATGGGCAATACCAACCGCCTTAATCGTTTTTCCTTTCACATCTTCAGCAAACTGGTTTGCCAGAAACGTTACGACCTGCGCATGGCTTCTTACCTTTGCCACCGGATTGTAGACGCCTCCTTCCAGAGATGCGATCGGCTTGATTTTCAAAATCGAACCAATCAAGGCTCGTCCTTTCCCGATTCGCCCACCCTTTACGAGATTTTCCAGCGTATCTACGACGACAAAGAGACGGGTTTGCTGACGTACCTGATTCAACCGTGCAACGATTTCACTCATGCTTTTTCCTTCCTTGGCCATGCGTGCTGCTTCAATGACCTGAAATGACAAAGCCTTGGAAATAAACTTTGAGTCGATGACCGTCACACTCGCCTCCGACATGCCTGCTGCCATCTCAGCAGATTGCACGGTTCCACTCATGCCGCCGGTCATATGGATGGAAAGCACCTCGTATCCTTCCTGATGGAAACGATCATACAATTCAACAAAAACACCAACGGCTGGTTGTGAGCTCTTGGGTAACTCTTTGGATTGTTTCATTTTTTCGATAAACTCACTTGGCGTTATATCTACACGATCAAGATAGGTTTCACCATCAACCATCAGGCTGAGCGGAACTGCCGTAATATCATATTTGCTTAACACTTCAGGAGATAAGTCTACTGTGGAGTCTGTGACTATTTTTATCTTACTCATAGAATCATACCCTTTCGCTACGAATCATCCTATTTTTCCGAATAGAACCGTTTTGGTCAGTTTCGTTTAATTTACCAAATAACCTAAGTCCGAACAAGATCAGACTCAGGACATTTTGGTGTCAGCGGGCAAACAGGCAAAAGACCCTCTATGTCTGAATAGAGGGTTATTCACTTCAATGCCTGATTCAAGGCTTCAGAAGGACTTTTATGCACCCTTCTGATTTATTATCAAACACATGATAGCCGTGTTTTGCCTGATCCAGCGGCAAAATGTGCGTGATGATATCTCCAGGGTCTATCTTTCTATCGGCAACCAAATTGTAAAGGTAGGGTATGTAGGGAATGACCGGCGCTTGCCCCATTCGCAAGGTAATGTTTCGTGCGAAGAAGTCACCGAGCGGAAAGGCGTTATACCTCAAGCCGTACACTCCGGTTAATTGGACGGTTCCCCCTTTTCGTACAGCCTGAGACGCCATAACAACAGCTCCCATCGCACCTCCTTGCAATTTAAGACCTGTGGCGATCATTTCAATGGTTGTCATTTTGCCATCCATACCCACACAATCAATAACGACGTCGGCCCCACCCTGCGTCATCTCTTTGAGGTTATTACCGATGTTTTCGTCATCCTCGAAATTGATGGTTTCCACGTGATTATGTCGCTTGGCATGCTCCAGTCGGTAATCGATATAATCTACCGCTATCACCCGCTTGGCTCCCTTTAGCCATGCAAACTTCTGAGTGAGCAGACCAACAGGACCGCATCCAAGGACGATAACAGTGTCCCCCTCCTTCACTCCAGCAGAATCCACGCTCCAATAGGCAGTAGACAAAGCATCTCCTAGCAGTACCAGTTTCTCATCTTCCACTTCACAGTTCTCGGGTATGCGGAAGGGCGTAAAATTGCCATAGGGTACTCGCATATATTCGGCTTGTCCACCCGCATAGCCTCCAGCCGTTTCAGAATAACCAAAAAAACCACCCATTTGGCCGTGTGGATTCGAATTGTCACATTGACTTGTCAATTGCGTCTTGCAATATATACATACACCACAGGCCACGTTAAAAGGAACAATCACCCGGTCTCCTTTTTTCAGCCTGGTTACTTCCGGGCCTGCTTCCTCCACAACTCCCATTGGTTCATGGCCAATAATGTAGTCTTCAGGCAGATTGGGAATCATTCCATGAATGAGATGCAAGTCTGAGCCGCAAATGGCTGAAGTGGTTATCCGTACAATGATATCATCCGGTTTTTCGATCTTGGGGTCATGTACCTCTTTTACCTGAATATCCTTGATTCCTTGATAGGTGACGGCTTTCATTTATAAGTTGCTCCTTTTTTTTGCCTTTTTGACGTGTAATTATTTTGCCCTGTGGAGAAACAGCTATTCGAATTCAGCCAGCTTTGCATAGCTTCTGATCTCAACATAAAAAGCCCCCCTTGCTTTGATCACAAGAGGAGCTTTGACAACTTGTCTGACTGCTAGCTTTGCAGCTTTACCTGATTGATTTTATGGAGCAAGCCGTTGAACTGAGCAAGCAGGCTTTGGAATTCAGTTGGGGTTACACCACTTTTCGCAAATAACACTTCCGGGATGCAATAGGCTTCTTCTTTTAGTGCCTTCCCGTTCTCTGTCAGCCGTACATTCACTTTTCGTTCGTCATCCACAGAACGCTGGCGCTTGATCAGATCAGCAGCCTCCATTCGCTTCAACATTGGTGTCAACGTACCTGAATCAAGATACAGGCGGTCGCCAAGTTCTTTGACGCTGCATTCTTGCACATCCCATAACACAAGGAGGGCAAGGTATTGCGGATAGGTAATTCCCAGCTGATCCAGGTACGGTCGATACAAACTGGTAATTTCCCGAGAGCAGGCGTAGACCGCAAAGCAAAGCTGATTGTCTAGCTTGAGCAACTCATCCTTGTTCATTATAGGGATTCTCCAGCCAGCAGCTTCTGTATATCCACTTCAATATCGGCAGGTTCCGTACGGGCTGCATATTGCTTGACGACGTTTCCTTCTGCATTCACGAGGAACTTCACAAAATTCCACTCAATCTCACCTTTGTAGAATGGGGCAGGCACGTTCTCCACCAGATACGTAAAAAGAGGAGGTGCGTGTTCACCTTTAACATCAATTTTCGCAAAAAGCGGGAACGATACCTGATAGTTCAGCTCACAAAAGCTTTTAATTTCTTCATTGGTTCCCGGTTCCTGATTCATGAATTGGTTGCTGGGGAAACCTAGTACAACAACACCTTCATTTTGGTAGGTATCATAGATATGTTGCAGTCCTTTGTAGTGCGGGGTCAAGCCACAACCGCTTGCCGTATTCACGATCAAAGCGATTTTCCCTTTGTATTCTGCCAGCGATTTCTCTTCTCCTGTAATGGTTTGAACAGTGAAATCATAAATGGACATATGTGTTTCCTCCTTGGGTTTTATAATCAATTGTGCACAATTTAATTTTATAAAACTAATTTATGCTCTTTTTTCGATTTTGTCAACTCATATAACCATTCCAATCAATTAAAAAAAGAGCCAACCTATTCATAGGCTGACTCTTCTCTCTTGACCCGAAATCAACATTCAATTATTTAAATACTTTCACACGATCTGCCAAAGGTTGGAATGTTTTTTCGCCTGGTTCTGCTGTCGGTTTGCCAAATGGCATTTGGGCAATTAATTTCCAAGTAGCAGGGACATTCCACTCGTTGCGTACATCTTCGTCAATTAATGGATTGTAGTGTTGTAAGGATGCACCAAGGCCTTCTGCCTCCAATGCTGTCCAGATCACGAGTTGAAGCATACCTGAAGATTGGTTGGACCAGATTGGAAAATTGTCTGCATAGAGAGCAAATTGCTCCTGAAGTTGTTCAACCACTGCCTGGTCCTCAAAGTACAATACGGAACCGTATCCACTCTGGAATGATTCAATACGTTGTTCAGTAGCTGGGAACTGCTCGGCAGGCACGATTTTGCGCAATTGTTCTTTTGTATAATTCCAGAGCTTGTCATGTTGCTCTCCCAACAAAACAACTACTCTTGCACTTTGAGAGTTAAAGGATGAAGGTGTATGTTGAACAGCATGATTAACGATTTCAATAATTTTAGAATCTGAAATAACAGGATCTTTGCTAATTCCATAATAAGTGCGTCTTTTTTCAATGGCAGTTAAAAAATCTTTTGACATCATAACCAATCCTTTCGTTTTTACGATTACTTACATTATGTAAGTATCATACATTAACGTATTTGCTGTCGTCAATATATTTACTGTAATTTTTTGTGGATTATCTGAATTTCCTACACACTGATTTATTGTTTTTTGTTCGCAATATTTAGTAAACTAATCACAAATCAATCTCACTAATAGCTGGGGGCTTTTAATGTCAAAATCTGCAATTTCCATCACTATTTCTATTGTTATTGTCGCTGTTGCGCTGCTTGCAGGATACTTCTATTTCACAGGCAAAAATTACACGAATGAGGTTACTTTTGCCGACATAAACGGTGTTGGATACAGTCAGGATGGCAAGCGCCTGATCATCCCTACTGCCGACGGATTCAGGATCTATGAAAATCGAAGCTGGAGCATTCCAGATCTCCCTAAACACAACTTCATCGGCTATTCCCCGGTAGACATCGGCTTCTACAGCAGTGGACAAGCAGCACCACAGACGGGTCAGACATCAGCTCTTGGGCTGGTCAAAAGCACGGACGAAGGCAAGACGTTGCAACCGTTGGGATTTGCCGGAGAGCCGAGTTTTCAGGTCATCGGCGTTGGTTATAGCAGCCACACGATTGTTGTATTTAACGACAAACCGAGATCCTCTATGGACGTCGGGCTGTTTATAAGCAGTGACGATGCGAAGTCATGGACAAAAGCAAACGCATCCGGTCTCCAAGGGACACCTACGAGCATCGCCGTTCATCCAACGGACAAGGCAATCCTACTGGTCGGTACGGATCAAGGCTTGTACTTGTCTGACAGCACGGGAGAATCCTTCGACATGATTACGAATCCTTTTCCAATCACTTCAGTACTGTTTGAGCCAAATGGAAATCGGATATTGGTTGCAGGGAAGAACAAAGAACAAGGGGTTACGGTCTTTGAGATTGACCTGATGAATGGCGGAGCGGAGAGAGAAATTACGATTCCGAAGCTGGGAGAAGACGTGGTGCAGCACATGGCCATCAATCCGCAAAATGGGAAAGAACTGATTCTTGTAACAAACAGCAATTCGATCTTGCTTTCCTCTGATAACGGGAATACATGGACAAAGGTCAACCCTTGATGGGCTGACCTTTGTTTTGTATCGGATGGGTTTACTTAACCTATGGAGTAAACACATGGGTAAGAGTATGCCAGGCACTGGAATCCTCTCTTCTCCAATATCGGTCGGCTCATTGGGCTGGCGTCTACCATCAGGAAGCGGTAGCCTCGATCGATTGCCACCTTTGCTCTTGCCGTAATCAGTCCTTGGTAGTAGCCTTTTTGCCGATATTCTGCTACTGTTGATCCTCCCCACAGACTGCCGAATGATGTTCCCTCATGCAAGTACATCCAGGCTGCACTGACTACCTTGTCGCCTTCGTATGCGGCAAAAATAAACAAATTCTCGGGATCTTGAGCCAGATCACGCTTCAACCGCTCTCCCAATTCCGTATGAGAAGTTCCCCACACCTTGTCCTCCATTGCCATCACTTGGTCGATCTCTTCGTCTGAAGCGATTTGGCGAATATCCCCCGGAATAGCTGCACGAAGGATCGGATGGCTATCAGTCATATCTATCACCATCAGAGCTTCCGCCTCTCCGATGTCAAACCCGTGTGCTTCCAGTCTAGCTTTCAGATCATGGGGCTGGTCGTAGTCATACATCTTCCATTCAAACGATTGTCCGATCTTGCGAAAGTATTCTACCTGCTTTTTGATTTCATCATCTGCGTTTTCTTCCGTTAACCTTGAATACATGACAAATCCCTGTTCCTCTGTCTGTGAAACATGGCGAACAATACCATCCAGCTCTTCTCGCTTGAAATTTGAATACTCAATGTGAATCCGCTGCTCTCTTGTAAAAGTATCTAGCAACAGTTCTTTATCCATGCTTCATCCCCCTCACCCGAAACGATCCAATTTCCTATTTCTTTAGTCGTTGCGTCGTGTCATCTGCTGCCAAACTGTTCCGCTTGCAGCCTCGCCGCTTTCGATACGCTCCAATGCCATTTTAATTTGCAGCCTAACCTCAAATTCCGGATCATCCTGTGCCTCACGCAAAGCTGCCAAGGAAGACTCATCCCCTATTTCATATAGAAAGCGAGCCGCCCGCCATCGTACGAGCTTATTTGGGTCTTTCAAGGCGTCTGCCATTGCTCCGATTGCTTCCGGATCACCCAGATCGGATAAGGTATCCCCCGCGGTACGACGCACAGAGACCGATTGATCCTTTAGTGCACGGTATAAATAAGGCAAAACAGTTTTCCCACCGATCATGCCAAACAAGACCGTTGCCAACCGGCGGATGGATTGCTTGGAATCCTCCAATGCCTTGGCGAGAACAGGAATTTGCTCCTCGGTAGGTTCCATCTGCTCCAGCAGTGCGTATCGTTTTTGCCAATCCGGTTGATCGAACATCTCCAGGGTTACGACAGGTCTGGCTTTTTTCTCTGCTGCTTGAGGAACTGGCGCTTCACCCGATTGCAATGCTGCCTCCACTAGCGCATGTAACCGCTCCTGATCATAAGCTGCTTCAATTTCTTGAGCGACTTCCTCTGCAATCTCCTTGACTTCTCCGTACCTGACACCTTGCTCGATCCATTTTCGTTCGAGAATCAGGTTCGTTGAAACCGAGCTTGCCTTCGTCGCAGCCTCACTAAATCGATCCGAAAGCGCAATCCTCACATGTTCGGTAGGAGAGGTTACCTTTACCTGCCATGGAATCTCGCGAAACATTTGTATAAAAACATGTACTTCTCCAAACGAGGTCACTTCTTCCGGGGGTGCCTCTGCTCCCGATTGTGCGGAACCCTCAAGAATTGCTCGTACTTGAGTCAGGATGGATTGCCAATCAGCATTTGGCTTTCGTTCCAGCGAGAGAAAATCAGCAGTGTGGAAAACACTTGTTACTCCCTGAATATCCAGCAGCTTTTGGATTTCTGCTGGTGCTTGATTACTATTGGCTTTGGTATATTCATGCTGAGCACCCACGGGCAGCTTTCTGTCCAGGTTCAGCTTCATCGCATTCGGGCTTGGTGTAGGCTCAATGGACAACAGCCTCATATCAATCAACTCCCTTTCCGACTGATCTCTTGCTCAATATACTAACAAACAAGCAAAAAACTGCAAGAGAACCAGCTTTTCCGATGTGCTGAAATCTACGAAAAATGTGATTGACCACCTAGTTTATCCTCTGTTTTCTTGTTATTATTAAATTCAAAATATTGATGTTAATTCAAGAAATTGGGTGAGTCAAATGAGTAAATTGATCACTAGCCAAAAAGAAGTCATCTTCCGCATTGAGAGTGAAGAATACGCTATTTCCGTACTAGAAGTTGTATCTATCGAACGTTCCCAACAAATAACTGCAGTTCCCAAACAAAACAAGTACTTGCTAGGCGTAATTGATTTGAGAGGCAACATCATCCCGATCGTCGACCTGAAAAAAGTGCTGACTGGAAATGAGGCCATACTCACCGACTCAACCCGTTTGATCATAGTCCAAGTTGACACTCAAGTAATCGGCTTCGTAGTCGATGCAGCAACAGACATCATTGATATTCCCAGTTCGGCCATTCAGAAGCCATCCCTGTTCCAATCTGCATTTATTTATGGGATCGCCAAACTGGAAGAACGGATGATCATCCTTTTGGATATTCCCTATCTTGTCGATAATGTCATTGGTGATTTGCGCATATCTTAAGTGGTTAATGAAACTCAAAATCGTATCCTGCGTAAGAGAAGGAAAGAAGAATACTCTCCTTCTCTTTTTTAATGTAAAGAGGTGTAAAAATGAAACCACGTGTCTGGGCAGTACTAACAGGGGTTTTACTGATTTATAGCCTGATTGTGTTCTTTATCGGTTGGAACGGATATGTTTGGCTACGTACGCTGGTTGACGTACATGCAGGCTATTATTCCGTTATTATGGCGATATTGGCTTATTCGTATTTTCTCGGGCGAGTCAACTATCGGTTGTCTATTTTCAAAGTCATCGGTTCGTACTGGTTTGCTGCCGTCCAGTTTGCGCTCATCCTCCTGCCTCTCGCTGACTTGTCCGTACTCTTGGCTAGCGCGGTCGGAATCCCGTTAGAATCAGCCGTTTTCTGGACTGGCGCTGTTGTCCTGGCTATTTTCATATTCGCCTTTCTTCTCGGTTCCTGGAATGCTTGGAGTCCAATCGTTCGTACTTATCAGATCAGCATACCGAAGCCTGCGGGGAAATACCGTTCCCTTCGCATCGGCATGGCATCTGATCTTCACTTAGGCACATTGGTAGGCAACGTTCACCTGCACCGTTTGGTGACACAAATCAATGCGCTCGGGCCCGATCTGATTCTATTGCCTGGCGATGTCATTGATGATGATATTGAACCCTTTATCCGAAAAAACATGGGAGAAGTGATGAAACATCTGCAAGCTCCCCTCGGTGTGTATGCTGTTTTGGGCAATCATGAGTATATCGGCAAGAAAATCCCTGAGTATGTCAAAGAAATGACAGCCATTAACATCAGGGTACTCATGGATGAGATCGTTACCCTTGCAGACAGCATCACTCTGATCGGAAGAAAAGATCGAGCTGCACGGCAACGGCAATCCTTGGAACAGCTAGTAGCTGGTGTCGATCCTGCTCATCCTATCTTTGTCATGGATCATCAACCGTATGAACTGAAACAGGCTGCCTTGCATGGTGTTGATCTGATGCTTTCGGGGCATACCCACCGGGGTCAAATCGTGCCGAATCACTTGATCACCAGACGTATTTTTGAACTGGATTGGGGATATTTGCAAAAAGAGCAGCTCCATGCTATCGTATCCTCTGGATTTGGAACTTGGGGCCCTCCGCTGCGACTGGGCAGCCGTTCTGAAATCATACAAATTGATATCACTTTTACCGGATAACCATAGCATTCGATCCTATTGTCAATAATACCCGCTGATACCTCATGCCAAAAGGGAGCGAGCCATGCCACCCGTACCTGATCGGGTGGCTTTCTATTTTCCAATGAATGTGAAGGATTCCTTTGCTTGTTCCCCTTCTTTTCGGTATCATAACACGTATCATGTGTTTTGCTAGGAGGCAGTTTGCTTGTTACTGTCACATAAGAAGTATCGCTTTAGTTCTGTTCAGATCATTGTGTTTTTTTACGTCAGCACAGTGCTCCTTTCTGCCCTTTTGCTCATGCTGCCGATATTTCACAATCCCGGCGTTTCTCTATCATTTATTGATGCACTGTTTACTGCATCGAGTGCCATAAGTGTTACAGGACTTTCGGTTATCACGATTCACGAAGTGTTCAATCAGTATGGAATCATCTTGCTGACCCTTCTCTTCCAGGTGGGAGGAATCGGGATCATGACCATGGGTACGTTCCTCTGGATGATGCTAGGTTGGCAAATTGGGCTGGAGCAGCGAAAATGGATTGCCACTGACCACAACCGCCCTACACTGGCTGGTTTGGTTGAACTGATGCGGAATATCCTGATGCTCACCCTTTTTATCGAAATGATCGGAACACTGCTGCTCGGCAGCTATCTCTTGTGGGCAGGCTATCATGAGGAATGGAATACAGCCTTTTACCACGGATATTTTATCTCAATCAGTGCCTTTACCAACGCAGGTTTTGATCTCTATGGCAATTCACTTCACAATTTTGCTCATGACTACTTCTTTCAAATCATCAACATGACCCTGATCATTTGTGGAGCCATTGGTTTTCCTGTGCTTATTGAAGTGAATAATTACCTGGACAGTCGACGTCGAAAACAACGGTTTACCTTTTCCTTGTTTACCAAGATTACGACTCTTACGTTCTTTTCGCTCGTTGCAATCGGTGCGATCTTCCTGTTTATTTTTGAACGCGATGCATTTTTGCAGGATAAAAGCTGGCACGAGTCGCTCTTCTATTCACTTTTTCAATCCGTATCTTCACGAAGTGGCGGTCTGGCAACAATGGATATTAGCCTTCTCTCACTCCCATCTGCTATCATGCTATCTGCCATGATGTTCATCGGAGCATCTCCCAGCAGTGTAGGCGGTGGCATACGGACTACTACATTTTTTGTTCTGATCGCTACTGTCTTCTCCAACATGCGTGGACATAAACAGGTGAAGGTATTTGGCAGGGAGCTGGTGGAAGATGACATCATGCGCTCATTTGTCGTTTTCTTCGTCGCTATCTGTTTAGTTTTCACGGCTGCCATGCTCCTGGTCTGGATGGAAGACTTGCCTTTCCATCACATTCTGTTCGAGGTTTGTTCTGCATTCGGTACCACGGGTCTCTCCATGGGAATCACTCAGGAGTTAGGCGTTTGGGGAAAATTGATCCTGGTCATCATGATGGTGATTGGGCGGATCGGAATTATCAACCTGTTGTTGCTCTTGAAACGAGATGACCAGACAGTTCGGTACAAATACCCTAAAGAGCGAATTATTATTGGGCAATAAGACGGTCATGACCGTTTTGCCCTCAAGCGGGCGCATCTACTTTTATGACAAACGTCGAGATATTTGTCACTTAAAAAAGCAGGCGAGTTCTCTTTTTACGGAGAGAATCGCCTGTTTTTTGCGAGGGAGCACTTTCTAACTACGCACCGTACTCTCAAACTTTCCTTTGTGAGCGCCATTACAGAAAGGTTTGTTGCTGGACAGTCCGCATCGACAGAGATAGATCTGCTCTTTGCTATCAAGAGGCTTCCCTTCACCATCCAAAAGTGTTACCCCCGTAACCAGCAATGGACCGTTATCCAAAACTTTTACTTCCGCCATTTCTCCTTCACCTCCTTTTACTATCTATATTTGCCTTCCCGGAATCTTTGTACACAGATAAGGCTAGACAAGAAAAAACGGCAACCAGTTTGAACTGATTGCCGTTTTGCTTTTGCTTCATAGAGTGATTAGTAAGGACGTCCGCCTTTAATAAAGCGATAGCCCCAATGTGTACCCTCGAACTTCGTAATCTTCACACCGCCTGCTCCAAACGTATGAAGAATTTGATTGTTGCCGAGGTAGATTCCATTATGTTGAATTGGCTGTACGGATGTATTGATTCCTTTATAATCAGATTCTCTCCAGCCTTTATATTTCATGAACCATACGATGTCGCCTGGTTTCAGCTTGTCCTTATCGTAGAAATAGGTTCCATGTTCTTTTACATAGTTAAAGTGAGAAGTGGCTCCGCCTCGACCGAGATTGATTTTTGCCCCTTCCAGATAGGCCCACATGACGAACTCGGAGCAGTCCATTGTTGTTTTCGTGGAACGGCTGGATGCATATTGATATGGAGTGCCTAAGTATTTCATTCCTGCATCGATTACCTTTTGTCCAAGTGCGGAAGTATTCGGTACTTGTGGAACTGTTGGAGTAGTCGGATTTGTTGGTGTTGTTGGCGCCTCAACAGACACACGACGAGCAGTAACCAGATACTTTTCAGCGTTGGCAAAACTCTGCTCAATCACTCCCCCTTTGCTTTTGGAAGCATAGAGGAATTTGCCATTACCAACAAAGATTCCAACATAAGTAGAGGTTGAATCAAAGACTACAATATCTCCAGGCTGTAGGTTGCTCTTTGAAACAGATGTACCTACCTTTTTGAGTGCACTGATCGTGTCATCAACTTTTACCCCTTGCAGTTTCAATACATAAGCTACAAACCCTGCGGAGTCAAAGGATGAAGGTCCATTTCCATCGCTTTTATATGGCTTGCCCACCAAACTATATGCTTGGTTTACCATCGTTGCGTTGTCCAATTGTGCAGCAAAAGCTTGTCCACTATCAGCCAACATCAGCAGTGTCGTACTTAGCATGACGGCCATTGTTGACTTTTTTAACCAATCTCTTTTCGTCATCTTCTTTCCTCCTGACTGTGATGTTCCCATTTTTCTGGGTCTGTTTCCATACTACTGCCAAGTCGGAGGGGAGATAAGCCCGCAAATATTTCCAAACGTTCATTTGATTACATAGTCCTACATGTTTCTCCTATGAAAAAGGTGGAACTGCTTGCTGAAGAGAGTCTCTGGAACTAATTATTCTGGAAATAATTAGTTCCAGATAATTTTACCTTCTAATTTTATTCAGCAAATCTTCTTTTATAAATTGAGCAAGCTGCATATAACCAATTGAATTGGGATGGATACCGTCCTCACTCCATCCAGAGTGATCCATCGTGAACGGGGCACGCCAAATATCGCTGCACAATATCGTATACTTTTCACAGCTTTTTCGAATCAGTTCATTCAGTTCCTGCAATTGTATACGAACTTGCTCAGCTTTTTGATCGGGCAATTTACGCAACACAGGGAAATCTGGTACCGTAGATGAAATGATTGTTGCTCCTGTCTGTGACAACCTCTCCAACATAAACGTGAACTCCCGTTCAAAGATCGTTGGATTCCATACACTTTTCAACACATCGTTGCCACCTGCCACAACTGAGACAATATCAGGTTGCAAAGAGACAGCTTTCTCCAGTTGCGTCTCTCGCACTTCGGCAGCAGTTAATCCTCTAATCGCTAGATTCTCATAATAGAAGGAAGTATTTTTGTTTTGCCATTCCAAGGCTAGATGATCCGCCCAGCTTCTGCACGGGATGTTGTTCACTTCATCACCGATACCTTTTGTCACGCTGTCACCGATGGCAACAAAACGATTCCACATGAACATCCTCTCCTTTACTCCCCTCGATCTATCCATTCTTTCTTTCGCTTGGCACCGCTACCGTACAACGAGAAATACATACGAGTTGATCCTGTTCATCAACAATGCGAATATCCCACACCATCGTAGAAGACCCGATATGGACAGGAGTAGCATGAGCAAACACAACTCCATCACGCTTGGAACGGATGTGATTCGCATTAATCTCCAAGCCAAGCACGACTTTGCGGTCAGGTGGCAGGTTGATAAATGAACCGAAGCTGGCAGCCGTCTCTGCCAACACAACAGAGGCCCCTCCATGTAAAAAGCCAAACGGTTGGTGAACCTTGGGTGTCACTGGCATTTTCATTACAACGCGTTCCGGTGTTAACTCGACCGCTTCAATCCCGAGCTGTTCCATTATGGTGTTTTTCATCATCTCTTCCACTTGTTTCATTATCAATTCACCCTCCTATTTTCCGACGATAACGTCTGTTTAGTAAGAATAAAGCCTTCCAGATAAGTAATCATTTGCTCCATATACGTCTGGTCTTCATAAAGCCGACTAAGCATGAGCGCCCCTTCCAGAGAAGAAATCAAGATGGTTGCCATTGCATCTGGTTGAACGTCCGGGTTCACTTCCCCCCGTTCGATCCCTTTGGTTATCACGCTGCTGATGGTTTGTCTAAGGGCTTCCATCGCTGTTCTTGCTTTTTCTTTCAATTCAGGGTGTACCGTATCGGTTTCGATTGCCACATTCATAATGGGGCATCCTCCTGGAATCGGCTTGTTGTTATAAAGGCTACTAAACACTCTCAATACTCTGATCAGGCGGTTGATGGCGTTCTTTTCCTGGGACAATGCCTCTTGAAAGATGGCAATGATCGCTTCCACTGCATGATCAAATGCCTTAACAGCTAATTCGTCCTTGCTGGTAAAGTGATTGTACAAGCCCCCTCGCTCCAGACCCGTTTCGTTCATGACATCGACCATTGACGACGCTACGTACCCCTTTTGGTTGAACAGGGCAGATGCTTTTTGTAATATCATGTGTCTGGTTCTTTCACCCTTGCGCATGAGAGTATCCCCCTTTCAAACCATGTATCTCTCTCTATTAAAAAAGAGACATATGTGTCTTTTTTACATTATATACCAACTAAATCTGAATATTCAATTATTTATCTGTTTTTGTTTTTGCAGGAAATAGGCGTTTGACTATACACCAAACCAGTCGACACGGCGTAATTTGCTAGTGCATAGACAAATAACCATATATAAAAAAGGAGGAAAATCGTTGAACTCTCAATACAAAGCTTGGGTTCCCTATCGAGGTCCGTTCGATCCTTGCCCACCGATCCGTGTGAAATGGTACTCAACCCCTCCCAATCTGTATTTAGGCTTTCAACAACCGGATTTACCCCAATTCTCTCCGATGGAAGCACTAAAGCTCGGGGTACTTTGGCCTGTTCTCTACAGCCCGTATGAAGGAAGATTTGAGGGCCGTGAATGGGGGGAACACAAATGAACGAACATCGTGAGGTCGATCAACGGTACTATCAACTGCTGGAACAACTGCAAGCATTGGACTTCGTACTAGTCGAGCTGAATCTGTATCTAGATACACATAAAAACGATCCGAATGCATTGAATCAATACAATCAGTTCACACAGGAGCGCTGGAAAGTAGCACAAGAGTTTGAATCACACTATGGACCATTGATGAACTTCGGCCACAGCTACTCACAATTTCCCTGGCAGTGGACTGACACACCTTGGCCCTGGCAGGTCTAACTTTCGTCGATATTCGCTCTAAAAGATAAAGGAGGATTTCGATCGTGTGGATATACGAAAAAAAATTACAGTATCCTGTTCGAGTAAGCAAATGTGACCCTTATATGGCTAAGCTTCTGTTAGAACAATACGGTGGAGCAGATGGAGAGCTTGCTGCTGCCCTGCGTTACTTGAATCAACGGTATTCCATCCCTGACAAGGTAATCGGCCTTTTGACCGACATCGGGACGGAAGAATTTGCCCATCTCGAAATGATTGCCACGATGGTGTATAAACTGACCAAGGATGCTACTCCTGAGCAAATGAGAGCAGCCGGTCTCGGTGACCACTATGTAGCGCATGACAATGCTCTCTTCTATCAAAATGCTTCCGGTGTGCCATGGACGGCGGCCTACATTCAGGCAAAGGGAGATCCGATCGCCGATTTGTACGAAGATATTGCAGCAGAGGAAAAAGCACGTGCAACATATCAGTGGCTGATTGATATGACCGATGATGTTGATCTCCAGGATGGGTTGAAATTCCTGAGAGAACGCGAGGTTGTCCACTCTCAACGCTTTAGAGAAGCGGTTGAAATATTGAAGGAAGACCAGTCAAGACAGAAAATCTTCTAAGATAGAAACACAAAAACACCAAGACTCTTCTTTAAAAGAATCTTGGTGCTATTTATGTAGACGTATTTGAAAGTGTCATTATGGTGCGGTCGGCGAGACTCGAACTCGCACGGGTCGCCCCGCCACCCCCTCAAGATGGTGTGTCTGCCAATTCCACCACGACCGCAAAAACAATGTAACGATGAAAATAAAGTGGCGGAGAGAGAGGGATTCGAACCCCCGTGACGTTGCCGCCTAACGGTTTTCAAGACCGCCCCGTTATGACCACTTCGGTATCTCTCCGCAATAAAAAGTAACATTATGGAGCGGGTGATGGGAATCGAACCCACGCGACCAGCTTGGAAGGCTGGAGTTCTACCATTGAACTACACCCGCATGTTTTGAATGTTCCCGGGTCCCCGAAAAGTAATCGGTGTATGCAGCGAAGGCATACGTCACTTTTTGGGGTAAAATGGTGAGCCATGAAGGACTCGAACCTTCGACCCTCTGATTAAAAGTCAGATGCTCTACCAACTGAGCTAATGGCTCTCAAACTATGAAATGGTGGGGAGAGACGGATTCGAACCGCCGAACCCAGAGGGAGCAGATTTACAGTCTGCCGCGTTTAGCCACTTCGCTATCTCCCCCGATGATGTAACCCCAAAATGTGTTATCTATTCCGGGGTCCCTGTAAATACACCCCAAAAAGTGAAGAAGTCCGTTGCAGCTTTCACCGAATACTTTTCGGGGACCCGCAACAAAACCTTACTACTTTTTTGGAAGTATGCCGGCGATAGGACTTGAACCCACAACCCCCTGATTACAAGTCAGGTGCTCTACCAATTGAGCTACACCGGCACAATATCGATCACGGAATTACAATATAACATGGACAAGCAAAATAAATCAATAGCAAATTTCGGTAAATCCAAAAAAGGTTTCTCCCCCTTGATACCGTCCGGCTGATTTTATGATTCTTTACTACTGCCCGGTTCAAATGGCAGCGTAACAGTAAATGTCGCACCCTTTCCAGGCTTGCTTTGCACACTTATGCTTCCCTGATGAATCTCAACGATTTTTTTCACAATCGCAAGTCCCAGACCACTTCCGCCATTGAAACGGTTGCGAGATTTGTCGACTTTATAGAATCGTTCAAAAATATGTTCCTGATCTTCCAGAGCGATACCAATCCCTGTATCTGAAATTCGTACGACGACTCTATCATTTTCAAGTCTCAGATGAATGCCAATCGTTCCACCGTTTGGCGTAAATTTAATACAATTGCTGATCAAATTGACCCACACCTGACTTAATAAATCTTCATCGGCAATCAGGTTCACTTCTTCAAGATCAACGTCCATCTTCAACTCTTTCTCCATCCACTGCGGCTCACAGGAAAGGACAATCTTTCGCAGTTGTTTATCCAATCGATAAGATGTCGGCTCAAACGGATGATGCTCTGACTCTAGTGAAGTCAGCTTCAGCAAGTTATCGCTTAATTTGGACAGTCGCAAGCTCTCCGTCTCGATAATCGCTAGGTAATGGTTGCGTTCCTCGGCGCTGAGTTCCTCATTTTGCAGTGCCCGGGCAAAGCCGCTAATCGAGGTGAGCGGTGACTGAATTTCATGAGAGACATTGGAGATAAACTCCTGCCTCATTCGCTCCATCTGGCTCAGTTCTACAGCCATATGATTTATACTCTGGGCCAGCTCGCTGAATGGATGTCTCTCTTCCACTTGCAGGTTCAGCTTCACATCAAAATCACCTTTTGCCATACGCTTCAACGCTTCCAGGATCGGCTGAAACGCTGCCCTTCTCCGTGGGTGAAGAGCACGCCCTACGATATACATCATGAAGCCAAATGCAAAGAATCCAACCAGTCCATTGATAAGCTGCATGAGAAAAAAGGACGGTTGCCAGCCAATACTGTCATAAAACAAAGAAGTACCTAGAATGGCCACTGAAAAACAAACAGTAGTTGCTGTAAGCAAGCTAACAATGCCCTTCAAGCGATGCAAGACATGCGATTTTCTCATGAACGAACCTCCAAGCGATAACCCAATCCCCGAATCGTATTGATTTTGAAAGTTGATTGCTCTTCGGGAAACCGTTCCCGCAGTCGCTTGATATGGACATCAACGGTTCGCTCGTCTCCCTCGTAGTTATAGCCCCATATCTGTTCAATCAATTGCTCACGAGAAAAGGTTTTGCCCGGATAGCTGGCCAATGTAAAAAGCAGATCGAATTCTTTCAATGGGAGTGTCATGCTTTTGCCTTCGTAAGAGAGTTCGAACGTTTTGCGGTCGAGCAACAGCTCACCGATTTGGACTGTCTGCGACATGGCAATTCGGTATCGTTTCAGCAATGCCTTCACTCGGGCAACCAATTCTAGCGGCTCAAACGGCTTAACCAGATAGTCGTCTGCACCAAGCTCGAACCCTTTCACTTTTTGAGTCGTTTCTCCTTTGGCCGTGAGCATTAGCAGCGGTAGATCATATAGCTTCCTTAGTTCTTTGCACAGCGTCCATCCATCCATGTTGGGCATCATGATATCCAAAATGACCATATCCATTTTCTTTTCCTCTAGCATTGCTAAAGCTTCTACCCCGTCGGCTGCTTCGTGGATGTCAAAACCTTCCTTGCGTAAAATCAACCTGACCAATTCTCTAATATGTGAATCGTCATCCACGATCAATATGTTGGTCATCTAATTCACCTCATTAAACAAGCTCTTTGATTCTCAATTGCTGGGTGGCAAATTCACGGTACATCGCATGTGTTTGATAAAGTTCGTCATGCGTTCCACTGCCCGTAATCGATCCTTTTTCCATAAACAAGATTTGATCTGCGTCTACAACAGTGGATAGACGGTGGGCGATTACTAGAGTCGTCCGTCCCTTCATCAGGTTTTTCAGCGCCATTTGTACGACAATTTCTGATTTGCTATCCAGACTTGACGTCGCCTCATCCAGCATCAGAATTTGCGGGTCCCGCAACAACGCCCGTGCGATAGCAATTCTCTGGCGTTGCCCACCCGATAGCTTCATACCTCTTTCCCCTACTTCTGTATCATATCGATTAGGAAGCTCCTCGATAAATTCATGGGCATACGCCATTTCCGCAGCGTGCTGTAGTTCTTCATCTGTTATTTCCCGTTCCATTCCGTAGATGATGTTCTCTCGGATCGTACCGGAGATCAGCGGGCTCTCCTGTGAGACATAGCCAATCTGCCTTCTCCAGGATGACAATGTAAAATCATTGATCGGTTCGGTTCCTAATCTGATCGTACCACTCAGTGGCTGATAATACCTTTCCAACAGCGAAAATAGTGTAGTCTTTCCGCTTCCGCTCGGTCCGACAATCGCAGTAACCTTGCCCGGCTTCACGGTAAAGCTTACGTCCTTCAAAATAGTTTCTCCTGATTGATAGCCAAACGTTACCTGTTCGACTTCAATTGGCTGATTCGCATTCTCCAGAGTGTTCCCGGAAGCATAATCCTCCTCATTTTCGGCAAGCGTGGTAATGATTCTTTCGGTCGCCCCCATCGCTTTCTGAAGCTGTGTAAAAAACATGGTTAGTTGACTCATCGGAATGACAATTTGAATCAGATACAGGATAAACGCCACCAGATCACCTGCTGTCAATGCACCTGTGGATACACGCATCCCACCGTAACCGATGATAAGAACAAGCAGCATCATGACGACAAATGACATGATTGGAGCAATCAGCGCCTGGATTTTTGCTTCTTTCAAGCCAAATTGCAACAGATTCGTAATTCCCTTTTTCCCGTTGCTGTACTCATTCGCTTCAGCGTTGGATGCCTTGACTAGACGAACCTCTGACAGCACCTGATTCAAAATGGTCGTAAAGTTTGCCGTTTCATCCTGTAATCCTCTCGAGATCTTGTGCATTTGGCGACCAAGCGGAATGAGGATAGCAAGAGCCACCGGAACCGCCACAAGCATGATCAACGTCATTTTCCAGTCGAGATACAGCAGTACAGTAACGGACCCGATGATGGAGATAATGCCTGTCAAAAAGCCCGCCAAATGATCCGTAATCAGTTGTTTGACCACAGCCGTATCGTTCGTCATCCGACTGATCGTTTCCCCTGTCTGATGATTATCATAATAAGGAATCGGTAAGACAAGAAGCTTTTTCCACAATCGGTCTCTCAGACTGGCTACAATATTTTGTCCGACATGATTCAATAAATAGGTAGACAACCCCAAAGCCAACGCCTGAGCGATAAAGGCACCAACAATCAGTACAATTTGAGTCGTACTGATGGTTGCAAGTGAAAAGCTGTCTACAAGATTGCTCGTTACCAGGGGAATCGCCAAACCAACCATCGTTGTCGCCACGCTCATAAACAGTGCTATGCCCAGTAACAGCTTAGATGGATTGGTTTCTCTGATCAGTTGGTAAAACTGGCGCCAATCCCCCGATTTTTGTCCCTGTTTCATTCTCCATATCGCTCCTTTATCTGTAAAAAACTGTTTTTATCTCTAATGTTACTAAATCATACAACATCACTATGAACTCAATATGAACTAGCCAAAGCTTATGAAAAAAAAAGAGTCTGGATTGTTCATCCAAACTCAGTGAAATGACTTCCAAAACGCTCCATTCACATTGATAATATTCATGATCTGTGCAAATGGGATTCGGAAGGTAGGGAAGCCTGCAGCATAAGGAGCAATTTCGTAAGGGGAGAAGTAGATGTACAACGCATCTTCTTTTACGTAAAATGGTTGATCCGGTTGAATTCCCTTGTAGCTGTCAGGAAACACATAGGAGTATTGTGGGTCGGTTTTGATCTGTTGCCCGATGATATCGCTCAATACCTGGACATAGTTGCTGTTCGGCCTGAACAAATCCTTCAACTGAAAAAATCTTCCGCCCTGCAAGTCAATGATGGCGTACACCATCGTCGGCATGCCATGTGCTGCGCCAAAGGGGAAATTGTAGCCTGTAAGCTGTAATTCGAGCAGGTGTTCTTTAAAGAATTCTACTGAAAAATCCCCTGAGTAACTGTAATCCAGTTGAGCATTGCTGTCGATTTTCTTGATCTGTGACATCTCTCTTAGCTGTCGATTTACTTTATCCTGTGCTGTCTGGATACTCATTCCTTCAACTTGAGGGTAGTAGACAAAATAATCCTGATTGGGATTGTACTTCTTCTCGATGACCCGATAGGGCTTCTGCAAGGGGATTACAGTGTTTTGCTGATATACGATCCGACCATTCCGATCGTAGTAGGTCACTCGCTGATCAATGTCTGTCTTTATCAGTTTTCCCTCCAGCGTTGCTGTTCCCATTCCTTGAAACGTAGGCAGGGTATCTGTCTTTTTCCCGCTACGATCAATAAAAAACGTAGTTTGGTTCGCACTTGCTGAAGCATAGCCATCCTGATAACTCATTACATTTTGATAGATAAAATCAGTCAAAAAGCGTCCTTGTGTATCTGCAACGGCATAGATAGAACCGAGGTACGGCTGCTTACTATCTTTTGCCCTGCCTACTGCGACCCGTTCCTCTCCAAGCATTTGAATATCGTTATACTCTGGCTTGATCAAATAAGTACCTTGCTTATCAATCAGTCCAAATTTGTTTACCGTGAAATCGGTTGAAGCATTTACGATCGCTCTGCCATTCTCAAAGGGAAGTGCCATTGAATATTTGGGCGGGACCACTACTTTTCCTTCTGTGTCCACATATCCATACAGCTCACTGTTGATCGGCCTGAAAGCCATTAGCCCCTCACTGGGAGAGTTTAGTGACGCATACGGGAACGTCCGGAGCCTGGTTCCATTGCGATCAATCAGGGCATACTCGTTTGCCTTGAGTTGAACCACGGCTTGACCTTCAGAAAAGTCATTCGCTGCTTCAAATTGAAGGGGAATCACTTCCTTCCCTTCCCCATCAAGATAGCCGTACAGGTATTTCCCTTGAGGCGTATTATTTGCTGCCACTGCTCTTCCATCCTGATAAATTCCGATGTAGCTGTATGGTTTCTGTGTCAGTATGGTTCCTTTCTCATCGATCATCCAGAACCCCTTGTCGTCAATTGCTCCTGCTCGCCCGTCCGAAAATTGGGTGATTGATTCGTATTTTGGCAAAATCACAAATTGCCCTGCACGATTGATTACCCCGCTGCGGTCTTTCACCTGGACAATAGCCAGACCGTTATCCTGAAAATCATTTGCCGATGTAAAGCGAGCAGGGATCACAAACTGACCACTTTCGTTGATATATCCCCAAAAGGTTCCCTCTTTCGTTTTCACAGAGGCAGGGTACAGGTTTACTGTTCTTTTCCTCAACTGATACCTGACTTGCTGAATCCAGTTATCATTTCGTTTGGCATTCACAACGATTTTCCAGCCGCTCGGACTGTTTTTTAGCAGAAGCAGGTAATTCTCGCCCTGCCATTCGTAATAACCAACGATTTCTGGAACACCATCACCGTCTACATCCGTCGCATACACGTACTTGCTCCCGTCGTCTCCCCCTGAGGCAAGCAATTCCGCTCCTACAGGCAAAAACATATATACCTTGCTGACAATACTCTGTTCATCCCACATTGCGTTACTCCCCTGATGTTTTATATGAAAAGTGATGGTATATCTTACGTAGGCAAATGCCGGATGGTGTGTAAATAAAAAAACAGCCCTCTCAGCAGGATGCTGAAACAACTGTTTTCTGTACGATCAAGACCGTTTTATTTATATTGTTCCACTTTCTCTTGCAGGACTTTGCTGGTTGTTGGCCCGATAATATGATCCCGAATGACGCCGTCCTTGTCGATAATGAAAGTTTCTGGCTGTCCATTCACCTGATATCGCTTGGATACTTTAAAATCAGGGTCAAACAGATAGGTAGAAGTGGTATTGAATTTCTTCTGGAAAGCGATTACCTGCTCCTTGGTTTCCCCACGGTTGATCAAGAGCAATGTGGCTTTTTTGGATTTCTCGAATCTTTCCAGTTCCGGCGTTTCCTCGATACACGGTTCACACCAGGTCGTAAAAAAGTTCAGTACTACTACTTTTCCTTTATAGTCGGTCAACGACTGCTTCTGGCCGTTCAAATCTTCTAATTCAAAAACAAAGCCTTTTTCTCCTGGAACTGCTCTCGTCATACTTTCTCTCGTACTGAATGCTACTAGGACGGCAATACCGATAGCGATGAACAGCAGAAGCGGCTTTACAAAGTTACGAGTAGTCATTGGCTATTCCCCCGCTATTGTTTGTTCCACTCTTCAAGCATGTCAATCTGCTTTTGCAAATCTCGTTGACGCTTTCCTAGTGTCAAAATATATCCTCCGAGCAACAACCAAATGATTGTATAAGCAGCAAATAAGTAGCCCATATATTTCTCCCCCTCTTTACGAGATAAGTCTTTCTTGAGATTCTTCTTTGGACTTGGCCAGTTGCAATCTCATTTTTTCGATGGCGATTCCTTTGTTCATCAAGACAACATAGACAACGGTGAGTGTGCACAGACAGAACATGAGCGTGAACAGCATTTCCGGTTCAACCCCGCCACCAGACTGATTCACACCTTCACCAAACACCACTGGGTGGAATTTGGTCTGCCACCAACGAATGGACATATAAACAATCGGTACATCAATGAATCCGACAATCCCAAACACCGAAGCGAGACGGGCTTTTTTCTCCCAGGTTCCATCCATCTTGCGAATCATCACATAGGCGATATAGATAAACCAGAGGATCAAGGTTGTTGTAAGGCGTGGCTCCCAAGACCACCAGGTATTCCAAGCAGAGCGTCCCCAGATCGGTCCGGTAATTAATACAATAGTTGTAAACAGAACCCCAAGCTCAGCAGATATCCCTGCGATAATGTCATATTTGCGGTTACGAGTTTTCAAAAACAGGATACTGCACACGCAGACCACAAAAAATGCGAGGAACGCATTCCAGGCTGATCCGACGTGAAAGTAAAAGATCTTTTGTACTGGACCCATCGTCTTCTCTACGGGAGACCAGATGAACACCAGGTACATGGCCATGACCACGAGCGGTATCGATAATATCGTTAGAATTTGGGTAAGCCCAAACCGCGAATTAGATTGCATGGTTATACCTCCAGGATGTATTCGAATAATAGAAAGCAAGCCGTAAAAATAATGACATCGTATGCACCGATCAACTGCATCCACGACCAGATGCCGGCTGTACCTTCCGTAGAAGTCAATAAAATCTTGGTAGCCTGTACGGCAGCCAGCAGCACCGGACTTGCCACAGGAAACAACAGGATCGGCAACAGCATTTCACTGCTTCGTGAATGGGAAGAGAGCGCCGCAAGAAATGTTCCGATACTGATAAAACCAATACTGCCGAGTAATAAAATCGCTATTAACGCCAGGTAATTTCCTGACCATCGAAAGTCAAACAAGAGAAAAACCAATGGAACGGCAACCAGTTCAATAATGATCAGGTTGACCAGATTCGCCAACACCTTGCCAACATAAATGCTGGAAGGATCAACAGGAGCCATGATAAGCGCCTGTAAGTTATCATTTTTCATCTCTGATAAAAAAGAACGATTGAGTCCGAGGATGCCTGAAAAGACGATCAGCACCCAAATGATCCCGGGTATTACATTTTTCACGACCATGTTCGTCGGGTCAAAAGCAAAACTGAATACTACGATGACTAGTCCTGAGAAGATTAACATCGTAGAGACGACCTGTCGTGTTTTCCATTCGGTATATAAATCCTTTTGGGCAATGGTTAGTGCAGCCTGCCAGAGATTCATAGATTCAATGCCACCTGTTTTTCGTATTTTTGGGTCAAGGTACCGATATCCTGCTCTTCAAGTGGGAAGTCGTCACTAATTGTCCCTTTACTGATAATCAGTATGCGATTGCAAAGCGATGCAGCCTGTTGAAAGTCATGCGTTACCATCACACATGTTGTCCCTTCCCCTTTAAGCCGCTGGATGACCTTGTTCAGTGTCAGAACCGCTTGTTGATCCAAACCGGTATGCGGTTCATCCAGCAGGAGAATCTCTGGCGAAGGAAGCAGTGCTCTCGCAATGGACGTCCTTTGCAGCATTCCCCGGGAAAAGGAGCGAACTGGTTCATGTATGAACTTTCGCATCCCAACTTCATCGAGCAGTCGCTTGGCTTTCGCTTCACAGTCCTTCACGCCGTACAGCTTCCCGTGAAACATCAGGTTTTCCATCGGTGAGAAGTGGTCATAGAGCATACTGCTGTGAGATACAAAGCCAATTTTCTTTTTTAGTTCATTGGCATGCTGTTTCGTGTCATACCCCATCAGCGAAATTTCTCCTGATGTCGGTTTGGTGAGCAGGGCAAGCATGCGGAGCAGTGTGCTTTTTCCCGCCCCGTTTGATCCGAGGACAGCAATAGACTCACCACTCTTGATCTCAAAAGTGACACCCCGCAAGATCACTTTGTCTCCTGCTGTTTTGGTAAGTGATTGTACCTGAATCATAATTTGTGGCTCCCCATTTACTGAGTATTGGATTGCTCCTTCAGGCGAAGTTTTACCTGTACGAGAAGATCTTTGTATGCCCCTTGTTTCTTGGCAAACTCTTCATCGGAAATTTTCTGTTCTTTATGTGATTGCTCCAGTTCAACCAGCTTATCCATTAAAACGGTTTGCTTGGCCAGCAGTTGTTCCACTGTTTCAATCGTTTCGTTCTCTCTTGCTGCTCCCATCCGTTTCTTTTGCCAGCGAGAGAAGCCATACAACAAGCCAATCACCAGCAATGCCGCTACAATGGCAATAAAGATGCGTGGTTCAATCGTACGAAGCGGTGTTTGGTTATAGAATTGGAGCCAAGCTGACTGCTCGGTAGGAGTTTGAATTTTGCCTCCTCCTTCAGCCGCCTCTGTGTTTGCTGCCGCTTGATAGGATAATAGAAGCTCCTGGCCTGCTTTTACGCCTTTAATTGTATATCCTGTATAGTTTTGATTATTGAAAGAGTAACTGTTTTTATCAGCCTTGAAGTTTTCAAGGTTAATGTCCCCGCGCCCATCAGGAATCATGATGTGAACTTCGCCTGCTGGATAGTCAAACGTCATCGGAATCTTACCTGATACGCCCCCGTCCAGTTTAAACGAATAGGGAAGATCAACCATTTGACCTGCTGAAAGCGTTTGGGTGGAATAGATCAATTCTTTATCGACTTTCACGGTTGTATCCTTCTCATTGAACATCATAACATCCTTGGCGCCCTTCGGAAGCTGAATCTTGATTACCTTTCCGTCTGCGCTGCCGGTATAGATCTCTTTGCTTGTATTTCGGAAACTAACCATATTAACAACTTCGACCCCACCCTTCATCGGTCGAATAATGGAATAGTACATTTCTGACTGAATCGCCTCTTCAGCAGCAGCTGCCATCCAGGATGGCAACAACAGCATGACTGTCAGAACACAAAACAATATTCGTCTCACTTAGGATCTACCTCCGATGAGTTGAGCTTTTTCTTTAGTTCCAGCTCAATTTCCCTCTCAATTTGTTTTACCAGATCATCATTCGAATCGCTTGCAAGTGAATCACGTTTCGCAGGCGGTTCCGCTTGTACCGATCTGCTCCTCGTTGATAGTGCAAAGAGAGTACCTAAGGTAACGATAATTCCGCCAATCCAGATCCAGTTGATCAGCGGATTTACTTTCACAGTAAAAGTAGCTCTGCCGTCCGGTTCCCATGCGCTGAGAACCACGTACAAGTCTTCCCCCCAGGAACTAAGCAAGGCAACCTCAGTGGAAGGCTGTTCCCACGTTGTATAGAAAATGACTTCCGGTCGAACAGTAGCAATCCGTTTGCCGTTCTGCTCAACAGCAACATCCGCAAAAACGACATCCTTGCTTCCTACCGGTTTTTCCTTCAAATTCTCGTACGTAAGCTTGTAATCTTTAATCGTGATCGAGTCACCGATATTGATGGTCTGCATCACTTGTTGAGTAAAGTTGTGAGAACCAATAATGCCTAGCGCCATGACCGCAATACCCAAATGGACAAAATAGCCTCCGTAACGACGACGGTTCTTGCCAATGATACCGCCAAGCGCTCTCGCAATCGTTTCGCCTGTTGATTTCTGTCTTGCTTTTGCGTCGCTTACAAACGCTACGAAATGGTTGGCAATCATAAACAGCACAATGATTGTGGCAAATAACGGATACAGCTGGCGAATTCCGTACACATAAAGCGAAGCGCCAATGACCAGACTCAGAATGGAGGTAATAATTAACTTCGTCCGCAATTCGCTAAACCCGGCGCTGTTCCACGCCAGCAGCGGACAGATTGCCATCAGGAACATAAGCCCGACCAGAATCGGTGCTTCTACTGTATTGAAGAACGAGATATCAAGGGCAATTTTATTGCCTGTCAAAAATTCAGAAGTAAGCGGGAATACTGTACCCCACAGGACGGCAATCGCAGCTCCTACCAACAAGAGGTTATTCACGAGGAAACTGCTTTCCTTGGACACATAAGACTGAAACTGTCCAGAGTTCGCTTGCAATTGTTGATAACGGCTCATCACCGCATAAACGGTGAAGACAATCGTCATTCCCATGAACGCCAGGAAGTAGTTACCCAACGGTGAATTCGGGAATGCGTGTACAGAAGTAAGGGCGCCACTTCGGGCAATGTACGTTCCAAACAAGGTCAACGCATAAGTGAACGTGATAAGACCGATATTCCACACCCGCAGCATATTTTTGCGCTCTTGCACCATGACAGAGTGCAAAAAAGCAGTTGCTGTCAACCACGGCATGAAGGAAGCATTCTCTACGGCATCCCATGCCCAGTAACCGCCCCAGCCCAGCTCCACATATGCCCACTGTCCGCCCAAAACGTTACCTAGCGTCAGGAACAGCCAGGCAGTCAACGTCCATTTACGAGTCAGTTGGATCCAGTCTGAATTCATGTTTCTCATTAACAAGGAACCGACACCAAAAGCAAAAGGAACTGCCATACCTACATAACCGAGATATAACGTAACAGGGTGAATGACCATCCCTGGGTTTTGCAACAATGGATTCAATCCTGAACCGTCAACTGGCACTGTATCCAGAACGACGAA
The DNA here is from genome assembly GCF_049846925.1 of Brevibacillus nigriterrae. NCBI lineage: Bacteria > Bacillati > Bacillota > Bacilli > Caryophanales > Paenibacillaceae > Brevibacillus > Brevibacillus nigriterrae. Next base: position 136,352 of record NZ_JBNCMT010000004.1, read on the forward strand.
AGGCTTGGTAATAAAGGCAAGCATAAACAAGAAGAAAATGTTGTTTGCATTCATGATTGCCCCGGCATAAGGAACAACGGCATGATTTCTTGTCTTTTTGCTGTAAAAAATGATTGTTGTGTACAGCGTCAGGAGCACCGTCCACAACAGCAATGATCCTGCGTTACCAGCCCATAAGGCAGACAACTTATACATCATCGGCAAATCGAGATTGGTGTATTTGCTGACGTATTCATTTTCAAAATGGCTTGTGCCAAGCAAATACAAGAGAACGCCGGTTGCAACCGCAGTTCCGATGAACATTCCGAAGCCTGCAAGCTTTGCTTGCTTTAAGAATGTTTCACGCTTGGTGAATATTCCAATGATGGAAGCCACGAACGAGTATACCGCCAAGACTAAACCGAAGACGATGGCTCCATGTCCTAATAAGTTCATGTTGTTTCAATCTCCTCTATCCCATTTATTTCGATGGTTGCTCCGATTGTTGTGAGGGCAGCTGTTGTTTCATTTGTTTATGTTTTTCAGGATCGTAGTTTTTCGGATCTTGACCTTCATATTTAGAAGGACAGCGAGTCTTTACGTGTTCGGCTGTGAAAAGACCGTCAGCGGAAATCGTTCCATCGAGCACAACAATAATTTCATCGGTGAAGTTATCTGGCTTCACACCGTTGTGAGTGACATGGAGGATATTGCCTTTCTCATCCTTTACATCGAATTCAAGTTGGATTTTATCGGCATCCCATTGAATTGATTTTTCAATGAGGTTTCCTTGGGTCATAACATATCGATCGTTAAATTGGGAGGGGTTTGCTGCTAGCTCACTGACTGTAACCTCTGAACCACTGGCTCCCGGTGTGGCTGCAATTAATAAAGAGAAGATCGCAATGGCTATAACAATACCGCCAATATACATTTTTTTGTTTTTATTCATCTTTCTTTTCCCCCTCCACGAATTTCCAACTTATTAAGATTGTTAATAATGCTTTACCTCCAACTTACGTGACCATCTGACACTATGATGTGAGGTTGATCACTTTTATTACAATGTTTGAAAAGTTGCCGTAAAGTCTTCAATTACTGTCCACAAACATCTGATGACCCTAACCCTTATAATCATGGTGTGGGGAAATAAACACATTTAAGGAAAAGGAGGGAGAAGCATGATTGGAAAACTTGTCACCGCATTAAAGAATAAGTATCTGATCGCTGGACTGCTCGTGTTTGGACTCGTTTATGTAGCCTATGATCAAGGTATGGCTGCAACCAGTTCCAAGGAGTTTTGTACAAGCTGCCACGTAATGGCTGACGTGGGAGCAACTTTATCAAAATCAACCCACAAAAATCTGTCTTGCGGAGATTGTCACGTTCCAAAAGACACATTGAACAAAGTGGTCTATAAAGCAAAATCAGGTATGTCCCACATCTATCACAACACGTTTGATGACAAACTACCTGCTGACTTTGTAGCAAAAGAATCCTCTCAAAAAGTGATTCAACAGCGTTGTATCGACTGCCATAGCAGCACAATTTCCAAAATGAGTCATGACACTGGCACAAGTTGTATCAGTTGTCACCGAGACTTGCCGCACAACACGGGACGCTTGCAAAAAGAGAAGAAAGCTGAACCAGCTGTAACTTCAAAACAATAAGCGTACTTAATTAGAAAGTTAGAAAGGAATGTGTTCCATATGAAGATGAGGCACAAATGGCTTGCTGTGCTTGCTCTCGTATTCGGTCTTGGCCTTGCGCTAACCGGTTGCGGCGGGGATCAAACAGCATCCGCTCCTCCAATCCAAACAAACATTCCAGATGGCGAACCAGATTCAGAAGTATGGGGTAAAGAATTCCCGCTTCAATATCAAAGCTATATGGAAAATAACGATGATAAAATCGAAACCAAATTCGCTGGATCCAAACCAGTACCAAAAGTTGACCAACAACCTCTTCTGAACGAATTATTCAAAGGCATGGCATTCGCGAAAGAATATAACGAAGATCGCGGTCACACATTTGCGATTGAAGACGTAACTCACATCAAACGTATCGATGAGAAATCCCCGTCTTCTTGCTGGAACTGTAAGTCTCCTGACGTTCCTTTGCTCGTTGAAAAAGAAGGCGTTGCGTTCTTTAAAGTTCCTTTCAGCAAACGTAAAGACCAAATCACCCACTCCATCGGTTGTGCAAACTGCCACGATGCGAAAACGCTTGAATTAAAAGTAACAAACAAAAACTTCATCGATTCTGCAGCACGTTTGAACATCGATTTGAAACACGCTACAAAACAGGAAATGCGCACGTACGTATGTGCACAGTGTCACAACGAGTACTACTTCAAACCTGATACCAAAGAAGTTGTTAACCCTTGGGATAAAGGTAAAAACCCTGAAGAAATCGTATCTTACTACAACGAAAAAGGCTTCAAAGACTGGGTGCATCCAGATTCCAAAACTCCTATGATTAAAGCACAGCATCCTGATTACGAAATGTTCTCTTCTGGTATGCACGGACAAAACGGCGTAAGCTGCGCAGATTGTCACATGCCTTACCAACGTGATGGCGACAAGAAGAAATTCTCTTCCCACCACTGGCAAAGCCCGATCAAAACACCTGAAACAATTGAGGCATCTTGCCGCACTTGTCACCGTGAAAAATCAACTGATGAGTTGAAAGATCGCGTATTGTACACACAAGTAAAAACATATGACATGCTTTTGAAAGCACAACAAGCGACTCACGATGCTCACCAAGCAGTGAAAAAAGCGCTTGAAAACCCTGCACATAACAAAGACATGATCAAAAAAGCACAAGACTTGATTCGTAAAGCTCAATTCGAGTGGGATTTCGTATCTGCTGAAAGCAGCATGGGCTTCCACAACCCACAATTAGCTCTTGAATCTCTTGGCAAATCCATTGACGATGCTCGTCAAGCTCAACTTCTTGCAGTTCAAGCAATCAGCGCTCCAGTAGCTATGAAGTAAAGAAAAAACCACGCTTCATTAGCGAGGTATAGGGAGTAAATCAAATTAGCCTGATCACACCATGGATCAGGCTTTTTCTTTTTGTCTGTGAAAACGGCTAAGACCATTTTGTGGTATAGTTATGGAAATCATTTGCATTTCAAGGAGGTTTCTATATATGAACGTCGCACAATTGCAGCGCTTAACTGATCACATACTCTATTTACCTGCCAATAACGAAGTGGATCGCCCCATATTGGGTGCCATTTACGGAAAAAACAGAACCTTGCTCATGGATGCAGGAAACTCGCCAGCGCACGCGTCACTACTGCTCGATCAACTAGCTGCGCTTGATCTGCCCCAACCTGAGGTCCTTGCACTTACTCACTGGCATTGGGACCACGTCTTTGGGATGAACCATATCAACTTGCCGACCATTGCCCACAGAGAAACACACGCTGCTCTCTCACAACTGGTTGGGTTGGAATGGACAGACGAAGCGCTTGACAAGCGAGTACAGGAAGGAACAGAAATCGAGTTTTGTGCCACTTATATCAAAAAAGAATACGAGCCTGCTATTCGCAACCAAATCCATGTCACACTTCCCCACATCCTGTTTGATACCAAGGTAGAAGTGGATCTCGGCGGCATCACCTGTGTGATCGAGCATGTGGGCGGAGATCATGCAGCAGACTCTTCTGTCATTTATGTAAAAGAAGAAAAGACATTATTTTTGGGAGATTGCCTGGGTTCAGAAATCTATTGCAAGGAACGCAACTACGTACCTGAGAATTTCCTCGCTTTGCTTGATAAAATCGAGCGTTATGACGTCGAATGGTATATCGAATCACATTGGAAGCCTCTCTCCAGGCAGCAGTTCCAAAGTGAATTGGCGGAAATGCGAGAAATTGCCCTGCTCACGCTGCGTACCAAAGGTGATCGGGAAGCAATCATGCATGAATTCTCCAAGAAGGTAGCCAGAGAATTAACCAAAGATGATCTTACGGTGATCAGTTACTTTATCGCCGGATTCTGTAAAAAAAGCTTCTTATCGTAGCCCATTCGGAGCGGTAGTCGAATTCTTCTTTAGCGATGCTCCGGAAACTTTAACACTTAAAAGTTGTTAAAATTTCCTACACGAAAAAAGTTAATACATAACCTGTCTAATCCTGACAAAAAGTAAATGGGGTGATAAAAATACGGGAGTGATAAGGTTGAAAAAAATCATGATAACGTTTCTTCTGGCAGTGCTTTGTGTATCCGTTCAGACACCAATTGTCGATGCAACCAGAAAAGATTACGCTTCGCTGAAGATAGACACCTCAGCCGTAAGCAACGAAAAGCAACTGGTTAAACGCTCCCAACTGATTGTGTATGGACGACCGGATACAGCATATGAAGAGTACCCTACCAATACGAAAGTTCCTGGCGGCAAAGTTGTCAATTTCCTTCAAAAGATTCATGTTTTACAAACGATGAAAGGCACCACGCCCCAGTTGATCACATTGCTGACCGAAGGAATCGAACCACTCCCCGATCGTTCAAGCCATCTGAACAAACGGTATCCGGGGCCACTGGCAGAAGGCGAGTATATCTGTTTTCTCCAACGAATTGCAGGCACTGACCTTTATTCTCTAGTGGGAATCTGGCAAGGAGTCTATCCCGTTTTCGACGGAAAGACGATTGCTCTGAAAGAAATGGGATTTGCTTCCTTCAATAACCTGACCATTGATGCAATAAAAAAACAGGTACAAATGCTTGACAAGCCAGGCCGCTAACTACTCTTTTGTGTTGAGAAACATTGAAATTCTGCTATAATCGGAATCAATGTTTTGGATTAGAGAGAGGGTTAACTGCTGTGAGTTGGGAAGTATTTAATATTATTGGAACCATTGCCTTTGCAATCTCTGGTGCCGTTGTTGCCATGGAAGAGGAATATGACATTCTTGGCGTCTATGTGCTGGGACTGGTAACTGCATTTGGCGGTGGGATCATTCGTAACTTATTGATTGGCCTGCCAGTGTCAAGCATCTGGGGGCAAGGTGACTTGCTGAAAATTGCACTTCTGGCCATGACCATCGTGTTTTTGCTGCCGAGCCGCTGGATATTCAGATGGAAACGATGGGAGAATCTCTTTGATGCCATCGGACTCTCTGCCTTTGCGATCCAAGGCGCACTGTACGCCACACAAATGCAGCATCCGCTCAGTGCCGTGATGGTAGCTGCCATGATGACTGGTATTGGTGGCGGAATTATTCGGGACATTCTCGCTGGTCGCAAACCCACTGTACTCCGGGCTGAGATCTATGCCGTCTGGGCCATGCTTGCCGGACTTGTGATTAAGCTTGGCTGGGTAAACAGCGACGTTCCCGTTCAGCTTTACCTCCTGTTTGGCATCATCGTGATCCTGCGGCTTGTCAGTGTGCATTATAACTGGCGACTGCCAAAAAGAACGGTGAACAGATGTGAAGAAAGCCAGTCCTAGCCGGACGTGAAACCAAAAAACTCATGCTTATGACAGCATGAGTTTTTTCGTGTATTTCAACTGATTAATTTCCAATCGCATTCTCGAAGTTAATGATCGCCAAATTGTAATTGTAGACAGCACTTTGATACTGGTTTTCACGGTTGGAAAGCTCTTCTTCAGCCTGAATCGTCTCAAGCATCGTAGACAATCCATTATCAAAACGCAGCTTCACTAGTCGATAATTCTCTTTGGTAGCATCCAGTGCTTTTTTGTTCGCCTCAAGTGCTTCTTTTCCCGTTGTGAGATTCAGATATGCCTGGGTTATCTCAATGGTAATTTCCCGTTTGGTATCTTCCAGATTCAATTTGGACTTCTCTACTTCGTTGATGCTCAACTCTCCCTGATAAGTTGCCAAAGATGAGTATTTATTGATCAGCTCTTTGTTTAACTCAGCCACTTTGATCTCTTCCTGCTTTTGCAGAACTTCGGCACGTTGTGTCAAAGCAAGTTCAACAGCAGATTTACGGTCCAGCTTTTGCGAGTCCGTATTCAATGCATCTTGCGTAATGATCCATTCCTTATCCAGATCAGCACCAATAAAGCTGTTCAGTTTCATCTGGGCAATTTTCCAATTGTTCTCCGCTGCAGCAAATGAAGCATTGGCTCCTGCTACTGCCGCTTGTGCTTGCAAGACGTCCGTTTTCGCTCTGGTTCCCAGCTTGAACGCCAAATCAGCTTGTTTCAACTGTGTTTCGGCACGTGTCATTGATTGCTTTTTCAAGTGCAAATCAGCTTCTGCGTTTAACAAATCATAGTAGGCTTTCTTTACGCCTAAAATAATTTTCTTTTCCGTTGCCTTCACAAAGAGATCGTTGACCTTCTTGGCCATCTCTGCCTTTGCTTTATTGATATACTTTTGCTGTGCCATATCAAGTGAATCAATGAAATCAGTAGGAATATCCTTCACTTTGGAATTCACCAATCGTGAGTTGAGATCAGCAGAGTCTGCATCAATCCGCAGTGCTCGCAGATCGCTGTTGTTCTTCAAAGCAAGCTCGTTTGCCAACGCAATTGAAAGCTTGTCACCAACAGGCTGTTCACTCGTGTCAGGCTTTGTGCTTGTGTCTGGTTTCGTCGTGTCTGGCTGCTGCTCTACTGGTTGTTCAGTCGCTTGGTCACCAGAATTTGCAGTTGCAATCGATACTACTCGCTCCTGCTGGTTCCACTCCACCTTCGCCCCTAGTGATTCACCAATAAAACGCAGCGGCACAAACGTGCGGCCATTCGCAATGAGGGCTGGCGCATCAAGAGTTACTTCCTTGCCTCCTGCATCCGCTTTGGTTTGCTGGATGGTTACGTGAATAACCGAATCACCTTGCGTAATGGTCACCAGTTGCTTCGTCGCATCCCAATCAACCTTCGCACCCAATCCTTCACTGATCAAGCGAATCGGCACCATCGTGCGGCCATTTGTAATAAAAGGCTGTGCATCAGGCGAAGCGATCTCTTTTGCATTAATACTTATGTGAATGGGTTCTGTTGCTGTTTTAGCTTCAATTACCGCCGGAACGGTCGTCAGAATCATTGTTGCAGCTAATAGAGCGGTGATTTTTTTCTTGGATAGTATGGCTAGCATATTGTTATCCCCTCCCAAAAGGTACAAACTTTTTCTCAATCTATTTAATGTTATCTGTCATCATTTCAATCCAATGTAAATGAGTGATTCATATACGAAACTTACAAGTTAGATATACAACAAGTGGGGTTGCAAAATCACTAGGGAATCTCCGGCAAAAGTCATTTTCCTCTTATGATAGAGCACATTAATAAGGTGCCAAACTATTTCACAGAAGAAAAACCTATGGAAGGTCCTTCACTTTTTCCAAGCCCTTTAACGTCTTTTGCAGCAAATCAATCAACGTTTCTCGTTCTTCTAGGGTAAGCTCTGACATGAGCAACTCGGCGTTCTTGAAATGAGTAGGCAAAAACCGCTCGATCAATTCATAGGCAGCATCTGTCAAATGAATGGTAATCATCCTGCGGTCACTGCTATGATGCTTTCGTTCGATCAAACCATCTCTTTCCAGACCGTCGATCAAACCTGTAATTGTGCCTCGGGTAACGCCTGCTTTATCTGCTAATTCTGACGGGGTCAGCCGATCCCCTTTATTCCTGAACAGTAGCAGTAATAATGCGACTTTTCCTTGGGAAATCCCATAGCTTGATAATCGTGATTCCATTTCTGTAAATATATCACGTGATGTTCGCATTAATACCATTAAGGTTTCTACAGCCGATACGTCCGTGCCTGGATAGCGAGTTGCTACTTCGTTAAGTACTTGTCTTGTGGGGAGATCACGCAAAACGAACTTCATTTGAGCACCTCTAAAAAATAGTTTGCCACCAAATAATATACCACCGAATCATTTAGCGTCAAGACCGAAAAAATGTATCTAGCAAATTTTCACCTAATTTGCTGCTTCAATTTTGTCTATGATCTGGACGATCTGTTTATAATCAGAGTACCCTTTCGACAGTAAATAGAAATACGTATCTGATGTTTGTAAGTAGAGTCTTGGAAATGTCTCGGCTTGTAATTGTTTCGCTAAAGCAAAATCATATCGTGCTTGTTGCTGAAAGTAATTCTTGTTCATATTTTCGATGAATAATTCAGGATCTAACTGAAAGTGAGTAGCCAGATTTCGATAAAAACCTTCATCATTAGGATTACGTCCCTCAAGAAACAGATAATTGTGGAGCTTATGAACAAACTCTATTGAAGATACAGAGGTTTTGAACTCGCGAAAAACAGCTAGCGCTCTTGCTGGAATCTCGGAATTCATCACGATTTCTTCGTCTTTGATGCGATCAAAAAACGCTTCGCTAAATGGAACTCCTGTTCGTTCTGAGATTTGTTGATAGCCTACTCTAAGGCTTTCGCTTTTTTCCCAACCACCAATCGATTTCACCTGATCGTCTATAATCATCCCCCCGCTTATCACATCAAACTCGAAAGAATCACGATAGTTCTCATAAAGCTGATGTACGACTGGTGTAAAAGCATAGCACCAAGGGCAATAAGCGTCGTAAATATAAATCAATTTTTTCATTGTTCTTTTCCATCTCCGTGTTCGATTCTATTTTTTAAATCTGTGACTGCATCGATTTTCAACCTGATATTAACTTTAAACCATCACATCATGTGAGGCTCAAGTATTTTATATACTAACATGGCTTCAAAAATAATAAAGGCAGAGACCATTGTCAGCCCCTGCCCTAGCGATTCAAAGCACTACACTTTAAATCGGGAAATCAGTATCTGCATTTCTTCAGCCATCTTGGATAATGCTTGGGATGATGAAGTGATTTCTTCCATGATAGCCAATTGCTCTTCTGTCGCTGCTGACGCCTGCTGTGTACCAGCTGCATTGGAAACAGCCACTTCTGCGATACCTGTAATCATATTCGTCAGACGTGTGCTAGTAACCATTTCTGAAGATGACACGGAAACATACTGAATTTGTTCTGCTACTTCGCTTACTGAGCTTTCGATTCGCTTGAAGGATTCACCGGCTACATTAACTACTCTTGCACCTTCCCCTACTTCTTCCATCCCTGTCTCCATTGTGTAAACTGCATTTTGAATGTCGGCCTGGATAATCTGAATATACTCACCGATCTTGCCTGCTGATGCAGTCGATTGCTCTGCCAGCTTGCGAACTTCGTCTGCTACGACGGCAAATCCTCGTCCATGCTCACCCGCACGTGCCGATTCAATTGCGGCATTCAGCGCAAGCAAGTTGGTCTGCCCTGCAATGTCTCTGATTACCTCGACAATACTGCCAATGTGTTGTGACCGCTCTCCCAGTCCTTTGATTACATTAGCAAGACTGGTCATGGTTTGGATAATAGAATTCATTTGCTCAATGGTAGTTTGTATCGAACGATTCCCCTCAGTTGCGGTAAAAGCAGCATCTTGTGCTTGTCGATTCACATTCTCTGCATTTTTGGCAATGTTCTCTATGATCGTATTGATCTCTTGCAGCACGTTGCGACCGGATTCGATGCTTTGCACCTGATTATCTGTACCAACTGCAATACTTGCAATCGTCGTAGCAATTTCTTCACTAGCACGGGACGTTTGTTCTGCACTTGCCGACAATTGTTCTGAATTGGCTGAGAGACTGAGCGATTTTTCTTTTACCTGTTCAACAAGCGTACGCAATCCGTCTACCATTCCGTTAAAAGTATGATTCAATTGCCCAATCTCATCCTTGAAATGATAGTCCCCAGTAACCGACAAGTCTCCTTGTTCTACCTTTGCCATCAACTCTCGCAATTTACGAATTGGATTTGCGATAACCTGGCTAATGATCATACCAAAAAACATGCTTAACAAAACTACTAACAAAGTAAGCACGATGGAAATGTTTAGTGTCCGATCTAGTTCTTGTTTACTGTGGTTACTTAATTCATCTGCAATTTCAGAATTGATTCGGATAAGTTCATCAAGCGTGCTTCTTAATTCTTCACGCGGTTTTTTTACTTTATCCAAATAATAAGAATATGCTTCGGCATTTTTGTTCTCTCCTACAAGCCCGATTACTTTCTTTTGCTCATCGAGAACTGTTTTGGCAATCTCCTTCGTCCGATCCATTAATTCTCTTTCTTTCGGTACCATGTACGTTTTGTCATAGAGTGCCAAATATTCGTTGTTTTTTGCAGCTCCATCCTCTATGTATTGCGTTAACTTTTCTTTGAAACTCATATCTGTAGTAATCATCATTTCTAATGAGTAAGCATCATTTCTAGCAATTTGGGTACGCACTTCACTTAACCACTCAATTGGCAATGTACGGTCGCTGTACATCTCATCAGCGTTGGCGGCCAATATGTTCATACTATAAAAACCGTAAGAACTTACTCCAATCAGCAAAAAAACATTAAATACAATTAATGTAATAATTTTTTTCCTAATAGAACGGTTGCGTAACCAAGTCATTTCTCCCATCCTTCCTTTATGTAACACGCAAAAAGCACAAAATTACTATAACATGAAATTTCATCCAATTAAAGAACTAGCTATCGTCTATCTTTATCGATAAATATTTTTTTATTAGTATTTCTTCAAAAGTTAAACTGACTTGTATTTTCACAAAAAAAGTGCCAGACATACTGCATCTGGCACCTTCTTCTTTCAACAATTTATTTGTTTAATGCAAACTCTACTCCTGCTTCAGCGTGAATTTGCGTTGTATCAAATATTGGTATACTACAATCAGATTGATCAATCAGCAGCATAATCTCTGTACATCCAAGTATTATACCTTCCGCTCCACGCATGACAAGTTTATCAATAATGCGTTTGTACTCCGCCTTGGATTCCGGTTTTAGCTCTCCCATCATAATTTCCTGATAGATGACATGATGGATGAAATCTCGATCCGCTTCATCCGGAATGATTACGTCAATGCCAAACTTCTCTCTCAACCGATCCTTGTAAAAATCTTGCTCCATGGTAAATTTGGTAGCGAGCAATCCTACTTTTTTCTTCTCGCTTTGCACAATTTTGTCGCCTGTAACATCAGCAATATGCAGTAAAGGAATGGAAATGCTTGCCTGTACCTCTTCGGCCATCTTGTGCATGGTATTTGTACAGATCATGACGAAATCAGCACCCGCCTGCTCCAGTTGCTGCGCGGATTGAACGAGAATGTCTGTTGCTGCATCCCATTTTCCATTGTATTGATGCAGTTTGATCTCTTCAAAATTAACAGAAACCATCACCGACTTGGCGGAAAAATGCCCCCCGAGCACTTCTCTAACCTTTTCGTTGATGATACGATAATACTCAATAGAGGACTCCCAACACATTCCACCAATTAATCCAATCGTCTTCATTGATATCCCAACCTTTCTCTTAACCGAATCATACCAACGGCTATTCATGGGATCAAATGAAGGTTTCTCATATGTTACATGAATAAATACTCATACTTCATCAAGAATGTAGATTCATTTATACGAAAAAATAGAGGGGCTGATCGTATGACCTTGGTCCAATTTGAAGTATTCCTCGCAGTCGTAAAAGAAGGCAGCTTTACCAAAGCAGGAGATGTCCTGGGAATGACACAATCTGCTGTCAGCCACATCATCTCGAATCTCGAGTCGGAACTGGGCGCTGCTCTTTTAGTCCGTGACCGCAAAGGAATCAAACTCACATCCGCAGGCGAAAAAGTGCTTTATCATATCCAGCAAATCATGAGTCACACGAAGCTAATTCACGAAGAATTGCTCGAATACAAGGGGCTTGCCAAAGGGGTGATCCGCATCGGAAGCTTCCCTAGCGTTTCTGCTCACTTACTCCCCTATGCCATGAAAACATTCCAAGCCAGTTATCCGGGCATCGAGCTGATTTTTTTGGATGGAACCAATCAGGAAGTTCGCAATTGGATCTACACCGGAGCTGTCGATGTGGGCTTCGTTACACTCCCGGACCCGGAATTCGACACCACCTATGTTGTGCAAGACGAGATGAATGTAATCGTACCTGTTACCCATCCTCTGGCTACCTATCAGACCATCACGGTAGACCAGCTTCAAGGAGAATCATTCATTTTGACCAAAGGCGGTTGTGAGGCACTGATTCGCCGGATATTCAAGGCATGCGACCCACAAATCAAATACGAGGTGAAAGAAACTTCCACCATCCTGACCATGGTTCAGCAAGGGTTGGGGATCACAATCTTACCATCAATGGCACTACCACAGAAGCTTTCTCATTCAGTTGTACTTTCCCTTGATCCACCGATATATCGTTCGCTCGGGTTAGCTGTACCATCCCTGGATCGTGCCCCAAAGGCTGTACCTCTCTTCATGCAGCATGTGCAAAAGATCTGTAAAAAAGAAGGGATGTAACTGTCAAAAATTATTGGGAACGAAAGTTTTGATCAGTAGAAATAATGGTATAGTAATACAGAAATCAAAATTCGACAAAAATCGAGTTTTCACTGATCTGGGGTGTAGTGCAATGAGTTTGAGAATCAAGATAATCATCGCAATTGGTATTTTTATTTCTATTATTCTTGCTTGTGGTACGTATTCTATCGTAAACAGCAAATCCAGCAATTCTGCACACGAGATGCTGTTGCAGGATTCTCGGACGCAATTCCTCATCAAGTCGATCCAATTTCGCCTGGCAGGTCGATCCAATGATGAGCGTGCCTTTTTATTAAAAGGTGATGCCAGTTTCGTAAACGAAATGCAAAAAAAAGACGAGGATATTCAGTCCTACTTGACTGAACTTGTCCAGACTGTTGAACCATCAGACAAGGAGATTGTAGAGGCCATTCAAGCTAATCTACAGGATTTCCAACGGGCAAGTCAGCAAGTGGTAGAATCCTATCAAAAGGGCGACAAGCAACGTGCTGATGAATTGCACTTCGGTGAAGAACGGGAAGCCCGCAAAAAACTTGATCCTGTCATCAGTGATTTTGAAAAAGAAATGAAAGTACGGTTTGATTCTGCCAAGAGTCAATTGGAGCAAAGTCATCAATTCCAGACAATGCTGCTAAGCACTTTCATCGGGTTGGCAGTCTTGTTTGGTCTGTTTATCGGGTACCTGTTCATGAGAACGGTTATGAGACCATTGTCAATTGTGAATGGTCAACTAAAGGAAATTGCTGAAGGTGAAGCCGACCTGACTCGCCAGTTGCCCGTTCTGTCCAAAGATGAAATCGGACAATTAGCTGCATCCTTCAATCAAATGATGGTAAACCTGCGTGAATTGATTTCTCAGGTTACCAAGAATGCCGTACAGTTATCTACTGCGACAGAGGATCTTTTTGTCAGCTCGCAAAGAACTATGCAAAGTACAGACTCGATTATTAACATGATTCAAGAAGTGGCGACTGGATCGAACACACAACTGCAGTCTGCCCAACACACCGTTTCAACGATCGACTCAATCACTTCTGACATTCACACCATCGCCACCTCAGTAGAAACAGCAAAACATTCTACGAACGAAGCGACACACAAAGCCCAGGAAGGAAACCATTCTATCCAAAGGGCCATCCATCAAATTGATTCGATTCGCCAATCTGTGGGAGATACCTCCCAACTGGTTCAACAGCTAGGGTCACGCTCCCATGAAATTGGACAGGTTGTCGATATCATTACAGATATCGCCAACCAAACGAATTTGTTAGCGTTAAACGCCGCCATTGAGGCTGCTCGTGCCGGTGAACATGGCAGAGGGTTCTCCGTCGTTGCTGATGAAGTGAGAAAACTGGCGGAGCAATCGAAGAACTCGACAGAACAAATCAAGCTATTGATTGAACATATTCAAGCAGATACCAAGCAAGCGATGAACGCAATGGACAAAGGGAACGAAGAGGTCCAAGAAGGGATTGCTGTCATCCATTTGGCAGGAAAGAACTTTGAAAGCATCCTCTCATCTGTAGATCAGGTAACTACTCAAGTCGATGAGGTTTACAAGGTTGGAGAACAGATGAGACGTAATTCTGATCGCATTACGGGCTCGATTAGCGAGATGGAACGCATCGCCGACGAAGCTTCCCACAGTACACAAGGCGTTGTCGCTTCTTCGCAGGAACAATACGCATCCATTGAAGAGATGGCTGCTTCCATCGAATCTCTACGTAGGATGGCTGCCCATTTACATGAGATGGTTGGCCGGTTTAAAGTTGAGTGATTACCAAACAAAGCCTCCAGAATCCGTATTCTGTATACGGTACTGAAGGCTTTTTCTTCTAGTTTTTTATTGGCTATGTAAGTATTTTTCGAAATTGAGTTAATGCCGTCGGGCTACATTTCCGCTCCAAATGCTGAAATACCCTTTCGATTGCTTGTTCTCTCGGGTACCACTTCTTGACATCATCGAAACCTGCAAACCAGCGATCCGTAATGTCAAAGGACATACTATTCCAACCCGAATTCTGTCCTTCTTGATTATTCCGTGGTTTACTTCCCGTAATGACAATATCGAATGACTCCTGCAAATCCACCAATGCATTTTCAAAAGGGGTTTTCTCTTCTTTTGCCTTCATGCCGACCAATCCCCTCAATGTTCTGGCATCGGTTATGCCTTTTTCTTCTATGGCCTGATAAATTAGATAAGCAGCCCGAGAAACAAGTCCAGCTTCATACCGTTCCTGTATCGAGCGTTGATCACCTCGTAAGGATCGCATATAAGGAAACAATTCAAGAGAGATAAATGTAGGCTTCTTCTTGAAGAACTTCCCGTATGCAGCCTCTTTGTCATCAGCCAGACGAACCCTCCATCTCCATGGATCAGCATCCGTATCGGAATGCCAGTTTTCTTTTGGCGTTAACGACTCCAATGATGGATGATCGGATATGTAGCTTGATAGAGGTAACAATCCGTACTTTTTGACAGCCTGTATTGCATCTTCATACCGAACAATGCTTGCTACTTCCATACTCTCACTGCTTTCTATTCAAAATTTTGTATCTGCCCATCCATTTGCTGTCAGTAATATTATACAATATCCTCAAAAAACGAAGAGAACCGTAACATAAAAAAATATCCTTATCTCTATGATTGACCATAGAAGAAAGGATAAGACGATTTATTGGCGCTCTTCAAATTACTTGCTCATGTTTTTCGAAGCAATCTTTTTTGTGTTTTTCGAAGCAATCTTTTTTATGGTGCTTTTCAAAGCAATCTTTTTTGTGTTTTTCAAAGCAATCCTTTTTGGGATGTTTTTCGAAGCACCCTTTTTTGGGATGTTTTTCAAAGCAATCTTTTTTATGATGTTTATCGAAGCAATCCTTTTCGAGGTGTTTATCTTCAGTACCTTCGTGCTTATGCTTTACTACTTTTACGGAGTCAATATGGCATATCGTGATGTGTACAAAAATCAACCTTCCTTTACAATGGATGGCAAGTTTTACTTTTCCTTTCGTCACATGCACAACGGTTCCAATAAATGTTCTTCCATTCACAAGACCAATCTCTGCCTGGTGACCTTCCAAGGAACGCAACTTGTGGCGCAGACTTTTACTGCAGGATGTCTCAATGTGACAACATCGCTTTTTCTTTTTCTTGCTGTCTGACTTGGTTTTTTTCTTTGTACTCACGGTTTCACCTGCCTTCTGTCACTTTCTTCATGAGTATAAAGCACTATATTGCACAATGGGATGATTAACGCCCCATGATGCGGTTCAAAAATGGAAATACTTCCATGCGTAACCTCAACGAGTTTACCACTTACTTCGTTATCTGCTGTGGTGAGCACGGCAATTTCCTTGCCAATCAATTTGTGCAACTGTTTCCAAAGATCATGCGTACACTTGTCTTCCACGCATTTACAATGTTTCCGCTTTTCTTTTTTCTCTTTATGCTTACATACACAAACACACTTCGATGGTTTAGGCTTTATTTTTATCACTTTCTTGATCACTTTCTTTATTACCCTCTTTATCACTTTCTTTTTTGCTTTCTTTTTCACTTTCTTTTTACATACAAAAACACACTTGGGAGGTTTCCGTTTCTTTATTTGCACTTTGCGAAAGCATTTGTTCATCTGTCTACTTTCCCTCCTTTTTTACTTCATTCTATTCAGGGCATCCAAGCAGTGTACTAGACTTGAATCTCGAAAGTATTGGTCTAATAGATAAGTATCTACCTTGATAAAGCCCCTTTTTAACGAGGGGGCATTCATCTAAACTTCATATAAAAACAGATATCAAAGGGAGAGAATATGTAATGAAGAGTGACATTATTTTAACTGTAGTAAGCGTGTCCGTAGTTGAGGGAGAGCGTGTCTTGATCGTTCAAGAAGGAAAACCAGCAACTTTTCAAAAATGGAACTTTCCAGGCGGTAGGCTTGAGCCGGGCGAGGCTATAATCCAAGCAGCCATAGCCCATTACACCAGCATGTGATTAGATATCACTTCCAAGCAGAAGTGGAAAAAGGTGAAGTTTGCTGTGACGGACAGGAAATTTTGCAGGTCGTCTGGAAATCTTTTCATGAGCTGGAACAGATGGAAGACGAGCATCTTTTTTGCCCAGAAATCTTTAGAACCATCATAGATGATGTAAAGAAAACGCAGCTCCATCCGTTGCAGGTATTAAAAGAATATGTACCAATCAAATGATTAGGGAGGAATAGGTATGGGTGCTTGGGGAACAGGATTTTTTGAAAATGATGATGCCCTTGATTGGAAAGGGGATTTATTGGAGTCATCTACTCTAGGACTCATTGAGGAAACGCTATCGGCATCTGCCGCAGAAGAGTATATTGAAGCTGATTTAGCCTCCCAGGCTCTTGCTGCAGCAGAAATTGTTGCTGCTCTGAATGGAAGGCCAGGTATGGAGATTCGAAATGAAGCAGGCGAAGTAGAAGATCTTGTTGAATGGCTAAAAGCTCAAAGAGAACAGGCCCCTCATTTACGTCAATTAGCCCTGACAGCCGTAGAAAAAATAAAAACAGAATCTGAACTGCAAGAACTTTGGGCAGAGACAGATGATTACGAACTATGGATTGAGCTCTTAAACGATTTACAGAACAGGATAAAGGAACTGAAGTAGTAAAAATCCCCCCAGTCCATGAGAGGTTGGGGGGATTTTCACTACACGGTAAAACGATTCACGAAGTCTTGTAATTCCTGCGCTTTCCTACTTAAATCAGACGCTGTGGCTGACATTTCATTCATAGAATGTAGCTGCTCTTCTGTTGAGCGAGTTACTAACATGGTCTTCTCGGCTGACTCCTTGGCTATCGCAGTTACTTCCTGAACGGTTGCAACAACTTGCTGGGAGCTTGCCGACATTTGTTCAGAGGTAGCGGAAACATCCTGGGTCTGTTCGTCTACATCTTTCGCAGCCTGGAAAATACGATTAAACGCTTCCCCTGCTTCGTGTACAATTTGGACACCTTCTCTTACTTCCCTGGCTACTGACTCCATCGCTTCGATCGAATATTCGGTGTCATTTTTTATTTCCTCGATCAATTTAATAATCTTTCTTGCTGATTGATCGGATTGCACTGCCAATTTGCGAACTTCATCTGCAACAACGGCAAATCCTCTTCCGTGTTCCCCTGCTCTCGCTGATTCAATTGCTGCATTCAATGCCAACAAATTGGTTTGAGCAGAAATGCCGGAAATCACTTCAACAATCAGACCGATATCCTTCGATCTTTCCCCAAGCAAGTGAATCTTTTGCGTGGAATCCTGAACAGAATGATCGATGGTTTCCATCTGGAAAAGTGCTTTTTGCAATGATCGGTTTCCTTTTTCAGCCTCGTTGACCGTTTCAATGGAAGATTCAGATACTGCGGACGAATTCTCGGCAACACGCTGAATTCCCATGCTGATTTCCTGCAAAGTATGGGCTGTTTCTTCTGTTCCATGCAGTTGCCTGTTCGTACCAAACGCTACTTCTTTCATAGATTCAGAAATCTGGTTGGCAGTGCTGGCAACCTGTTCAGAGGAAGCAAGCAATTCTTCAGAAGAGGCCGCTACTGAATCTGCCAATTCTTTATTCATTCGAATCAAATTTGAAAAAAAGTCAGCCATTTCATTTACTGCAACGGCAATCGCCTTTGTTTCATCACGAGTAACCAGTCGTATTCTCTGGGTGAGATCTCCGTGGGCGATTGATTGGGTTACCTGTTCGATTGTAAAAATGGACCGCTTCACAGCCAAAAAGAATCCGATAAAGAAATAAACAATGAGCGCTACCAATACGCTCACAATAAGCATTGTCACATTTCGTTCCACAGTAAGTGCCTGGATTCGTTCTTGAAGTGAGCGTTGAAATACATCTGTTACCTTCGTCAGCACGGTATACTGTTTATCAATTGCTTGGGTTGAACTATTATAGTACTCTTCTGAATCAGCAGAGATATTGGATACGTTCAAAATATGATCCGAAATTGATTGCACAACGGCTTCTGCCGATTGATTCGCATGATTGATCTCTGCGCCTAGCTCCTGCTTGTAGTGATCAACTCGGAAAACATACTCCATATTCGATTTGAAATCTACAATCGAGCGTACCATGGCACTTTGTAAGAAAAGAAGACTTCCCCGCTCATCTTCGCTTATTTGTTTTTTGGAAAGAATTCCTGTTCCCAGCGCTCGCCCCTGTCCCATATATTCTGTCGCCCATGGAAGTTTGTTTGAGAGTGTATCTACCAAATAATACAATTGTGGATCTCTTTCAAAAATCAGACCGGATGTATCAGCTATATAACTGTGAAAACGAAGAATTCGATCAATTAACACAATGTGTTTTTCCGTAGATTCCTTGACCGAAATCTGTAAACCTTCTTTTTCCAGACTCATCCACTCCTGTTTGATTGCTTGCCACTTTTCTGTAGCTTGCAGGAGTGCCCCATCACGATGATCCAACTGGTCGATTGTTTCCACGTCTTTCTTGATTGATTCACGAAGGTCTAATACCTTCTCCTTTGCATCGTTTTTTCCACCTAAGTATACGTTGGACATTCCCCTATGCTGCTGAATGTGTTGAACCATGCCTCTTAGTCCAGTTATATACTCCAAGCCTGCCATTTCCTTCTTTGAGTTTTGCAAATCTCCATTAATCTGCACGATATAGTTGGTGATGAAGAAGGCTAAAGGAATGAGAAAAACGAGAAAAATAATACCAAATTTCTCAAGGTATTTCAATCGATTCATCAGAGCGATAGCTGGTTTGAACAGCAACATGGTGTCATCCCCCGATTCAGATCCAGAATCAACAGCTTTAATTTCATTACCCATATTAGGGTTACTAGTAACAAGAGATTACACTTCCAATATTCGGAATAAAAAACTACCTGCCCTCGACAGATCATCGAAAACAGGTAGCTTGTGAATTCTTATGATTCTAGAACTCCCTAGTCAATCTCTCAAAAAGAATCTTGTCTTCCAGATAGATATGTTCACGAAGGTCCTCTTCCAATTCCACAAATTTTCGGTATACACTGTGATAGTTCTCATCCGCATCTGCTGGAAGTTGATAGTCGTTCGTCACCTTGCGCAGCTCAGCAAGTATGTGTAGAGAGATTTCGTGCTCTCCCTCCAGCGTTTGGGCCATCCGAACCAGCAAATGCGCTTTCGGATGCATCGGATTTTCGTCGTATTCACGAATGAGGCGGAAAGTGTCCTTTTCTTCTCTTCGCAAATGGGTATCCAGGTCTCTCTCTAACAATTGAAACAAATGCTGCACTCGTCCGAGCTCATGGTACTCAATCCCGTACTTGCTGACAAGTTCTTCGATAAGCTGCTTCATGATAGGCAGTTCCTGCTTCACATATGTATGATGTTTCTCCTCGATATAGGTAACCAGATCGGCATAGGATGCGTCTTTCCATTCTTGATCTAACTGAAGATTCTGCTCCATGGTCAGGCCCTCCATTTTCAATTAATGTAGTGGTATCTTACAAGTATAGTGTATTTTCCCTGCGAAAAGTGTAATTAAGTTAACATTATGCCCATTATCTCCTACTACTACATTGTATTTGACAAGCTTTTCAATAGCACAGATACTTGTAAACATTGTTTGAACAAAGTGCACGTGAAAACCAAAAAGAGCAGACGCCCGTTCTCGTCTGCTCTACTTATCTACTACATAGACTGACTAAAGTTTACTTCATTTCAATTCGCTTCAAGTCTGGACGTCCAAGTGCATCGATGTGGATACCTTTTTTCACATTATCTCCCTGTACCCATGCACGAGTGTACGCATAGATAGGAGCAACCGGCATTTCATCCATAAAAATGGCTTCCGCCTCTACTAGAAGCTGTTTGCGTTTCTCCGGATCTGTCTCTTTGGTTGATTGGATCAGCAATTCCTTGTACTTCGGATGTTCCCAGTTGGTATCGTTATTGCCGCCCTCTTTATCACGGAACGCTTCCATGAAGTTAATCGGGTCATTGAAATCGGCGACCCAACCCATGCGTCCCACTTGATAATTCCCTTGATGCAGCTTCTCGAGATACACCTTCATCTCCGTATTTTCGATCTTCACATCGGCTCCAAGATCTTTTCTCCAGGAATCCTGAATCGCTTCAGCAATTTTTTTGTGGCTTTCAGACGTATTGAAAGAGATCGTGATCGGAGGAAGCTTTGCCATTCCCAATTCTTTCAAGCCTTCATCTAACAGCTTTTTGGCTGTATCCACATCATGATCCTTGAAATAACCGTCTGGCTTCAGTGCCATGGATGGCGGCAGCATGCTTAAAGCAGGAACCTGTTCGGCTTGCAAAATGTTATCGATGATCGTTTGACGGTTAATGGCGTAGGCGAACGCTTTGCGAATTTTGGCATTGTTAAATGGCGGCTGCTCTACGTTGAACTTATACCAGTAAAGCGTTGCTACCGGCTTGGTTTGCAGCTTTCCTGACTCCTTCAAAGCTGGCATCGCATCAATCGGCAGGCTGCTGTTCGGACTGCCCGCCCAGTCGAGCTCTCCGTTATCAAACATGGACAACTCCGTATTTTCATCCTCGATCATAGCAAGTTCTACTTTATCGACTTTTACTTCTTCTTTATCCCAGTAGTTTTCATTCTTCTCTAGGACGATTTTGTTTTTATGCTCCCAAGCAACCATTTTGAAAGGGCCGTTGCTTACATACGTTTTAGCCTCTTGTGCCCAGTCTTTATTGGCCTCAACCACTTTTTTATTTACAGGCATGTAGGTATAGAAACAGGTCAGCTCCAGGAAAAACGGAGTTGGATTCTCCAATTTTACTTCGAGTGTCTTGTCATCCAGCGCTTTAACTCCTACCTGGTCTTCCTTGGTTTTTCCTTCATTGAATGCTTGACCGTTCTTAATATAGTAGAGCTGATAGGCGTAGTTGGACGCCGTTTTCGGGTCAAGTGCTCGCTTCCAGGCGAATTCAAAATCAGCAGCAGTTACAGGATCGCCGTTACTCCATTTCGACTCACGAAGATGGAAGGTGTAGGTAAGTCCATCTTCAGAAACGTCCACCTTCTCGGCAACTGCTTCATGCGGGAGATCATCCTCCCCTTTTCTCATCAAACCATCAAAAACGGATGAAATTACAAGGCCAGATGTACTGTCTTCTGCAATACCCGGATCAGCAGTAGAAGGCTCCGAGTGGATATTCATGCGGAAAACTTTGGGACCTTTGCTTTCTGTTGCTGCTGGTGCGCTGCTGTTTTGCTCACTGCCTGCAGGTGTTGAAGAACTGCTGCCACATCCAGCCAAAGCCGAGCCGAGCAGAACGACGGAGCTGACTAGTGCAAATATACTTTTTTTCATTTTCTATTCCCCCTCTATAGTTCACACTTTATCAGAATTGCCTTTTTATATTCATTTATCAGATTATTAAACTTAATTGTGTTTTCTAAACTGTCTGATAACGCCATCTTTTAGTTACAACAAAAAAACCACTTCATTATCAGCATGAACTGGTTTTAAATTTACTTAAATTGAATTTCACACCTGTTACCCTACTCTCTTGTTTATGTGATAAATAAACAAGTATTAATGAACAATCAATTATATTTATGCAAATTGACTGATATTTTACAAAAATATAGAAAACGTTTACAAAGCTAAATTCCCTCGACAATCCGCTTCGCACGAGCAGTTGCTTCGAACAGGATCCTCTCTTTATCGACCAGGAGCATTTCTTTCTGATGCATGAGCCATTGTCCATTTACCATTACGCTTTCCACATCTGAGCCCTTCGCAGCGTATGCCAACAGATTAGCGATATCATGCTGCGGCAACAAATGCGCACAATCCGGGTTGATCACAATCAGATCGGCAGACTTGCCTCTCTCCAGACTTCCTGTGATAGACCCCATATCGAGAATTGTTGCCCCTTGTTGGGTTGCCATCGTCAGCACCCTTCTTGCGGACAGCCGGGTTGGGTCACGGAATATTACCTTCTGCATCCAGCTTGCCGCCTGCATTGTCAGAAACATATCCAGAGACGATGCACTGCCTGCTCCATCCGTTCCCAAGCCGACTGTAACACCCTTTGCAATCATCTGTTCGATCGGAGCAATACCGCATCCAAGCTTGAAATTGCTGACCGGATTATGTGCTACTCCCCCC
Organism: Brevibacillus nigriterrae; assembly: GCF_049846925.1. Lineage (NCBI taxonomy): Bacteria > Bacillati > Bacillota > Bacilli > Caryophanales > Paenibacillaceae > Brevibacillus > Brevibacillus nigriterrae. The sequence continues at coordinate 158,863 of NZ_JBNCMT010000004.1, forward strand.
TGGATGTTCCCTAAGAGAGCAATATCTTCCTCATCCAGATGAACGGCATGCGCCAACAGAATCGGGTGCCCGTCCAGTAATCCGCACTGCTCCAGGTAACGGGTAGGCGTACATTGATAACGTTCCCGGATCTTGTGCCACTCTTCTTCTGTTTCTGCCAGATGAATATGGATCGGGATGTTTTTCTCTTTTGCCAGGCCTCGAATCATCCGAAGCGACTCAGGCGGACACGTAAAAGGTGCGTGCGGCCCAAGCATGACCTGGATTCGCCCATCCGCCTTCCCATGCCATGTTTCGAACAAGGAAAGTGCTTCATTCAACCTGCGCCCGCCATCATCCTCCAAAAACACCATACCTCTGCAAAGAGAAGCTCTCATTCCCGCTTCCTCTACTGCCGCTGCCACCCTGTCCATCTCGACATACATATCGGCAAATGTGGTCGTCCCGGACTGAACCATCTCCAGCATCGCCAGTTGTGTTCCCCAGTAGATATCATCCGGCGTCATTTTCTCCTCTGCCGGCAGCATCTTCTGGCTCAGCCATTCCATCAAACGCTTGTCGTCACTGAAGCAACGTAACAGACTCATTCCTGCATGATTATGCGTATTTACGAAGCCGGGTAGAACCCATTTACCTCTTGCTGAAACAATCTCCACGTTTGCCTCATCATCTGATTGCAGCATCTCCTTGAGATTGGTACCAATTTCCATGATCTTGCCATCTTCTACGAGGATGTCCATCGTCGGGAAATGAATGGAATCGCCTGCCCCCTGCATCACCGCCCCATCACAGATCAATGTACGCTTTACCTGATTCATCATTGCATTCTCTCCTCATTATCAAAAGTTTAGGTATAGAATGAGGCTTGACGCAACGAGAAGGTCAAGTATTTATTTATGGCAGCAAATGGTATACTATATCTGGGTTTTCCCTAGAGAGGAGAGCATTTTTCCAGATGAGAATCAGACTTGTTCAGGATGGTCGAATGCATGAAATAGAAGATGTGGAAGAAACACAAACTGCGCCGCCATTCGGATTTTACTGGATTCAAGCCAGTCTGTTTGATCTGGATGAATTGCAACGTATCTTTGGCTTTCACGATCTAGCCATTGAAGACTGTATAGATGAAGAAGAACAGCGTCCCAAACTGGAGGTTTATCAGGATCATTATTTTATCGTCATTAATAGTGTAGAGTTCATCAATCAGGATATTCATCTTCGAGAAGTGAACATCTTCATCGGTCCGCATTATATCGTCACGGTGACCAAACATCCTGTCAGAGAGATTCATGAAATTGAACATATTATTCGGGAAGAAGAACTCAAAACCGCTGACTTCATGCTATACCACTTTATCGATAAAATTGTGGAAAATTACTTTCAGGTCATTGACGATATCGAAGACCTGATCGAGCAGTTAGAGGATCGAATCCTGATGAAAACCGAAAAGTCACAGTTGAATGAAATCATTGGACTGCGTAGTGAGATCCTGTATGCCAAGAAAATGCTTGGCCCACAACGTGACTTGATCGCCGCTTTAAATAAAAAAGATCTTGCTCTCATCGATGATCATTTGCAAAAGTACTTTGGCGATGTCTACGAAAACTCCGTGAAAATCGTAGAGAGCTTCGATACCTTTCGCGACTTGATGGGCAACTTGCGTGAGGCTTATCAGGCAGCATTGGCGAATCGAGCAAACGAAACGATGCGGGTATTTACAGCCCTTACGACGATCTTCATGCCACTTACTATTGTGACAGGCATCTATGGGATGAATTTCGACAACATGCCTGAACTCCGCTCACCATCCGGCTACTATGTGGTGCTCGGGATCATGGCTACACTTGGGATTGGTATGTATATCACTTTCAAGAAAAAGGACTGGTTGTAATTTCTTGACAATTTAATGAACCGTGATCAAAAATTGACCACGGCAAGTGCTTTCATATTATCATATCTTTATGCAGCCTCTGAGCTCTTGGAATGCACCCTCTTCATGAACTCATTCACATCTGCTGGAACTTTCCGATCCAACTTAGAGACGATCCAAACTGTCAAGAAACCAATAGGAACAGTGATAATTCCCGGAGATTTGAATTGGAGGTATTCCGGTAGTGTCTTGGCAAGAAGAATCATATACATTGACACCAACAAGCCAACAACCAGACCAGCAATTGCCCCCTTCTCAGTCATTCCTCGCCACCAGATGCCCAAGATGAAAATTGGCGTGAATGTACTTGCAGCCACTGTAAAGGCCAGAGCTACAAGATGTCCAATGGACGCTCCTTTCACCATGAGCCCGAGAATCCCATAAAGGATACCAAGAATGAACGATTGCAACTTTACCAGCTATGACATGCTCCCGCTCCGTAATTTTTTTACGGAATACTGTGGCATATAAGTCGTGAGCCAGAGCTCCTGAACTTGCGATGAATAGACCGGACAGGTTGGAGAAGATCGCTGCGAATGCACCTGCTATAACCAAACCAAGCAACCATTTGCCGCCCAGTACCTGTGCAGTAGAAGGTATAACCATGTTGTCTCCACCTGTGATCAAATCTTTCATTACCTGTGGTTCTGCTGTGCCACTAAGGAAGATTGATCGTCCAACAACGCCTAAATAAACTGCGAAAAAGAAGAACAAGCTGGCAATTCCAATCGCCATCAAAGCGGAGCGGCGAGCAGCTTTTGCACTCGGATTGGTATAAAAACGAAGCAGGATGTGCGGCAATCCAATGGTTCCGAATGCCAATCCTATTGTCATCGATAATGTTTGAATAAAGTTAGGGAAGAAATTACCTGTCCCCGTCCACTTCTCGCCATCGAACACAACATCTTTGGAATCTTGTGCGAACTGAGCCGTATTGGCAACCGTGCCTGAAAAATCATTAATCGCTGCCAGAATTTTGTGATAGTGCAGGCCACCATAAATCGCTGCTGCCACCATGAGAATAAATGCGCCTAAACGAATCCATAATTCCAGCGCTTGGTTGATGGTAGTCCCTTTCATCCCACCAACACCTACATAGAAGATCATCACCGTACAGGTAAAGATAATGCCAAATTCATAACTTGTACCAAAGAACATGCTCATAATCTGGGCTGCGCCTAACAATTGAGGCGCAGCATAAAATCCAGATATGGAGAGAACAACCGCCACTGCTACAATGCGCGCCCTTTTGCTATGAAATCGATAGGCTAGGAAATCTGCAACGGTATATGCTCCGAACCGTCGAAGTGGTCCGGCTACAAAGATAGCCAGAAGAGTCAACCCGATCGAAAAACAGAAAGCATAGTAGGCACCGTCATATCCAAGCTTGTAAGTCAATCCGGCAATCCCAAGAAATGTTGCTGCACTCAGATAGTCACCACCAATTGCAGAGCCGTTCGTAAACCAGCCAAAGCTTCGGCCTCCGACAAAATAATCAGATGCTGTGGTATTGCGCTTGGTCATGTACGTAATCCAGACAATTGTACCCATCAGAATGATTGTAAACAGAATCTTTGGTTCCAAGATCGCTTGAATCATCCAACCTGTCTCCCTTCCGTCTCTATCTTGGAGTTATTGGCGGAGTCATTTCTCTGTAACCGTTTTTCGTATGAGAAGATATTGATGCAGGCAATGACAAATGCCATTAGCATCGCCAAAATACCGGTAAAAAACCATGCGTAGGTCATACCACCCCACATACGAGAAAACATGAAATCACCCGCAAACCAATTCAAAACAGGCATGGCAAAAATGAAGGTAAAATAAATAAGAGTTAATTTGAGGCCGTTACCCAGTTCTTCTTTCATCGTTTTTCCTGTCTCTTGGTCTAGCGGTTTCAGTTGATCAATGTCTACTTTATCAGCAGCAATGTACCCATATTCTGTGAATTCACCAGCCATTATCATGTCCCCCTCTGATTGTTAATAGTGAAAACGATATTTTCATCCCCCTTTTTGAGCTGATAAGGTTACACTGATTTTACAGAAATAAGGATCTCAATACCTTATAATAAATTGTCCGAAATGTATAAATTTTTACACTATTTACGTTAGGGGTTTCTTATATGATTACTATCGATTCATCCACCCAACGAGAATCTATCAATTCCTGGATAGTCGAGTGCCTTGCTTCCGAACAGCATCGCCAGAACACCACTAACATTTGGCTAGTTGAAGTAAATAAATTATTCGATTGGTTAAAAATATATCGACTGCAAAAGAAACACCCAGAAATCAAAATTATCCCTTTGATTGACAGCTCTTTAGGAACCTCCGTACAATTGGTTTCCCATCTGAACCTGCCATACTTTCTCATGAAACCTGTCAAAAAACGAACCTTTTTACGTACGGTAAAACAAGCCATTGAATCGATCAACCAAGATGACACCACACATAAAGACTATATTCGAGAATCTTTTTTACGAAGGCTGCTATGTGGAGATATGATTTCTAGCAGTGAACTGATTTCATCAGAAACTCTTTTTCCTGATAAAGTCTTTCCCAACGTTGTTTATTTTTTGCAAGGATTTATTCACCGACTCAATGAGTGTGAAGTAGACCGCATTGCAATGGCTCCCATGCTGATCCAAAAGTTGCTAAGGGAAAAGCTAAGCCCAATTTTGAAAACAGTTTATTTTATACCATTTCATAACCACTTGACTATATTATCGAATGTACCTCACACCTACATCTCTTTACGTGACTGGACTGAGTTGACTGACACTTTGTTAACTGCAATGGAGCAATTAAAAAATGATCACAGCATCTACACCTACATCGGAGTAGGGTCAGTCGTCAAAGAGCCCAATTCCCTGCACACTTCCTATTTGCATGCACGTAAAGCTAGGCACACTCCCCCATCACGCACAATGACATTGCGTTTTTTTGAAGAAGTAAGCAAGGATGTAAGCTTGCAAAAATGTTTCTCTTTTATTGGTCACCATTTCAATGAAGACCTGTCTATTGGCGTTGTAGCTAACCACTCCAATTTGAGTTACAACTATTTCAGTCGATTGTTCAAGAAAGAAACAGGTATGTCTTGTGTTGATTATGTTACGTTTATCCGTTTGCAACGAGCAGTCTGGATGCTCCGCCACTCCGACAAAACAATTGAACAAATCGCAGAAGAAACAGGTTTCAATACTCCCAACTATTTTAGTGCTATCTTTAAAAAGCATGTGGGGCTTTCACCAAGTGAATACCGGACAACACGTGAGATATTTTTCAGATAAGAAAAACGTTGTCCCTTTCAGGTCTCCCTGACAGCTTGCAATGATGCTAAACTGTCCGACTTTTCTTATCCTCAGGAAGTAGTCAAACACGTTGCAGCCTCTTATGTGTCGCTGGTTGACTACTTTTTCCCTGATGATTGCCAAAAGTCTTAGCTGCGCTGCCAAAGTCGCTTGAAAAGGACAATCATTTTTCTTGAATACTAATGGAAAAAGTATAAATACTTTACTACCTTAAAGTGTTTATACTTTCCGATACTATAAAAAAGAGTCGGTACAGTTCTTCTTTAAGAACCATTCCGACTCTATTAAATGATTGATTTTGCAAAACTACATGATCAAATCACAAGATTCAATAAATATATTTAACCGTTTTGACAAGTCGATTTCAAATGGCACGGAGATGTTGTTCCCTTTCTCATCTGTCAATATCCGCACGATTGGTCTGCTTGGCGCTCCCCGATTGTAGTCGATCACTACACCTTCTTCACCTGTGTTCAGAGTAACTCCGAGTCCAATCGGATAGAGTGCAATCGAATCCCGAAACGCTTGTACATTGTCTTTTATGTACAGCTTGTCCACACCGGAATAAAGGATCTCCATCGCCTGATGCGGCAACATGGCTCTTCGATAGACACGATGCGTCGTCAGTGCGTCAAAAACATCGCCGACTGCTAAAATTTTTGCGTAACGGTGAATATCCTTTTCCTTCAACTGGCGTGGATAACCGGAACCATCCAACCGTTCATGATGCTGGTAGGCACAGTGAGCAGCCAACAGTGGAATATCATCTTGTCTGCGCAATATTTCAAACCCGATTTCCGTATGTTTCTTGATCTCATTGAACTCTTCATCAGAAAGCCTGCCAGGCTTCTGCAAAATCTCTAACGGAATCATCATTTTTCCTATATCATGAAGCAGGGCTCCCAATCCAAGCTCGACGAGTTCCTTTTCATTTAACTGTAGCTGTAGCCCGACGGCGGTTGAATATAGTGCCACGTTAAATGAGTGTTGGAAGATATAGTGATCTGTTCCACACACACTCCCGAGCAAACTCATCGCATTGCGGTTGGCCTTCAGCTCGTCAATGACTGAATTCATGACCTGACGAAACTGTTTGCCTAATTGTTTATTTTGAATAAACTTCTGTGTTCGCTGTGGTTCGTCATGAAAGGTCTTGAATGTTTCGTTAATCGTTTTCATGGCTTCTTTTCTGGTAGCTTCACTAATGACATCTTCCACAACAATATCCGCTGTCCGTTCATCATGAATATAAACGGCAGTCACATTATAAGACTGAAGTCTGTCCAGCATCCGTTGGTTCAGTTCAACGCCTTCACCAACGAGCACAACACCACTATCGGAGTATATGGTTTTTGCCAGCCGTTGTCCTGGCAAGCATTTAGATAGTGAAATGAGTCGCATAATTTCAACTCACCTTTCTGAGAAGTACATTCGTAGATGAAAACACCGCAGGGAATTTTCGTAATTTCTCTACTCTATAATAGTAAAAATAGAGCACCCATGTAAATGGATGCTCTACAACATTTTCCTTATCGCTTCTCTTCCGGTTGTTCCGACCGTAATTCCCATGCTCTCGGCCGTTGTTGTAACGGATTCCAATGGTGCATCCAATAACTGCTGAATCGTTTTGACTCCAACCGCTCTTCCCGCAATAATTTCTCGGTCGGCTAACTTCTGATTCAGTAAGCTTACATCCAATGCACCACACATGATATAACCCTTATCCGTAGTTACAGCCAGTAATGTCGTCTTAGGTAAGCGAACGGTAACTGCTACAGCAGATCCTTCTTCAAAATGCAACGGTTGTACTTCAATCATGCCAATCCCTCCTTACCCCTCTTCATTACTCTATGTAAACGCACAGGTAAATGTGAGTTAACCTCGTTAAGAGGAAGTTCTAAAACCGACACTTTAATGGAGCGAAATAGAGGGTTCTTCGATTTCCATCGCTACTTTTCGTTTCATCACCTCAACCATATAATACGCCACCATATGAAAAAGCTCTTCTTCATCCATTTCATTGACAAGCTTAATCAGGTCATCCTGTGTCTGCTCTGCCAATATGCCTACGACAACCGCTACAATATCCTCTTCGTCACGAGTCAAGTGGCCCCGATATAGTTCGTATAATTCATCGATAAAGCGCATCTTTGTTCACCCCGCACATTGACTTGCTCTTATCATTCCCTAACCGGATCAGAAAAGTAGTCGAGGAAAGTTTTACACCACTAGCCAGCGTTTGGTAAAGCACTCTTCCAACACTTTTTCATTCGTGATCATTTCAGCAATGATCTCCCGAAGCACCTCTGGTAAGAAAAAGTGATGTGGAGCTTCCTGAAATTCAGGATACAGTCGATTAAACATGAACATATCTACAGTCCCTATTTTATACGTACGATCCAAATCGATAGGATACCCTGCTACAAGTACTTCCGTTACAACTGGGTTATCTTCTTCTACTCGATACCTGATTTGCAGGTTGTCTACGCCCATCCATCCGTGCTTTTTTCCACGAAAGCCAAAGCCGATCAGTTCCTTGTGGACAGTGGAGGGCTGGATTGCCTTTTGAAGTACACTAAGTAATTGGCTTCCTGTAAGCTCAACGAGACAAGGATTAATCGGGTGGGGAAGACAGGTAAGCAAATCCTTCCGTGTCACTTCGCCTTGTTTCAAAGCATGCAACAATAATCCTCCATTCGCCAAACCAATTTCTGCATTTGTCCAATGCCGGATACTGGCGGCCAGGAAAGAACCAAACGGTGTTTCCTGTTGCCAATCGATTAGTAGGTTCCAACGCAAATCAGCAATTGGTTGTGCAAGGATTTCGAAAGCAGTCTGTTGATCCTGTGAGATTACTTTCTCCAGCTCAAGATCCTTGGCAAAGTCCGAAGCCGAAAAAACCTCCACTTTACCTGCAGTTATGCATCTACTTTCTTTTTCGATCTCAAGTCGTACATGTCCAATATATTCCCCGAACTTCCCTGCCTGTGCAATCCAGGTCTGATTCACTTTTTCGCCGTTAGCGAGCAGTCTGTGGGTGTGCGCACCGAGGATGACGTCAATCCCGTCAATCTCTTTTGCCATCTGGACGTCAGCATGATATCCCAAATGAGAGAGCACAAGGATGATATCGACTTCTGGTCTTAGCTGTTGAACGTATTGGAGAAGAATGGGAAAAGGATCTTTCACTTCCCATCCGAGTTGTTCATAAAAGGTGGTAAAAGCAACTGTCACACCAAGAATCGCTACCTTGATCCCGTCCCATTCATAAATGTCATATGGGATGGCCCAGCGTGGAATTGATTGCGTTTTTACATCAACAAAGTTAGCAGCGACAACCTGGAATTCTGCCTGATCATAAAGGTGGTCCAATTCCTTTTTGGGAAATGTAAGCCCTTCGTTATTGCCGATTGTCACATATTGATAGCCAGAATGATTCAATACCCGGACATTCGCTTGACCCCACGTTGCTTCTGTTTTCATTCGCATACGGTCGGTATGATCACCGATATCAACTGTCAGGACATATTCGTTGTTTGCTTCCCACAATCGTCGTTTTTCCTTTAGACAAGTAGCGATTTGTGGCATGTTCTCAAAATGGCTGTGCAGATCATTGGTATGTAATATATGCAGCGTACAGGTCTGAGACACGAATATCCCTCCCTCTTCTCTTCCTGATTTCGCACTATGCCCAAATTGCTTTGGAAATCATCTGAATAGCAATACCAAGAATCAACACCCGAAGCAGTAGTACAATAGTTTTTCCTTTGAGACGTTGTGCCAGATAAGCACCCAGCTTGCCGCCGATCCATGCACCAGGTGCAAGAACGAACGCATAGACCCAATGAATATTGTCATTCAAGATGTTGGTCGCACTTCCTACAATTGCTGATAAGAAAATGACAAACATCGATGTTGCCGTAGCCACATGAGGTGGAAAGCGAAACAAGACGATCATCATAGGAACAAGCAACACTCCGCCACCTACACCAAACAAAGAAGAGGTTACTCCTACGAAAAACGCTACGGTAATAGCGACCCAACGTTTATAACCGTACTCATGGGTCACTCCTTCTGAATCGGTGAAAGTTCGTTTTACATCCCAGCCCATGTTTCTCGGTTTCAGTTTGTCCTTGACCAGCATCAAGATGAACATGGAAATCTGGAATAACCCGAACAAGAGATAGAACGACTGAATTTGCAGCATTTTATTTAAATATACGCCTGCAATGGCTCCCGGAGCACTTCCGATAAAAAACAGCCAGGCACTTTCCGTATCCACCTTTTTCTGTTTCAGAAAAGAAAGCGTGGATGACAACGCCGTGATGATAATAACCAAAAGAGATGTTCCTGTCGCCATCGCATGACTCATCGAACCTGGTTCGGCAAGATTAACGAAATAAAGCAAGGCAGGAACAAAAAACAGGCCACCGCCAATCCCCACAATACTTCCAATCGCTCCGGCGACGATGCCAATGATGACAAATAAAACAGACAACTCTAACAGCATGTGACTTCCTCTTCCTACTCATGCGAGCGCAAAATTCTATCTAGAATAACTCAATCTGTCTCGGGTGCAATCCAGTAGCTTCTATTCCCAACAGCTTCATGAACTGTGCCGCATTATCAGCAGCGTCACCACCGGAGTTGTTGTTGAACAGGATACAAACTTCCTGACTCTCCGATGCCAGCTTTTTAATATAAGGCGTCCATTCCATTAACTCTTCCTGACTGTAGCGATACAAATAACGGACATCTCGCCAGTTTTGCCCTTGACCAGGGTCCCTCCATCCAGCCTTGTTGCGGCCATGGAAGCGAACAAGACTTAGCTTGGACGATGTCGTCTCTGCTACGATTGGCACACATCCCGTTCCGATTTGCGGCTCATCACAGACAACGTGTATCGCTCCCACCTCACGCAAAAAGGCAAGTGTCTTGTCACGAAGCGATTCCTCAAACCAGCTTTGGTGTCTTAACTCAACAGCTACGGGATATCGGGAAAAATGCTGAACACAATAGCGGATGTAGTTTACGTGCTCCCGTTTACAATCAAACCAGGGCGGGTATTGGAACAAAATCATCTTCAGTTTATTGCTCGCAACAAGCGGTTGAATACTCTCTTCGAACCGGCGAAACAATTCTGTGCGATCCCCTTGCTCCTGACTGCCACGCTGATGGCCGGTCATCCCCTGATGAGGTTTGACCACAAAACGAAAAGAATCAGGCGTTTCACGTGCCCAGGCTTCATAGTTTTTTTGTGGTAAAATAGCGTAGAACGAGCTGTCAATCTCGACAATGGGGAAATGGCTGGCGTACACAGCCAGCTTATCTCTCGCTTTTACACCCTGTGTATATAGCGTATCATGATCTCCCCAACCGCATAATCCCACATGGATATTATTAGCGTTCATCGTTACAAATCCCTCAAGTCTGAAAGGAATTTTTTCAAATGGTACTTTCTGTTATGGGTAACCCTTTTCGGCATCAATCAGACGCAATACAAATCGAGAAACAGGTAATAGAGCGCCTCTTCACCGAGGGGCGAGAGGCGCTGCCAACTGAATATACGGCTTTACTCGCAGGACACGGCAGTCGGATTACGACACTCTACTCAGCTCCGCCAGATGACACAGATTTACATACCTTCAACTGGAGCGGGCAAGCCTTGCTAGATAACCTGCGTAAGATGAAACAGGATGGAGTAGAATGGCTCGGAGTGGTGCATACACATCCCACTGCCCCGCCGATACCATCATCTGCGGACAAAGCAGGCTGGCATTATCCTGAACTTAGCTACTGGATCGCGTCTTTTATGCAAAATGAAAATGCACTTTGCTGCTACAAAATCGTTAACAACCAATTTGTGCCGATCTCGTTTACGATTGTTTGACAACTACCTCAAATGTTGGCTCTACCGTAACTTCTACATTACCTCTCAACGCCTTGGAGATCATGCACAACTGTTCTGCACGGTGGGCAGCATGTGTCGCATTCTGCAAGATTTTTTCGTCCTGTTGGTTCAGGCGAATTGTTGGACGGTGAATAATCGCTCGGAAGCCGAGGTTTCCTTCTTCTACGGTCAATTTTCCTTCCGAATGCAAGGTAATTGACTCGACTGGTATTTGTCGTTTATCTAGAATGGCAGCAAGTGTAATCAAGTAGCAAGTCATAGCTGATCCAATCAGCATTTCTTCTGGATTCGTTCCCTGACCAGGACCTCCTAACTCAGCAGGCACAGAGATGGTCGCTTGCATTCCATTGCCTTTTAACTCTCCCGTGCTCAGACGACCACCCCGCCAGTTCGCTTCCATATGAAAAAAATGTTGCTCCATGTGATTGATTCCCCCTACTCTGTTTGCCGGACTTTTTTTAACTTACTCTATTAGTGTACGCTGAAGTAGATAAGACTACAAACACCAGATGGGCTATTTGGCCATCCAATGCTTCCATACGCTCGTCGCAACCACTGACCAATTTGCCTCAGAGGTATTAATTACTAACCAGTTTAGCTTCGATTTTTGGACTAGCGTTCGCAATTGTTCCTGCTGCTCTAGATAGTGAGCCAGGATTTGTTCGTCGCTCTCTCCATAACGAGATATATATTTTCTCCACGCTGGAAACGGTCTCGAGTCAATGATTCGCTGTTTCATTACCTCTGGATCCATGACCAAAAGACAGCCTTTTCCTGACAAATCATTCAATCTCTCTTCAATCGCAGAAAAATCCCAATCCCGCAAATATGTATAATTGGTTGCGTGAGTAAGGTGAAATCTTTCCAACAGATAGGTAAATCCGAACTGTTCCTGGCTTCCATCCCAGCCTCGCTCTGCAAAACGTTTCTGCTGTTGTTCCAGTGGAAGAAGTATTTCGTCAAGCAACTCGATATGGTCTTTTGCTGATAAGCTACCTTCCAGACTTCGCCGCTCCAAGGTGCGCTGTGTCATCTCTTCGCCAATCATCAGAAGTGAAGTTGAGGCTCTCTGGGAAAAAGTCGGTATGCGTTGGATCTGGCGGATCGTACAGGTTTTGCCCGTCCCTGGAATTCCTTCAATGAGTAAACCTCTTGCAGCTCCCAGAACAACTCCTCCTTTATCTGCTACACGATTCATTCTTTCTATCTATTGTATTGATTATTTGGCCATATAGCCATATAGAAGCGAGAAAAGACTCACGCAAAAGAAAAAAGCCACCCTCATGTCAGGATGACTTCGCCCTTGCTTTCATACAGTTTTGTGCTGCCATGCAATCTTCCCGATATTCACACAGCGCTTGTGAGATGGAGCACCAGGAACGTTTGGCAAAACAGATCGGCAACTCTTGCTCCTTCGCCTTCTGCTTGATTACTTTTGAAAGATTGTGATTCACATAGTCCGTCAATACGAGGATGAGATCAGTGTCTTCCGAGATAGCCTTTTTCACTGACTGCGTTTTACGCCCCGTAATATGCTGTACATCGTCAAACCCATAGCTCGATAACTTGTCTACGATATTCCCCAGGTGATCAGCACCAACGATTAGTAGCGACGCCATAAGATACCCCTTTCATATGTATTATTTATAATTACATGGAATGATATTTTATTTGATAAGCCTATTCTAATTGATAATGATTCTCTTTGTCAATTAACAAATGTGTCCCTTGGATTTAATCTTGATAATTCCGATTTACTTACTTGGGTATACTGTAAAATAAAATGGAGCATTTTTCAAGCTCCAATTTTCAAATATTCTTACTTATCAGGATCGTCATCCAAAAAATTTGAAAAAACGTTACCAATATACTCTGCCAAATAATGTTTATCTGTCAACGCTTTGATTACTTGGTCCCGACGATGAAGATTGTCCAGCGGCCATTTACGGAATTCATCCATGTCCACCCAACCGGCCCAGGTAATATTTTCTCCCTCAATCCCCCCTGCCATTGGTGTGGTATCTTCCCCGATCAACTCTGCCAAAACGCCAACGCCAATCGTATGCTTTCCTTCCTCCAGATGAATCCGCTCATCCAACCATAGCAACCGCCGAAATTGTACCAGTAATCCAGTTTCCTCCCAAACTTCTCTTTGTACAGCATCTGGAATTTTTTCCTGGTATTCGATTCCACCACCTGGCAGACTGTATTGCAATTCCTGACCGGATCGCTCCTGGATTAACAGGATTTTTCCTTGATGTTCTACAACCACGGTTACACGAACCCGAATTTGCTCCATCTCTACCTCCTTGCGGCTACACAGTTGATTCCCGGAAAAAATCAAGTGTGTTGCACTCATGTTCTTCAAATTTAGACTCTAGTGCACTCTGCCCGTATGTCAGGCAAAAGTGGCTTTCTTGTTCTGTAATGGGAACCAGGGCGAGCACGTGAACAAGCTCCCCTCGATCGATATAAAATTCAAATCCATCTTCCTCAAAATAAGGAGGGATGAGTAGCGCGTGTGACAAAAGAGAATTCGGCACTATCGGCTCCGTTAGCGTAAATACGCTTCCAGATGAAACACTAGCAGCATTCAACTGATGCTGATTGATGATCTGTCTGGAGAGATCAGAGAGGTGTGCTACGATTTCATCTGACTCATTGTAGGAACAAAACGTCAGTTCTATACCTGTCACTTTGCTTAATCCTGCCGTTGCAAAGGTCCACCACCCTCTTTTTCCTTTTGGGGGAAACACGACGATCGCTATGTCACCGATATCATCCAGAATAGTGGGAGACGTTTTTAAAAAGCTGCAGTAATGCTCCACAATCTCTTTTGCCAGTGGTATTTTTCTGCTTTTACTCTCACTCTCAGCGCTTTCTGGTACTGGCTGGTGCTGGGTTATCTCAACGTGAGTCTCACTGAGCGTATCATCGTGTGTATCATCGTGTGTTTCAACCTGTGTCTTTCCGTGAGCCTCATTGTGCTTGTGCGCACGCCAGCGCCTTCCTAAATAAATCGTTGTGCTCAAAATTAGGAAACCTATTAGCAAATAGATAAGCGGAGATTCCAGCACGAACAACCCTGCTTTCTGTTTCAATTCGATTGGTCTGCATCTTGATTGTAGTATTTCTTCATAACAAAAAACACCCTGCCTGTTTAGGTAGAGTGTATCATGTTCATCAATGGTGCCGGTAGAGGGACTTGAACCCCCACGGTTTCCCTCACGATTTTGAGTCGCGCGCGTCTGCCAATTCCGCCATACCGGCATATTCATTTATGGGGCGATCGATGGGACTTGAACCCACGAGTGCCGGAGCCACAATCCGGTGCGTTAACCCCTTCGCCACGACCGCCATAATTAATAATAGATGGCGGACAGGGTGGGATTTGAACCCACGAGACGGGTCTACCCCGCCTACACGATTTCCAATCGTGCTCCTTCGGCCACTCGGACACCTGTCCATTTATGAGAGCTTCACTTGCTAGTCAAGCACCTGACAAGATCAAAGTATATCAGTTGTTAAGCGACATTTCAAGAGGTTTAATTTGCCAATAAACAATTGTGAAATGTAGGATAATTTTACATATTTCCTGAAAAAATAATGTCGAAAATGTTATAAACTATGTATAATTGTGGAAAACAAAAAACTACAATCCGCTAAAGGAGAAGCTAGTCAATGGTCAAGCCTTGAGCAACATTGACGGCCTTACAAGGACAGGCTTCCCTTGACGATGTCCGATTAAAAGCGCTGAACGGATCATACGCTACAAGTTACTCTTGAACATCCGACACCCTATTTCTTTCGTGCTGAGTGGATGATTAACCTTGGTGTGGACGTCAAACTGCTGAATGAAGAGTGTTAAGAAACTGGATCAGGGAAATTTCCAAGTGGCTCGCATGGGTTGGCTTGCCGATTACAATGATCCGATGACGTTTCTCCAGCAATTTAAAGATAAGAATGACTTGAATAACGATACTGGTTGGGAAAATAAGCAATACCAAGAACTACTGACTCTTGCTTCACGTGAAGCAAATCCTGATAAGCGTAAACAATTATTACAACAAGCAGAGCAAATTCTAATGGATGAGATGCCTGTTATTCCGCTATATTTCTACTCTGGCAATTACGTGAAGAACGTAAGGGTACAAAATGTTATCCTTGATCCGTTAGGTAATGTTGATACCATACTCATACCAAGAAAGAGGTACATGCATGTCCTATTACATACTATATTTTCTAATTTTTTTAATCGTATTGCTTCTTATGGTAATCGTATTACTAACTAAATCCGAGAATAAAAAGACTCGATTGTTAAACAGTATCATGAAAAATGATACGAATAGTGCACTAAAATACATCCGTCTTGGAGATGATCCCAATCAAAATTCCAAAAAAGGTTATTCTTTATTGTATCTCGCCATTTATAAAAACAACAGTAAGATTGTGAAAGCACTATTAGCTGCTGGAGCCCGCCCCTATCATGATGGTCTGCATGGTAAATCATTAATGGATTTAGCAAAACATACAGGCAACATAGAAATAATCCAATACTTGAATCAAGCAAGAGCACCCTTTGAAGCGATAAAGGAAAGAGCACGAAAGGAATCACAACAGCGTTCTGCCTTACCTCGAAATCGAAGCGTTTTGATACCTCCTAATAAAAAGAAAGGGTCCAAGAATTCCCGTTCCCCTATCCACAGGTCAGGATCCTCTCGTAAATATGGTTTTAATGCAGCTTTGTTCACCGAAGAATACGAAGAAGAATCATACGAAGGAGATTCATATGATGGAGATTCATATGATGGAGATTCGTATGATGGAGATTCGTATGATGGAGGTGGATCATATGATGGCGGTGGATCGTATGATGGCGGTGGATCGTATGATGGCGGTGGATCGTATGATGGCGGTGGATCGTATGATGGAGAAGGATCGTGTGGCGGAGGGGAATCGTATGAAGAATGATCGTATGAAGAAGAAGTATAAAGAATAGAAGATACCCTCTATACTAGAGACTACTGCAAAAGTCATACTTTTTGGAAAAACCAATGATTTTGGGGTACAAATATGTCTCCCTGAATGCGAAACGAGCCTGAAAAGCGATTTATTGGGCTCGGTTTTCTCTGAGTGTTTTGTTGCTCTGAAAAATGTGTACTTTTGCAGGGCTCTCATACTAGAGGGTTTTTTTGTTGAAAGAAATCCTTGCAATCTACGCTTACTCTAGATCAAGCCATCGAACATAAAAAAAGAATCCGTAAAAAAATCTACGGATTCCCTCTCATTATCATAAACGACATAAGCAAGTGTTTCCAGACTTGCGAATACACGATCTGACGTCATAGCTATTACGATTAACAACAACTACACTAGCGCCGCAATACACCTCATTTTACTTTAACCGATAGAACCTTCCATTTCGAACTTAATCAGACGGTTCATCTCTACGGCATACTCCATTGGGAGTTCTTTTGTGAACGGCTCGATGAAGCCCATAACGATCATTTCTGTTGCTTCTGCCTCAGACAAGCCACGGCTCATCAGGTAGAACAACTGATCTTCAGACACTTTGGAAACTGTTGCTTCGTGCTCCAACGTGATGTTGTCGTTCAAAATTTCGTTGTACGGGATGGTGTCTGATGTGGACAGTTTATCCAGAATCAGCGTGTCACACTTGATGTTGGACTTGGAGCCTTCTGCTTTGCGTCCGAAGTGAGACAATCCACGATACGTTACCTTACCGCCATCGCGGGAGATTGATTTGGAGATGATGGTGGATGTGCAATCCGGTGCCAGGTGAACCATTTTGGCACCTGCATCCTGATGCTGTCCTTTACCAGCAACTGCGATCGAAAGAACGGTACCTTTGGCACGTGGCCCTTTCATAATAACCGCTGGGTATTTCATCGTCAATTTGGAACCGATGTTGCCATCAATCCACTCCATGTTGGCATCTTCGTATGCAACGGCACGTTTGGTAACGAGGTTGTATACGTTATTGGACCAGTTCTGGATGGTTGTATAGCGGCAACGAGCACGCTCTTTGATGATGATCTCAACTACTGCTGAGTGCAAGGAATCCGTGCTGTAAATAGGTGCTGTACAGCCTTCCACGTAGTGAACGAAGCTGTCTTCATCAGCGATGATCAACGTACGCTCGAATTGACCCATGTTCTCGGAGTTGATGCGGAAGTATGCTTGCAATGGTGTCTCTACCTTCACGCCTTTTGGCACGTAGATGAAAGAACCACCGGACCATACAGCCGAGTTAAGAGCAGCGAATTTGTTATCCGCTGGAGGGATTACTGTTGCAAAGTATTCCTTAACGATTTCAGGGTACAGTTTTACCGCTGAATCCATGTCACAGAAAAGAACGCCCAATTTCTCCAGGTCTTCCTGCATGTTGTGGTAAACAACCTCGGATTCATACTGTGCAGATACCCCAGCAAGGAACTTTTGTTCAGCTTCTGGAATACCCAATTTATCGAAAGTTGCCTTAATTTCTTCTGGTACTTCATCCCAACTGCGACCTTGTTTCTCAGAAGGCTTCACGTAGTACGTGATGCTGTCGAAATCAAGCTCACCCAGTTCGCCGCCCCAGTTTGGCATTGGCATACGGTAGAAAATTTCTAGTGCCTTCAAACGGAAATCAAGCATCCATTGCGGCTCTTCTTTGATGCGAGAGATCTCCTCTACGATCTCACGAGTCAAACCTTTTTTGGTTCTAAAGACAGATACGTCTTTATCATGAAAACCGTATTGATAATCCTGTATCTCAGGGGCTTTCTTTGCCATTCTGATTCACTCCTTCACCTGTATTACTGTTCGGCCTGTTTTACCCCTTGCTCCAACGCTTTCCATGCCAGCGTTGCGCATTTGATCCGTGCAGGGAATTTGGCCACGCCAGATAGCGCTTCAATATCACCCAAGTCAATGGAATCGTCAACTTCTTTACCTTGCATCATATCAGAGAAAATTTCAGATAGCTTCAGCGCTTCTTCGATCGGTTTCCCCTTCACGATTTCCGTCATCATGGATGCGGAGGACATACTGATGGAGCACCCTTCACCAAGGAACTTGGCGTCCACCACGATACCGTTCTCCACTTTTAGCGACAAGGAGATACTGTCTCCACAAGTCGGATTGTTCAAGTTAATAATAAGTCCATCGGAATCATCCAATTTCCCTTTGTTACGAGGCTTTTGATAATGATCCATAATCACGCGGCGGTACAAATCATCAAGAGAAGACATTTCCGAAATACTCCTTTGTCTTTTTCAGTCCGGTGATTAATCGATCCACATCTTCTTCTGTGTTGTAGAGATAGAAGCTGGCACGAGCAGTTGCAGACACTTTGAGCCAACGCATTAATGGTTGTGCACAATGATGTCCTGCACGAACAGCAATCCCGTGACTATCAAGTACAGTTGCCAAATCATGTGGATGTACATCACTCAGGTTAAACGTGACAAGTCCAGTACGATTCACAGTTGGTCCGTAAATCGTCAGTCCATCGACTTGTTGCATCTGATCAATTGCATATTGGGTGAGCTCCATATCGTGCTTAGCGATCTCATCCATACCGATCTCTTCCAGAAAATCAATAGCAGCTCCGAGCCCGATCGCACCAGCGATAATCGGAGTACCGCCTTCAAATTTCCACGGGAGTTCTTTCCAGGTGGAATCATACAGATCAACATAGTCGATCATTTCTCCACCAAACTCGAACGGATCAGTCATTTCAAGCAGATGACGCTTGCCGTAGAGTGCTCCGATACCCGTAGGACCGCACATTTTATGACTGGAGAACGCATAGAAATCGCAATCCAGGTCTTGTACGTCTACTTTGATATGCGGTGCACTTTGAGCTCCGTCTACCATGAGAACAGCTCCATTTTCATGAGCAATCTTGGCAATTTCCTTGATCGGAGTCGTGTCGCCAAGAACGTTGGAAATATGGTGGATGGAGACGAACTTCGTATTCGGTGTAATGGCTTGCTTCACCGCATCTAGTGTTACTGTTCCATCTTCTGCAAGTTCTATGAATTTAAACGTTGCACCGGTTGCTTTGGCTGCCTGCTGCCACGGAATGAAGTTGCTGTGATGCTCGACGAGAGTCGTTACAATCTCGTCGCCCTCACGCAAGTACTTACGAACATATCCGTTAGCTACAAGGTTGAAAGCAGTAGTCGTTCCACGAGTAAATACGATCTCTGCCGCTTCCTTGGCATTGATAAACTTGCGAACCTTTTCTCTCGCACCCTCATACCCGTCTGTTGCACGAGTACCCAGGGTGTGAACTCCACGGTGTACGTTGGAATTGTATTCTTTATAGTACTTATCGAGCGCTTCGATGACTTGAACCGGTTTTTGCGAAGTAGCTGCACTGTCAAGATAGACTAACGGATGTCCGTTAACTTCTTGATGCAGGATAGGAAAGTATTTGCGCAATTCGTTCGCATTCATTAACCTAACTTCCTTTCAAGTGCTTGACGGAGTCGATTTTGTACCTCCTCAAGCGGAATTTCCGCTACTACTGTATCCAAGAAACCAAGAATAATCAAACGCTCTGCCTGTCTGCGAGGAATACCACGTGACATGAGGTAGTAAAGACTTTCTTCACTCACACGTCCGACAGATGCAGCATGACCTGCTTTTACATCATCTTCATCAATCAAAAGAATCGGGTTGGCATCTCCACGTGCTTTCTCGCTGAGCATCAGGATATTCTCTGCTTGCTCACCGTTTGCTTTTTCTGCACCCTTTTCGATTTTGGTAATCCCGTTGAGGATCGCTACCGCTTCATCTGTCATAACCGCTTTTGTTACCATATTGGACTCGGAGTGAGTACCGATATGCTGTACTTGGGAAGTCAGGTTTTGACGTTGATTTCCTGTACCAATCGTTACTGATTTGGTTTCGGCAGTTGATCCGTTTCCTTTTAACACAGTGGTGTTGTTTGCAACGGTATTGCCGTCATTCATTTCACCAAGAATCCATTCCATCTTCCCGTCACGGTCAACAACTGCACGACGGAACGAGTAGTCATGCACTTCTTTGGAGAGAGCGCGAACGGATGCAACCTGCACCTGTGCCCCTGCACCTACAAATACTTCAACCACGCTGTTTGCTACCATTGCTTCATCTGTAGAAGAAACATACGTATCAACATATGCAACTTTACTGTTCGCTTCGGCAACAATCAGAATGTGCGGACAAACGAGTGAACCGCTCTTTGCCACCTCAAAAACTGCCTGAAGTGGTACGGAAACTTCTACATTCTTTGGAACGTATACGAATACTCCGCCATTCACTACTGCTGCATGCAAGGCAGTCAATCGATGCTCGTCAGTCTTCACGACTTCATAAAGATATTTCTGAACCAAATCCCCGTTCCCACGAAGAGCTGTCGCCAAATCGGTGAAAATAACACCTTGGGAAGCAAGCTCCGCTGATACCGTACGATAGACGGTAGAAGCATTTTTTTGAACGAGCAGATTATGAGTTTGTTCTGTGCCGATTTGCGCTTTCACGACTTCGTCCAGCTCGTTGATGTCGCTTACTTGTGCCTCGGTTGTAAATGGCAGGAACTGATCAAGGTTCCAGTTATCGATCTTGGTTTTTTCCAATACTGGCAATGGAAGCTCTCCAGAAGCCTGGAATGCAGCAAGACGTTTTTCGAGGAACCATGCCGGCTCTTGATTAGCCTTGGAATATGCTGTGATTGCTTCTTTATCGAAGCGAAGTTGTGTATTTACACTCATCGTACTAATACCCCCTTCGCCTAAACGCCTGCGTTAACAGTTTCGTCTTCGATACCCAGCTCTTCTTTAATCCAGTCATAGCCTTCTGCTTCGAGGCGTTCTGCCAGTTCAGGACCGCCAGATTTCACAATTCGACCTTGCATCATGACATGAACGAAGTCTGGTTTAATATAATTTAATAGACGTTGATAGTGTGTGATAATCAGGAATCCACGTTCTGCGGCACGCATCTCGTTAACGCCTTTCGCAACAACTTTCAGAGCGTCAATATCGAGACCTGAGTCGATCTCGTCAAGAATACAGATACCTGGTTGCAGCATCATCATTTGCAGAATTTCATTGCGCTTCTTCTCACCGCCAGAGAAGCCTTCGTTCAGGTAACGGTGGGCAAAAGCCTGATCCATTTCAAGCGTATCCATGCGTTTATCCAACTCACGGATAAATTTCATCAAAGAAATCTCGTTGCCTTCGCCACGGCGAGCGTTCATTGCAGAGCGCAGGAAGTCAGAGTTGGTTACGCCACTGATTTCAGAAGGGTATTGCATAGCAAGAAACATACCTGCACGAGCACGCTCGTCAACTGCCATTTCAAGCAGATCTTCTCCGTTAAGGTTAACAGAGCCATCTGTTACTTCGTACTTCGGGTGACCCATCAAAGTAGAAGCAAGTGTTGACTTACCTGTTCCGTTAGGTCCCATGATAGCGTGAACTTCTCCGCCTTTAATCTCAAGGGACAAGCCTTTGAGGATTTCTTTCTCTTCGATTCTTGCACGTAAGTTCTTTATTTCTAAATGTGGTACACCGGACATGCAGCATTCCTCCGTTATTCATATAGTTACTAGATGGATGTCATTCTCAATTCATTCTCAATTACCATCTTATAATAAGTTTAATCAAAGATCAATGTTTAGACTATAAATGTATTTATTAAATATTTATGTTTAAAAAGTCATTTTGTTCCTAATCTTATGAAGCGATATACATTTGATTAAGAAATAACTTTCAGCACTTCTGCTCGCTTCGCTTCATACTCTTCGTCTGACAGTACAGGGCTGAATGCGCCTTGTGGAATATCCTGCAATAAGTTATGCCAGGATTTGCATCCTTTGTATTCCTCTTCAATTGGAATTACCAGAGGTTCTGCTAACTTATACACCCTTGCAAACAGAATATGGAGCGGGTTTTTCTTTTTCCAGTGCAAGCGAACGTCTGCGAAGTTATCTGTCCAGATATGATAAGGTGCAAGTGCACGAATTTTGGCTTCATCAAGAACTTCTATATCATCGGTAATTTTCGCAAAATAGCGAATGTCTACCATCG
This sequence comes from Brevibacillus nigriterrae, assembly GCF_049846925.1. Classification (NCBI taxonomy): domain Bacteria; kingdom Bacillati; phylum Bacillota; class Bacilli; order Caryophanales; family Paenibacillaceae; genus Brevibacillus; species Brevibacillus nigriterrae. The sequence continues at coordinate 181,104 of NZ_JBNCMT010000004.1, forward strand.
TATTCTCAGGAGTCCAATTTTCTAATGTTGCTTGCAAGTCACTTTGATATTCAGGCTTGACCATCTCGGACTTTTGATGCTCATAGGTAGGATAGAGATAGAATGTATCATGCTCCAGCTTGAAATCACGGGTCTCTTCATACAATCCACCCTTGCGGACCGTAATGATTTGCTTTCCTTCGCCAAGAGCTTTAATGGCTACTGCCCATTCCTTCAAAGAAAGTGTTGATACTGGTTGTAGAACTGTCGTCACTTCCGATCACCCTCCTATTATTATCCCATTTCTCGCCAAAATTTCTCTATATTTTCCTTCTCATTCTCAGGCCATTCTCAATTAGCCGACTGTGTTCGGATAAAACAATAGCACACTAGATGTCCAGAAGCAATCCTCCATACGGAAAAAAATAAAAACCCTCAACCAGGATGGCTGAGGGCGTGGATTTCAACAGATTATTCAGCAATTGGTCCAGCTTTTGCGATGTCTGCTGCATTCGGAAATTTCTTAGCGAAGTTCTCAGCAAAACGGCTAGCCAGTTCACGAGCTTGCTTGTCGTATGCACCTTTATCTTCCCACGTGTTGCGTGGTTGAAGAACGTCAGCAGGGACACCTGGGCAAGACGTTGGAACATGTACCCCAAATACAGGATCGTTCATGAATTCTGCTTTCTCCAATTCACCGTTGAGAGCAGCAGTAACCATAGCACGAGTATATTTCAGGTTCATACGATGTCCAATACCTACTGGTCCGCCAGTCCAACCTGTGTTCACAAGGTAAACACGTGCATTTTGTTCATCGATTTTCTTTCCAAGCATCTCAGCATAGACTACTGGACGAAGTGGCAGGAATGGAGAACCGAAGCAAGTGGAGAATTCGGTTTGCGGGGTAGTAACGCCACGCTCCGTACCAGCCATTTTGCTTGTGTAACCGGACAAGAAGTGATACATTGCTTGTTCTTTGCTCAATTTGGAGATTGGTGGAATCACACCAAAAGAGTCAGCAGTCAAGAAGATGATTACGTCAGGATGTCCGCCTACACCAGGAATCACTGCACCAGGGATCATCTCGACTGGATAAGCTGCACGAGTATTTTCTGTATATTTATCGCTGTCGTAGTTTGCCGTACGAGTATCTGCATTTACCTCGACGTTCTCCAAAACAGTACCAAAGTTGATTGCTTTCCAAATTTGCGGTTCGCCTTCCTCAGAAAGCTTGATGCATTTTGCATAGCAACCGCCTTCGATATTGAACACGCCGTTATCAGACCAGCCATGCTCATCATCACCGATCAGGAAACGGTTCGGGTCAGCAGACAAAGTAGTCTTTCCTGTTCCGGACAGTCCGAAGAAAAGAGCAACATCGCCTTCTTTCCCTACGTTTGCAGAGCAGTGCATGGAAAGCACGTTTTGCTCAGGAAGAAGGAAGTTCATCACGCTGAAGATCGATTTTTTCATTTCACCCGCATACTCGGTTCCACCGATCAGTACGGTTTTCTTTTCAAAGCTTATAATAATGAAGGTTTCGGAATTTGTTCCGTGTACCTCAGGGTTCGCTTTATACGTTGGAGCATAAATCACAGTAAACTCAGCCTGGTGGTTCGCAAGTTCTTCAGATGTTGGACGAATGAACAATTGATGAGCAAACAGGTTGTGCCAAGCATATTCATTCACGACACGAATTGGCAATCGGTAAGCAAGTTCAGCTCCTGCGAATCCATCGAATACGTACAGTTCTTTTTGTGCGAGATAATCAAGAACATCTGCATGCAGCTTGTCGAACTTCTCAACAGAGATAGGTTGGTTAACCGGGCCCCAGTTAATTTTATCGTGTACGGATGCTTCATCAACTACAAATTTGTCTTTTGGTGAACGACCCGTAAACTTACCAGTCAACGTGTTGAGAGCTCCTTTATCAGTGAGAATGCCTTCTCCCCGCTTGAGTGCCGCTTCAACAAGCAGTGGAACTGATAAGTTGTAATTTGCTTTTGTATTAGCTAACACGTCAGCTAGTTGTTTTACTGTCTTCGTTTCCATGTAACGTTCTCCTTCCCCGCTGTCCAAAGTGGGTTTCTATTCGTTAGTTAAGATGTAATTAGTATAACACATTTAACGAATTAAGCTACATAATTTTATAAACTAATCCGAAAAAATTTATTATAGGCTGTCCAATTGTGTCCAAAAAGGAGGACGAACATCCTCTATTAACGAATTTGTGCCCTCTTATAGATGAAGTCTACCTTCTCAGCCAGGCCTCTGATCTGGTTGCCGTGCAGTTGATAATAAATATCTCGCCCGTCTTCTCGCTCGAAAAGAATACGGACTCGCCCTTTATCACCAATAACCTTCTTTATTTGACTTGCGGATAGAGTTAGGAAAGGAAATCCTTGTTCTGTAAAACCAATGAAAACAGAATCACCATACACGATGACGTCAAACTCGGCCTCATGACGTTCGTCGTCTGCAACAATTGTCTGAGCTTTGCCCTTCCAAAGCGGCTGTTCGAATCCTTCCTCATCACGGATCTGAAGTACAGGGCTATTGTGTTCCTGCTCCTGCCGCTTCCGTTTCTCTTCTCGTTGACGTGCGAATGAGAAGAGGCCCCACAAAAAGACGGCGATACTGATAAACAGCGCAATATAGAGCCAATCAGCAGCTTCCATTTGACTACCTCTCAAATGTTCTCATGACTGCACGAGTCAGTATTTCTACTCCAGTAACAAGTGCTTCTCTTTGGAAACGCATATGCGGATGATGTAATCCAGGCTGCAAATCACAACCAAGAGCCAGCATGGTTGCCTTGATATGTGGGCACTTGACTGTATAGAAGTGGAAATCTTCCGCTCCCGGGCTGACAGGCGCAGGTTTGAGTCCTTCTTCACCAAGCACGTCTACAATTGCCTTTGCCATGATTTCCTTCGCTTCTTCATGTACTTCTGCTGCAACCATCTGTGCTCCTAGTTGGAGTTCAATTGTCGCTCCATGGATACTGGCTATGCCGTCGATTAGTTTTTTCACTTTTTCTACCAAGAGATTCATCTGCTGGTTTGTTTGTGCACGCAAATCGAGTGCAAACACAGCCTTATCTGGAATGATGTTGGTGCTTTCTCCACCAGCATGAAGCTTTGTCATTTTAACCGTTGCGGGAACGACAGGGTCTACATGAATCATCCCCAAACCGTTGACGATGGCACTGGCAACTTCGATCGCATTAATTCCCAGATGCGGTCTTGCTCCATGTGCTGCTACACCGGTAATCTCTCCGTCGATAAACATGGCTGCTCCATTGTAAATCGCCGGTCCTGCGAATCCTGCTTGCATCTCCTGAATTGGGCGCAAATGAACACCATAGAGATAATCAATGTCATCCACAACGCCTTTTTCCACAAGCTTTAATGCACCGTCACCCTTTTCTTCAGCCGGTTGAAAAAGAATGCGGAGTGTGCCTTTTGGAGTGAATCCACTAGCCTTTAGCGCTTCTATTGTTTCAAGGATCAGCGTCATATGTGCATCGTGTCCACAGGAGTGGTTGGCTCTCCATTCCCCATCTACTTCCTGCCAAAGCGCATCAATATCGGTACGAAGAGCAACAACAGGCTTCCCTTCTCCCCAATCTGCTACCAGCCCTGTACAGTCATCGAAGGTGGTTACTTTCAATCCCAGTTGGCGCATCCGACCTGCAAGATAGTTGGTCGTTTCAAACTCTTTCCAACTGATTTCCGGATGGGCATGAAGATGTTCAAATGTTTCCTGGATACGAGATTCACTTGATTGAATACCCTCTTTTAGCTTCATGAATTATCCTCCCCTGTTACCCTGATTTCACTACCTTCGAAATCATTTTTTTCTAAATGGAATAGCAGATGCTGCGAACACCTGCATTATAGCACAGGTTTTTGGCCGAAATAGGAAATACCGATAGCCTCTCTGACTTCTCTCATTGTTTCTTTTGCAATTTTTTGTGCTCTCCCAGTGCCATCAATCAGGATTTCATCGACCAGGTGCGGATTTGCTTCATATTGTTGTCTGCGCTCCCTCATCGGATCGAGTAAACGATTTAGCTGGTCTGCTGCGATTTGTTTGCACTCTACACAGCCAATTTTGCCTAGTGTGCAAGCTTGGCCGATTTCATCACACCCTGACTCATGAAAAGCCTGATGGTACATGTAGACCGGACAAACTTCGGGATGTCCTGGGTCATTTTTGTGAATGCGGGCTGGATCGGTAACAGCCCTTTTCATTTTGTCATACACTTCTTCCCGTGTGGCATCGAGTTCAATCGCATTGCCCAGACTTTTGCTCATCTTGCTCTTTCCGTCCAGTCCGGTCAGGCGGGGCACAGACCCGATCAGCGCCTGCGGTTCTCGGAAGATTGGTTGATACAATTCATTAAAACGGCGTACAATGCGTCTTGTCTGTTCAATATGAGGAATCTGGTCCTCCCCTACAGGCACCAGAGTTGCTTTGCAAAAGGTGATATCGGCTGCCTGGCTCACCGGATAGCCCAGGAATCCGTAGTTTAATTGAGTATAGCCTTTTTCTGCTGCTTCTGATTTGATCGTGGGATTGTGACGCAAGGAATTCACGCTCACAAACATGGAAAAAAAGACAGTTAGCTCAGCAATTTCCGGGATCAGCGACTGAATGAAGATGGTCGCTTTGTTTGGGTCGATCCCCACTGCCAGATAATCCAGCGTGATCTGTCTGACATGTTCTTGAATGAGCTCTGGTCGTTCGAAGTGGGTGGTCAACGCCTGCACATCAGCTAACAGAATGAAAGTTTCATAGTCATCCTGCAGTTTCACACGATTTTGCAAGCTGCCAACATAATGGCCCAAGTGTAATTTGCCAGTTGTGCGGTCGCCTGTGAGTACTCTTTCTAGTTTTGTGGAAGTTGTCATTGTGATTGCTCCTTTGTATGTTTTTTTGCGACTGTCCTTCTTTCTGTTCTGTTTCCACCACCAACCATCGCTCATAGGCGACCACCTCCTTTCAACCCCACCGATAGTAGCAAATGCTGGTATCGGCGGGGACCCCGGTTTTATCCCCAACGGCTAAAGCTAGCGCTGATGCCGCCGGGGGCCCCGGTTTCAACCCCACCGATTGTAGCAATAAATGAACGCAAAAAAGCCCCACATCTCAAGGGACGTGGGGCCGCGGTGCCACCCTATTTAGTCAGGAACGACTCTCTCAAAGGTTCGAACGAGATGACATCTTGTCTCTCGATAAACCCGTCTCTTGGTAACGGGGAGACACTCCCGGATTCACCTACTGAAGACATATATCCTGTTCAGCGAATCAACTCCGAAGTCCATTCAGCGAGGGTATCGCATCGGTTCACACCAGCCACCGACTCTCTGAAACAATACTACCTGGCCTACTACTCTTCGTCACAGTTGATCAAATTTCCTTAAATTGAGTATTAGTTTATGCAAATCAGGTAGTCTTGTCAAACCCAATTTTTACGGTACCATTAAACCTGTTGGGCCGTCAGACGTATGAGAGAATCGAGTTTTAACTGATCCCGAATGGAACCAACCGTCTCAATTTTCTCTTTCACATGTAAATAAGCAAGCTCATCGCCCTGAAAAAACATTCGGATATCCTGCTCATCGCCTCGAACCAGCAAATCGTAATCGGCTTTGTCATGCCACGGTCTGAACTCCATTCGATCAGCACTGATGACGAGCGTAAATCCTTGGTTTCGATCCTTGACAACCACCCCGACTCGGCGTTCCCAGTTGCGAGTAACAATGCGCAAAAACGACTTCTGATTCACTCGTTCAATAAATTGTTGCAGTAATGTCTGGATCGAACTCACCGCGGACCACTCCCCAACCAATAATTACCATGGTTAGATGGTTCTTTACGGGTTGAGTCGAATCCTTTGACGAGCGGTAAGAGGCTGTGTCACCTATTGTCGGGTGCAGAGGCTAAGTTTTGACAACTTTTCCCGTTAATATAATAGCTGTCTTCCCGATAAGCTACGAAAGCAATCTCAACCTCAGGCAATCCCAAAGACAACACATGCTTGGTAACAGCTTCTGCAAACCGATTCCTTACCTCTGGTCCCCGTTCAAACCAGGCAACTTCAATAAACGGGAATGAGGGAACCACTTTGCCATCAAAGACACCTGTCGTTGACAAGACTTCCAAAGTAAAGTTATCCGTTCCACACTCACAAACAAGAGCCAGTTCTTCCACCATCGGCTTGCTGATCTCACATAATTGCTCCGGTTTGATTCCGCGAATGAGTAGATGAGGCATGGAAATCCTCCTTGAGTAAATTCTCTGCTACGTGATGATGCTGAGACTGTTTGTGGTTTTTCTTCACTGAATGCTTCCAACCATAAACCAGGCACCAGCTTCCGGCTACCACATGCAATGATACCATCCACGATACAGCAAAACCACTACGAACTGTCAGGAAGATCCCCGTACCAATTGCCACGAGCACTGTCACCAGATAGATGATACCGGATATCTTTTTCACTTGCCCTTTTTTCGTTACTTTCATCATCTTCAGTGCATGGGTAAAAGAAACGATGAGAATCAAGCCAAGGACACATATACTTGTCACGATATGAACAACCAAAAGGGAAGAGTAAACCTTCCATAGACCCGGACTCGCTGGCACGAACAGGCCAAATCCGGTAACTGCTGCAAGTACCGTTAACCAAAAGGCAAGTCTAGTCAAGAGTGATCACCTTCTCCTTCACATCGAGATCCGTGATTGGAAGCGTACGGTCTGTTCCCGGTGCACCAAAATTCCGCAGCGTAACATTCGCAAAGAACTGTGGAGTAATACGATAGCGCAGTTTGGACTTGATGGTTACCTTTTTGACGTCTTTCGGCAGGGCAAAGGAATATTCACCGTATCTGGATTCCTTCGGCGGGATCAAATTGTCTTCACGACGCTCAATTCGCCATACCTGATGATGATCAATCAATTTCCCGTTCTTGTCATAGAACCGGGAATTAAAGATCACTGAATTTGGTTTGATCTCCAGCTTCTCATCCAGTTTTCCTGAATCAAACAGAACTTTCCCTTGTTCATCCAGAACCTCAACATCAAGCCACAACTGTCTCAAGTCTGTCGCTCCAGTCGGCAGGTTGTGCCCTGCTCCCTTGTTGGTGACCTTTACTTTGAAATCCATACGATCTGATTTCTGCTTCACATCAACGATCTCAATTTCGGCCGCCGAACGAAGCATCTTTTCTGTCAGATCAAATAGCTTTTTATCTCCATAAAAGTGAGGCAATGCCTGATTGGCTCCAACGAAGTAGTGGCTTAATACTTTTTCCTTCACTTTACCGCCGTTTGTCGTTTGTCCACTGACCGTTTGTTTCGGCTCACCTGGCACTACAGCCATATGGCAAGTGATACATGTTGCGAAGTCTTTTGAGCCCTGTTGACCGTATGGGCTTTTGAGCCATTCACGATAAGTATCCTGTTCGATCTTTCCATTTGGTGCGGCCTGTGTATGGCACGTCGAGCAGTACTGTGCTTCCCGATACAACTTCGAAGATAGATCGGCAGCATGACGCTTCGGTGCTGCACGAATCAGATAATCTCTCAGTGCAGAGACGGTTTCATCGTCAAAAGGATAAGGTTTGACCCTCTCTGGTGTAAGGATATAGGAGCCGTCCGCTGGAACTCCTTGCGTAGCATTGTTATAGACTCCGCCAATCGAGTGGCAAATAATGCAGGATGTTCCTGCCTGCTCGTATTTGGCACTGGTCCATTTGGTTGCTCCGATGGAACCGGTCGCCACAGCTTCCGGTGTATGACAACTGGCACAAAACGTGATGTTGTCTTGCCCCAGATCAGGAACGGCAAACGTTTCTTCATGATTTTCATAAATCGGATCATTCACCGCTGAACGGGCATGAGCCGATACTTTCCACTCTTCAAACGAAACCTGATGACAGCTCGCACATGATTGAGAATCTGCCAACTGATGTGCTTCTATTGGATTGCCGGAAACTGTCTTGATTCCAGACAACCCGAATTCCTTGGACTGTTCTTTGGCTACGACGACTGGTGCTTCATCATCGACTTGTGTCTGTTCCCATTCGTAATAGTAGGTAAAGCCAATCAGTGCCAAGATACTGAGAAAAATCGGAAGTGCCCAGCGCTTTGCACTCATGCGCTTTTCGCCCCTTTCTTCCAGAGCATCCAGCCAAGCGCAACTACCACTGCAAGAATAAGTACGGATTGGGCAACCATGGTTTCAATGGTAGGATAGATTCCCAGCAATGATACTGTCGGCCAGCCAATCAAGAAGGTTGAACTGATATACCCACCCTCTTGCAGTTCAAAAATTCCATGTCCGGTAAAGCTGAACGCCATAAAGTAAAGGATGGCACTGGTGCACAAAAAGAACGGCTTGATGGGAATCTTCACGCTGAACTTGGAAATGGAATAGTAGAGAATGGCAAGGACCACGCACCCAACAAGGAATCCATAAATAACCATACTGCTGCTGTCATTTCCAATGGCAAGAAGCGCCTGATAAAACAGAATCGTCTCAAATCCTTCACGGAAAACAGCAAGGAACGAAACAAATCCCATCGTGTAATAGCTTCCCTTGGCAACGGAATCAGCCAGTTTACCCTGGATATACTGTTGCCACCTTCTCCCTTGTACCTGACTGATCATCCAATAGCTGACATAGAACAAAACCGTTACGGCAATCAGCATCGTGATCCCTTCGATCGCTTCCTGGTTTGCTCCGCTGATCTGGAACACCATCTTGATCAGATAAGCAGCCAATACACTCGCCAAAATCGCTATCCCGGCACCGTAAAATACGTACTTTCTTGGCTGTCCTGTTTTTGTCAGATATGCCGCAAGTGCAGCGATAATGATGATTGCTTCAAACCCTTCACGCAAGATAATGATCAACGACTGGATGAACAAACTCCAGCCAGAGCTTTTTGTTGTTAACGTCGTAACCGATTTGGTGATCTCTTCTTTAAGACTGGTTACTTGCGGTTCAATTTCCTTTCCAGCCTGAATCAATGCTTTGAGTTCCGCAAACTTTTGTTCAAGCAGAAGGACAGCTTGATTGTCCTTGGCTGAAAGCTTTGATTCAATTGGTTCAAATACAAAGTAGGCGTCAAAGACAAGGTCGTATGCTTCTTGCTTTTTACCCGCTTTATAGGCCTCAAGCGTTTGATCGAGCTTTGCAAGTGTTTGCTCCATAACAGCTTCTGGACTGTTGTCGTTGCTTGTTGTCGCTGTTGGCAGAGGAACTCCAGCATCTTTGGACAATTTTCCCATCAATTGAGTGATGACCGCAGTGACTTCTTCTTTGTTTTTCTTATCAGCCAGCACTTTTTCGATAGTTACCAATGTCGATTCTATTTTGTCAGCATCACTCGGCCAGGCATCGTGGATCTGGCGGAAACGCAACTGTGCTTCTGTGCTAAATGCCTTCAGCTCTTCGTACTCAACACCATTGAAGACGGCCCCTTCCTTGATGGCGACTGTCCAGTTCCGATCCATATAGTCGAGCAACTTGATGATTTTGCTTGTTTGACTTTTCAGCTCTTCGGGTGAAACCTGTTTTGCAAAATAGGAGCCTAAAATTTCCTCCGCTTTTTGTTTATCTGCTTCAGCCAGCAGTTGTTCTTTACCAAATGCTTGCTGCAAGATTCCATGCAGTTCCTTGACCTGCTCTTCCGAAATATCTCCGATCAGGTCTTGTTCAATGATCTGAAAGAAAAGATAAGATTGCGAGACAGCTTTGGCATCTGACAGAGAATCCCTGATTTTAAAAAGATAGATTTCTTTCAGGTCTTTCAGAATAATCGGCTTTAGTTCATTCAATTTGTCTGGATTTTGTTGCAGTTCAACCATAGACTGCAAACTTTTCGTCGCTTCCTTGTTGAATTTGAGCTTCTGCTCGCGGATTTCAAACCAGTTTTTCGCCTCTTTAATATCTCCGTTTTCCAGCGCCTGCTTCACACCCAGATAGGAAAGCTGCAGCATCTTGGGAGCAATCTCATCTCTTTTGCCCTGCTTAAATCGCTCCAGTATTTCCTGCTTTACCTTCTCGTCCGTATAACGAGAGGATTGAGCCATTTGATTAAATACCTGCTCCGCTTCCCCTAAGGATTGCTGTGTGTTCTCCAAAAGCAACCGTTGAATCTTGCGAAAATCCATCCCGAAGGAGTCAGTAGACGCCATAACAGGCTGCGCTACACATGTAAATAACAGCAAAAAACAAATGCTGTAGATCGCCCAGGCAAGCGGAAAAATTCTGTTTTGCTTCAGCATGATTTCACCTCTAAACAGCAATAGGCTCCCCCATATCGGGAACCTATGCTAACCCATTTTAAAGTTTTACACCAATTGTTGTCGCAGCTTCCACCATCAGATTGAACAGTGCTCCGAATTCCTGGTCAACTGTCTCAACTTTTGGTTTCTCTTCACTCATTACATTTTCCACCTGCTTGATTTGGGCACGAACCTTGTCATCCATTTCTTTGGATTTACCTACGATTTTTGGAGATACAGCATCATAAAAATGTTGTACACCTTCAAATACCTGTCTTGCGTCCTCAATTCTTGTCCCGGAAACACTCTCTCCTGTATAAACAGCCTGGACGAAACCGGAAAGCTCTGGGAGAATTCCTGTCATGGCTTCGAATAAGATTTGTTCATTCAGTGGTGCATCCTGAACGACTTTTTTCAGCTTGCCTGCATCTTCTTTCAACATAGCAGTCAGCTTCAGCAAATGATCTTTCTCAGTGGCTGGATCTTTCTTGCCCCACAGGATGTGCTCGATTCCATGGAAGCCTGTCTCTGTGCTAACGTCCATGGTTTCATCCAGTTCTGCCGATAAGGTAGCAAATAATGCCTCACCTTGTTCGTATTCCAACTGGGTAGGAAGCCATTGTTCTTTCGCTTTGGCAAAGTCCCCAGCTTGAATGGATTTTTCCATTTCCTCTGTTTTGGACATAATGCCATCTACACGTTCAAGCGCCCATTTCTTGGCGTCTTCAATCTTTTGTTTCACTTCTGCTTCAGGGTCTGCTGCAGCAGGTTTTGCTTGCTCTTGTGCCGGTTGGGTTTGGGCCTGATTGGAGGCTCCTGTCTCTTTTGCTGTCTGCCCACCGCAACCTGTTGTTACAACGATCAGTGACGTACATAGGGCAACCAATATGCTTTTGTTCATTCTCTTTTCCCCCTTAAACAACATGAATAAATAATTAATTATAAGATGATATTGATAATCATTTTCAACAATTCAAAATTTACCACCTCAGCTACCTCTTGTCAACAAAAAAATGGCTTCACCTTTGTTAAAAAGGCGAAGCCATTTTGGAATTTTTTATTTATTCTTCATCGTGCTCATCACGGTCTAAACGAACTTCTAAATGATGCCCATCTGGCGTCTCGAAGTAGAGATTGAAACTCATTGGACGTTCAATCGGCCCCCGATAACATATATTGTTCTCTTCCAATTTGTCTACGAGATAATCCAGTTCATCTCTGGTGCCAATCGAAAAAGCAACATGATCAACTTGCCCTACACCATTTTTCCCGTCATCTTCCCAGTGATGAAGTCCAATTCGGGTATGATTGCCGACGTGAAAATAGACAGGCGCACCTTCTTCGATTTGATCAAAATCAATAGGGATCTCCAAAATATCTTGGAAAAAATGGGCCACCTTCATCACGTTACGACAGTTAAGGGCTATGTGATGAACACCTCGCAAATTAAACATGCTGCACACAATCCTCCCAAACACGCTTGCAATCTCTTCGACGGAGTATATCTAAACTCGATTACGTTCTATGCACTGCGTCTTGCTGCTTCCATCTTTCTATTATGCTCCCGTAAACGTTCGCTTAGCCTCTGCAACCGATGTTTCAGCGCTTCTGTCCACGCATGATCATCCAGTTGTTTTGCAACCCCAAGAAGATCAAGTGCAATGTCGATTTGTTGTTTCAACACATCACTATAATTACCTTCATCGGTCATTGTACAATTTTCGAACAAATCCTGTTTATTGTCAACAGTCACGAAATCGCTAAAATCGATTTCACTGGCATTATCGCCTTGTGCGTATTCAACCAGGATTTCGTATTCTGCCTCTATCATCGGATGAACTTCTGAGCGATTACATACGGGACAAAACATAAGAGGGACGCTGTGCACGATTGTTTTGTGGTGGCGGACCGATCCAATCGATCCAATCATGTTGGCTCCACAACAAAAGCTCATATTCATTCTCCTCCCCTATCAACTCACTCTATTTTTCTATCGTTATGAGTGAGGAACTACAATCTAATATTATGATTGTATCGAATTGACCCGGGTCAAAGCTAGTCTAAAAACATACCATTTCATCCAACATCTCAATAGATTTATCTTTTAATAGTAACGAAAAACAAAAGCGTTCGCCAGACTTTTTCTGATTAATTTGACATTTTAAGGAAGAGAAATAAGAAAAAAGGACCAGGAAATTCCTGGCCCTCTATGTGATAGGTCCTATTCTTTTACCAATGCCTCATATTTAGAAGCGTCCATCAGCTTGTCGAGTTCACTTTCATCGGAAAGTTCAACAACAACCATCCAGGCTTTTTCGTAAGGAGATGAGTTTACCAATTCAGGCTCACTTTCCAAATCTCCATTCACTTCAACAACTTTACCACTTACAGGTGCATACAACTCAGAAACAGTTTTAACAGATTCTACGCTGCCAAATGGTTCGTCTTGTTTCAACGTTGCTCCAACTTCAGGTAATTCTACGAACACGATATCACCAAGTTCAGATTGAGCAAACTCAGTGATTCCAATATACGCTTTGTTTCCTTCAACGCGTACCCATTCGTGTTCTTCGCTGTAACGAAGATCTTTTGGAAATTCCATCTTCAATACTCCTCCTAATAATCTGTCTGATGACTCCCCTCTTAGTATTGGACAAATATCCTAGTTTTCCTCTTCCATTTCCAAAATTCGATACAAACGTTTTTTAACAAGGCTGAGCCCTCTTTCTCCAACCTGGAAATGACGAAGTTGCAGAGTCTCATCAAACAGATAAAAAGCAGGCACGTATTCGTTCTCGAACGCATCTGTCGTGGTCATTTCATTATCAATCGCAATCGGATGAATCAACTCGTACTGCTGAATCATCTGCTTGATGGCATCAACATTCGTATCTTCCTCCGAAAGCGGCATGTGAATTCCGATGATTACCAGACCAGCGGCAGCATATTTGTCGTGCCATCTCCTGATTCGTGGCAACGACTCTTTGCACATGTAGCAACCTACTGACCAGAAGTGAACTAACACGGCTTTTCCTGCCAAATCTGCTTTCGCTACGGCCCCATTAACCCATTCAGTCACTCCCGGAAAATCTGGCAACTTCTCACGTAAACGCATATGTACCATCTCCTTTATACTCAATATGATTCGAAAATAATGGAAGTGACTGACATTAAAAAAAGGACCTAACGATTACGTTAGATCCTTGTGTGGGGAATCATAAACACATTCCAAGAGGATGCTCAAAAAGTTGGCTTGCTTTTTGAACAGTACTACCTGATAGAATATGTGCTTACTTTATCAAATAAACGAATTTACAGTCAATAAAATATAACAACAATATTCACCGTATATATATTTTCAACCTCATTCAATAGCTACCATTCGTCAATTTTGTAATAACCCTGATTCTCCGATCCGCTTGGCTACCTCTTCCAATACGGATGGCTCTTGCACCAAAGCAATTCGGACATAGCCCTCCCCTTCTTGCCCAAACGCACTTCCGGGGATCAACACTACCCCCGCCTTTTCCAAAACAGCAAAAGCGAACTCACGTGAAGTCCAACCCGCAGGAATAGGTGCCCAGACAAACATCGTTGCTTTCGGGGGTTCAATTTGCCAGCCGACACGTGCCAGCGCATGCAATAACACATCCCTGCGTTCCTGGTAAATCGCACTCGTTTGATTTGGATATGCACCCGACATATCTCTTTGAAGTGCTGTTATTGCCATCTCCTGTACAGCAGTGAATACGCCGTAGTCAATATTTGATTTCACAACCGCAAGTGGTTGAATGATTTCTCTGTTCCCTACCACATATGCGATCCGGCAGCCTGCCATGTTAAAACTTTTGGAAAATGAGTTGAATTCGATTCCCACTTCTTTGGCACCGGGCACCTCCAAAAAGCTGGGCGGACGATATCCGTCAAAAGCCATCTCCGAGTATGCCAGATCGTGTACAACAATAATGCCGTGTCGTTTGGCAAACTGCACAACCTGCTCGAAAAAAGAAACGGGAGCAACTGCTGATACCGGATTATTTGGATAATTGAGAATCATAAATTTGGCACGTTGGCAAATGTCTTGCGGAATCGTATCCAACTGGGGTAGAAAGTTGTTTTCTGCCCGCAGTGGCATGGGGTACAATTCGGCTCCTGCCAACTGCACACTTCCTGCATAAATCGGATAGCCCGGATCAGGTACTAGAACAACATCACCAGGATCCGCCCACGCCAACGCCATATGCGCCAGCCCATCCTGCGACCCCATCAAGGAATGGACTTCTGTGTTGGGGTCCAAATCCACCCCAAAGCGATATTGATACCATTCGGCTACTGACTTGCGAAAGCGGAGCGACCCTTCTGAACCAGGATATCCGTATACATCGGTGCGACTAACCGCTTCTGCCAATGTTTCTCGCAAGTACGATGCAGGAGGTCTGTCCGGGCTTCCAATCCCCAGATCGATCACGTTCATGCGCTTGGCAACTTCTCTTTTTCGCTCAGCCATCTCTGTGAAAATGGCCGAACTCATTTTTTCTAATCGTCTAGACGGTTGTGGCAGGTTCATCTACTTGTTCCTCCAGACGTTCATGTCATCCTCTTTGAAGCCAACTGTTACTGTGGAGCCTCCCACGATCAGAGGACGTTTGATCAGTTTTCCATTGGATGCCAGCAATTCTAGCATCTCGTCATCTGTCATTGTTGGGAGCTTCTCTTTCAATTGGAGTTCCCGATAGAACTGACCGCTTGTATTAAACAGCTTTTTCAAATCCAGACCACTGTTCTTCCAAATCGTGCGCAGTTCATCTTTTGTCGGAGGTGCTTCTACAATCGGAACTTCTTCAAATGCTACATCTTCCTTTTGCATCCATTGTTTTGCTTTGCGGCATGTCCCACATTTGTCATACAAATAGGCTTTGATAGTCATAACAAAACAGTCCCCACTTCCTTTAAAAGTTAGTTCAAAAAGGAGGATGTTTCGATGCCCCGATGAGAGGGCACAAACAGAGCAGAGAAGTTCAAGGCGCGGAAGGACCGAGCAGCAGAACGTAGGTGAGTCTACGTGAGCAGCGGAGGGACAACGCAACGCAGAAATTCGACAGCTATGTTTCCCGGACTTTTTGAACATCCTCTAGCTAGTGCTGTGTGAAAAACAAGCTTTCCACAAACTAGCATAACACGGAAGGGAGGACTGCCTCAATCACGCCCGTTCCTCGTCTTGCGGCAAAGCTTCCGAGCCCGGATTTACTTGCCACATCGCCTGAATCGGACTATAGGACAACCCGAGGTGATTCTGGTCTGCTGTGTCGCTGAGTGTAGCTGACAAATCACCTTCATACTGAATCTCTTGATTAATGCTCTGTTTTCCCTTTTCCACGGATGACACCCCTTATGATGTATGGTTCTGTCATCATTGTGGCTTTTCTTCTAGATTGTTATCCGCACCTGATAACCGGCATGTTTTCTCACCTGGAAAACCCCGTTGTCGAAAATCAGGTATTGTGCCTTTACGCCAAGGAGCTTGCCCCCTACACTTTCCTGCTTGTCCAGTGAATGGGAAGTAATCTTTGCCAGCGTCTCAAGGATCGGGTACGTGATGTCTACCCACTCATCCTCTCGCAACTGAAAAGGCTTAAATGCTTCTGGAAAGTGTCCGTACACTTCGTCACGCAAGGCTTTCAGATCTACCTCGTCTGCCTCGCCTTTCAGCATTTTGCGCCAATTGGTTTTATCCGGCAAGTATTGGCTGAGATGAACCTCCAGCTCACCTGCCATTCTTCTTGTTGGCAATTCAGCAATCGGGATGGCACGAATCGCCCCTTGATCGACCCAGCGTTTGAGTTGGTTATTCTTACGAGTCAGCCCCACCTTCACGTCGCTCGATACGGCCAGGTAGACGTAATGCGGTATCATACAGTAGGCCTCACCAAAGCTGTTGTCACGACAGGTCCCATGCTCATAATGACATTCGTGCGGCTTGACGATACACAGATCATTTTGCGGAAGCTGCGTAAAACAGGGATAACAGTACCCACTGTTAAAGGTCTTGTTTGTTTTGCGGCCGCATTCAATACAATTTTTTTGGCCCAGGTATGTAATGGTTAGATCTTGTCCCAGGAACTCATTTAACGGAACCCGGTCTTCCCCAAGTTCGAGATAATAGTCTACCGGTTGATTTCTGTGATAGGTATGGGTAAGGCCATGTAACAGGCCGGTCAATTCCAAAGCCAATGCTCTCTCTCCTTTGTTTTGACGCTTGTCGTTTCATGTTCTCTATACGCATTCGTCTTTTCATTCTACCACAAAACCCCACTGCTTTTTTACAGGCATGATTTGGCCAGAAGCGGTGAAGATAAGGGTATTGACTTTTTACATAGACGGGGGGCTGATGTAATTCCATGAATCGATTGGCTGTTCTTTTGGCTGCTTTGGCTGCCCTGCTGTTTTTTACACCAATAGCCTCTGGAGCCAAACCTACATATGAACCGATCCATCGCATCGATACACAGCGAAAGGTGGTTGCCCTCACGTTTGATGATGGCCCCGATCCGAAATATACGCCACTTATTCTGGAGACGTTGCACAAAAATAGTGTGCCCGCAACATTCTTCGTCCTCGGTTCACAAGTGGATAAATACCCCAAGATTATTCAATGGATCAAAAAGGCGGGACACGAAATTGGCAATCACGGCTATCATCACTACGACCTCAACCGACTGACAGAGCAAGCGATCTATGATGAGATCAAACGGGCGGAAAAGTCGATTTGGGTGAAGACGGGCATTTTAACACAATACTATCGGCCACCCGGTGGAGTAATGACACATGACGTCATGAATGCTGTCCAGGCGTCAGGCTATGATATCATTCATTGGTCGATCGACCCGAGAGACTGGTCATTGGAGCGGACGGCTTCTGTTATTGCCCAAAGTGTAAAAACGACTGTCAAACAGGGGGATATTGTTTTGTTCCATGATGGGGGGTTAAACCAAAAACAGACAATCGGAGCTCTTCAGGAGTTAATCACTGATTTGAAATCCCAGGGGTACAAGTTCGTGACCGTAAGCCAACTGCTTGAACAGGGGAAGGTCGGGAAAATACCCACCCGGTACAAGCTATCGCTGGCTCCGGGCGGGGCCCCAAACTTTTAAACTATTATTAACCAAAAAAGGACTCAGCCAACCGAAGGCCGAGTCCTTGTCTATTAGTGTGTCAAAATTTTTCCCAGGAAGGAACGGAGGCGATCATTTTTTGGATGCTTGAAGATTTCTTCCGGTTTGCCTTCTTCTACGATATAGCCTCCATCCATAAAAATGACTCGGTCACCTACATCGCGGGCAAATCCCATTTCGTGTGTAACAACGACCATCGTCATGCCTTCCTTTGCCAAATTCTTCATAACCGCCAGTACTTCTCCTACAAGCTCTGGATCAAGCGCAGAGGTCGGCTCGTCAAACAACATAATTTTCGGGTTCATGGCAAGTGCGCGGGCAATCGCCACACGCTGCATCTGCCCTCCCGAAAGACGATCAGGATATATATCGGCTTTATCACGAAGGCCAACTTTCTCAAGCAGTTCCAAACCACGTCTTCGGGCTTCGTCGGCATTCATCTTTTTCACCTTGACCGGAGCCAGCATGACATTTTCCAGCACTGTTTTATGCGGGAACAGATTAAAGCGCTGGAACACCATTCCCACTTCTTCACGCACTTTATTGATGTCCGTCTTCGGATCAGTAATGTCAAATCCGTCAATAATCACCGTACCGCTTGTTACTTCTTCCAATTGATTCAGACATCGAAGGAAGGTACTTTTACCAGAACCGGATGGACCGATAACACAAACTACCTCTCGTTCAGCGATTTGCGTTGTGATGCCTTTCAACACTTCCAGTTTCCCGTAGTATTTATGCAGGTCATTTACTTGAATGATCACTCGTTCGTACCCCCTGAATTGTCTATTTCTCTCCTAATATTCTATATCATGTAATGGACAGAGCAAAAGCATGAATTTTTTGATTTTTTAATAAAAATTATTTAACGATAAAAGAAAAGAAAAAAGGGAGCACGAATGCCCCCTCTTAACCAAGGAATTTCATCGTAAAAAAGCTTGCTACAAAAAACAAAATCCAGACTACGCCTCTTGTTACTGAGGATGGTGTCAGCAATAGAATCACCTGCCTTGTGTAAGGCTTCTACTGCTACTATTCCTCTGTAACCAAAAGTCATGCATCCTCATGCTGCATTTTTTCATGGTTACGACGCGATGGCACCAGAAGTGGATGTGGCATTTTTGGGTTTTGCTCGGAAAAACAGACCCAAACCCATAAAGGAAAGCAGCAACCCGCCCATCACATAAAAAATCCAGCTTGGTGTCGCAAAGTCCATTAAGTAGCCATTGATATTGGGGCCGACAATACTTGCGATACTAAAGTTCATGCCGGCTATTATCCCTGCGGTCGGAATCATTCCATCTGGCAAAATATCCGCTGCGAAAGCCAGCCCGAGGGAATAAAACGAACCAACGGCTGCACCCGCAATTGCGAACAGAGCCATGATCATCCACACAGAGGCACCAACGAAAGGAATGCACAGAAAAGCGGCACCCCCTACGATGGCACAACCCATCATAACTTTCTGACGTCCGATCCTGTCACTCAAGGTTCCCAATGGAAGCTGCAAAATCAGGCTGCCGACCACAAATGATGGCAAAACAATAGCGACCAGTTCCGCTGACATTCCTGTACGCAAGGCATATACCGGAAAGCTTCCATTTAGAGATGACTCCATATATCCGTAGAGAAACGATGGAATCAAGGCTAGCCAAGCTAATTGAAAGACGATCATATATCGGTTCTGTCCTTTGCTTACCGCTTCAACTGGTGCTGGGAACTCATTTTTTAACCGCTGCAATAGACCAAACGCAATCAAGGAAAATAAACTGACGGCTACAAAAGGAGCCCATAATCCAATATCCAAGAGTTTGATCCCCAGTGGACCGACCCCGAATCCGACACCATACGCCAGACCATACATAGATAAATCTCTTCCACGCCTCTCGACAGGTGTAATTTTGGTAACCCACATCTGGCTTGAGTAGTGGAGCATCGTATCACCCGCTCCCATAAGCAGCCGCAGTATGAACCAGATGGTTAATCCTTGCATGAATGGAAGCAGCAACGTAGTTGTGGTCACCAGAATTAATCCGATCAGTATCGTTGTTTTATAGCCCAAACGCCGCAAAGGAATCTCCATAAACGGATTGATCAGGATCATCCCGATATAGAGTGCTGCAGCATTAAATCCGTTGGCTAGTGATGATACCCCTTGTTGCTCCAACAATATAGCGAGCAATGGAAGTGTCAGCCCCTGATTCATCCCCGCAATACAGACGATTGCAATCAGGGTCCAGATCGTATAACGTGAAGATTTCATCACTCTCTCTCCTCTTTACTTTACATTCTCTTTACTTATTGTGAAAAACGTCTCGACATTTTTACCGAAGTAAATGCCAGATGTTACGCTGATGCACCTTGTCATAAAAGTGGATGTGACCGCTTGCGGTCAACACGTTTCAGTCCCCCGATGAGAGGGGATGAGAGGGGATGAGAGGGGAAAACGGTCATGACCTTTTTGTAATCATAACAGCCCGACAAGTCCTAAACATCAACTTTTTCAGAAGTTTGGCCTTGTTGGAGCTGGTACATTTTGTAATATAGCCCATCCATGCTCATTAACTCTTCATGTGTACCCCGTTCGATAATTTCCCCACGAGACAATACCAGAATCAAATCGGCATGTTGAATAGTAGATAACCGGTGAGCAATCATAAATGTCGTACGACCGCTGGACAGGACGTATAATGCTTCCTGAATGGCTGATTCAGTTTCACTATCGATATTTGCTGTCGCTTCATCGAGGATCAGGATCGCAGGGTCTTGTGCCAAGGCACGAGCAAACGAAATCAACTGCCGCTGCCCGGACGAAAGAGTTGCCCCACGCTCAACGACGGGTTCCTGATAGCCATTTGGCAACTGTTGAATGAAGTCATCTGCCCGAACTGCCTTGGCCGCATCCTGCACCTGAGCGTCCGTAATATGCGAGTTGTACAAGCGGATGTTAAATGCAATATCTCCAGTAAACAGAAACGGATCTTGCAGTACCAATCCTAAGTGTTTGCGAAGAACTTCCGGTTTCATTTCATGAATGTCTACGCCATCAATTGTGATTTTGCCTTGGTTGCAATCATAAAACCCTTGCAAAAGGTTCATAATCGAGCTTTTTCCGGAGCCTGTGTGACCAACCAATGCGACTGTCTGACCAGGCTCTGCGACAAACGAGACATCCTTCAAGACATAATCTTCGTTTTTGTAGGCAAAAGAAACGTGATCGAACACCACTCTTCCCGCAGGGCGAGGAAATTCATCCCTTGGTTTTGCGGGCATTGCTGGTGTATCTAATACTTCGAATACACGCCCTGATGAGGTAATCGCCTGTTGAAGCTGCGACAGCCGTTGCATGATCATATTGATCGGTTCAAAGAAACGCCCCATGTAGTCGATAAAGGCATACAAAATCCCAAATGAAATCGCATTGCCAAACGACTCTGAACCGAAGTACCAGATAATAATCGTGAGCGTAATTTTGTAAAGGAAATCCACCGCTGGACGCAACAACAGTGCTTCCAGGTTGTTTTCCCTCATGCGTCCATGGAAGTAATCCGCATTAATCTTGCTGAATTCATTAGCAACTCCCGGTTCTCGGCGAAACACCTGCACGACGATCATATTCTGAATCATTTCATTTAGCATGGCATTCATGTCGCTGAGTCGTGCCCGGATCACGGCATACGCACGTGAGCTGTAGTGACGGTATACATAAATGAGCACAGCCAGAAAAGGCAGGACCATACAACAAAACCATGCCAGGCTCGGCTCCATAATAAACAATGCGACCAGGATACCAATCAGGAATACGCCGTTCTGTGCAAAGGTAGCAAGCACACTGACGTACATTTCTCGAATCGCTTCCGTATCATTTGTTACCCGGGACACCAACGATCCGACAGGCGTCTTGTCAAAAAACGAGACAGAGAGCTTTTGCAGATGCGAAAATACATCGATCCTCATTTTTTGGATAATGCGCTGGGCCGTTGTCTGTAAGGAAATCAGTTGAAAGTAATTGATCCCCGCAGAGAACAGGATCAGTACAGCATATCCACCCAAAAGCCAGAGCAACGGCTGAAAGTCATTCTGATAAAGTGCTAGCACCTCACTGGGAGTTAAGACAAATCCTTCACGCACAATCTGCTCTGTATCTGTCTGAACCATGATGCTGACCCTTTGTCTACCTGATTGATCGACTCCATCCAATGTGATGTGACGCTGTCCTTCTTGAGGAAGTTCTCCTGTGATCAGGTAATAATTGGTCCCTTCTGCAATAACCTGGCGAAACGTGTTACTTGCCGGCGTCGTCGAGCTCAGCCAATCCTCACGAACCAGATATTCAGTCCCGATTTGAACAGAGGGAATCGTTTTCCCATCCTTCTCAACATTGGCCTGATCCAGTGCAAACCATCTCTTCTGGATACTCAGGATGTGATCATCGATGGCAATTTTGGCAATGAATGGCCCCGCTAACTCCGCACTTGTTCCAATAATGAGGAGAAAAAGAGCAATCCAGATACTTTTCTGAAAAGGTTTCGCATATCCAACCAAGCGCGATAAAACAGACGATCCATTCATACTCTAGTCTCTTCCTCCCGCTACCATGGCTTCCAACTGTTGACGACGGTATTGCTCGCTATACCAGCCGCCCAGAGCCATTAATTCATCATGAGTACCCCGTTCAACGATTTGACCATCCTCCAGAACCAGAATCTGATTCGCATGCTGGACAGCAGAAAGGCGATGTGCCGTTATAATGGTCGTCTTGTCTTTACGCTCTTCCCGCAAATGTTGCAGGATTTTCTCTTCGGTTCTGGCATCTACAGCAGATAAGGAATCGTCCAGGATTAATATTTTTGCGTCCAGCAGCAAGGCTCTGGCGATTGAAATTCTTTGTTTCTGCCCACCGGAGAGCATGACACCCTTCTCCCCTACCAGCGTGTCAATTCCACCTGGCAATTGCTGCAAGTCTCGCTGCATCTCTGCAAGACGAAGTGCCTCCCAAATCTCTTGTTCGGTTGCTTCCGGCTTTCCAAAAGCCACGTTTTCCTTGATCGTCCGAGAAAACAGAATATGTTCTTGCGGTACATACGCAATTTTTTCACGCAAAGTGGTCAGCTTGATATTCTCAATTCCAAGCCCCGCTAAAAACAAATGATTTTCCGGGATCGGATACTGATGCAGCAATACCCGGCACAAGGTTGACTTGCCACTCCCTGTGCGCCCGACAATGCCCAAGGTTTCTCCTTCACCCAGTTCGAATGATAGGTCGACCAAAGCCGGGCGATCAGTATTCGGATAATAGAAGGTAAGATTTCTTACAGTGATATCATGACCTGCCAAATTGGTTTCAGCCTGCTCGGTGTCAACCACATCCGGTACCTCGTCAAGCAACTCTTGCAGGCGCTTTAAGGAGGCACTGCCTCGTTGCAAGATGTTCATAAGCCAACCAAAGGCAAACATCGGCCAGATCAAAAGACCCAAATAAAGATTGAAAGCAACGAGATCACCCAATGAAATCTGGCTGTAGAAGACGAGAATCGATCCGAATCCCAAGCCGATCAAGAAACTGAATCCGATAATGATTGCAATGGTAGGCTCGAACAACGCATCGATTTTGGCTACATTCACATTGCGGTGAAGGGTCTCCTCACTCACCTTGCGAAAAGCTTCTATGTCTTTTTTCTCCTGTACAAACGCACGCAGAACACGGACACCGCTAATCGATTCCTGCACGTGGTCATTCATATGACCGAATGCTTCCTGTGCCAGAAAATAGCGCTCATGCAAAAGCTTGCCGTAGTATGCTGTTGCCCAGGCGAGAAACGGCATAGGAACCAGGGCAGCAATCGTCAGCTTCCAATCAATCGCAACGAGCATCGTGCCAAAAGCAAGAATAGTCATAAACAAAGAATCCACAAGTGTAAGTACACCCAAACCAGCCGTCATTTCTATAGAAGGAATGTCATTGGTAGCGACAGCCATCAAATCACCTGTCCTCCTCCGATGGAAAAAGGAAGGTGTCATTCGGGTCAACTGCCCAAATAATCGTTCGCGAAGTGTTCTTTCCAACAGCAACGAGCCACCGAACAGCAGGTACCGCCATACAAAGCGAAGACCGTACAGTACGACGCCCAGCACAAGCAAAATTCCGATTGTCCAGCTTAAGCCGGACGGCGTCAATGTATCCAATCGCATTTGGTCAACCGTGTCGCCGACCAAACGGGGTGGTATTAACAGCATAATATCAATGACGAGCAGGATCGTAATTCCAACCACGTACCGTTTCCAATACATGCGGAAAAACCATCCCAACTGCTTAAACGTATCCACTTTTATCGCCCCTTTATATACCCACCCGACTTAAGCTGATGCTGATGTCGGGCGGGGCCCCGATTTATACCCACTCTACTGAAGCTAAATGCTGATGTCGAGCGGTCCACCCGAATGTAGTTTTTACTGGTATGTAGAAAAATGAAGCACCCGCTAAGCCTGTAAGCTAAAGCGAATGCCGTCATTTCTTCATCGTAGATTACCTGAATTTTCTTGTCAATCCATTAGTTGGCGTCTTTTGATGCGAATGCAGTTTGCACCAATCCCCTGCCACCATACCATATATGGCGTGATCAACATACCGTTCATTCACAAACTCATTCTCCCGCAGGACGCCTTCCAATTGAAACCCCAGCCGCTCAGGGATGGCCCTGCTTCTGGCATTATCCGTGGCAGCGGCTATCTGTACCCGGTTCAGGTTCCATTTCCCAAACACCAAACGGTTGATGTACTGATAGACCGCATGGGTCATCAAGCCCCTTCCCTGATACTGAGACCCTAGCCAGTAACCAATGGTCGTATTGCGATTGGCCCAGTTGATTCCATGGACACCCAGTGTGCCTGCAAAAGAACCCTCATACCAAATCCCGTAATGAATCCCTTGGTTCATTTCCCTGAGCCGGATGGTTCCATCGATAAAACCTCTGGTACTTGCTGGCTCTCTTGTCGAATCAACCCAGGGAAGCCACTCCCGCAAGTGCATCCGATTCTGATCAATCAATGTAAACATCTGTTTTGCATTTTCTTCGACAAGTACTTTCAGCTCTGCCCCATCGAACAGCGGAATGTGATTCATCACGCACACCTGCCAATTCCCAAAATAAAAACCCGTTCCTTCATACTAAAACAGTACGAAAAGAAACGGGGAAAAATTTCTGATTATTTGCTTTCGAGTCGGCAAATTTGCTCCGGCTTGTAAATACCTGTTTCCGTTACGATCGCCGTGATGTATCGGGCAGGAGTAATATCGAAGGCGGGATTGTATACCTTGATGCCATCTGGTGCAACCTGTTTGCCAAGTCCGTGCGTCACTTCCTCGATTGGACGTTCTTCAATCGGGATCTCGTCACCCGTTGCAGTTGCCAGATCAACCGATGAAAGCGGAGCTGCCACATAGAAAGGAATACCATGCGCCTTTGCCAGAACAGCTACACCGTACGTGCCAATTTTGTTTGCTACATCTCCATTTGCTGCGACACGATCTGTACCCACGATTACCGCCTGTACTTTTCCTTGCGCCATCACCATCGCAGCCATATTGTCGCAGATTAGGGTGACATCAATTCCTGCTTGCTGCAATTCGAAGGCAGTAAGTCGAGAGCCTTGCAAAACAGGACGAGTCTCATCGGCGTACACTTTGATGTCCCAGCCTCGTTCTTTGGCGAGGTAGAACGGAGCAGTTGCCGTTCCATAGGCTGCAGTTGCTAGCGCTCCCGGATTGCAGTGAGTCAGGACTCCGATACCATCGTGCAGCAAGGAGAGAAGATTTTCGCCAATCTGACGACAAACCTGTTCGTCCTCCGTCTGGATTGTTTGTGCTTCCTCCAAAACAGACTTTTTGATCTCGTCAATCGTCCTTTCCGCTTCATTCTCCACC
Organism: Brevibacillus nigriterrae; assembly: GCF_049846925.1. Classification (NCBI taxonomy): domain Bacteria; kingdom Bacillati; phylum Bacillota; class Bacilli; order Caryophanales; family Paenibacillaceae; genus Brevibacillus; species Brevibacillus nigriterrae. The sequence continues at coordinate 206,479 of NZ_JBNCMT010000004.1, forward strand.
CGGCTTTTCACCCGATCCAAGGCCCAGAACAAATTGACAGCAGTTGGTCGGGAGGTTGCCAGATAATCCGCCTGCTCCACGACATCTTGCCAGAAATCTTCATATGTCGTTGCCTGACTGTTGCGAACCCCAAGATATAATCCGTAGGCTGCTGCCATCCCGATAGCCGGTGCTCCTCGAACTTGCAGGTGTCTGATTGATTCCCATACCTGCTCAGATGTAGTGAGAGGCAGGTATACCGTCTCAACAGGAAGCAATGTCTGGTCAAGTAACTCCAGATGATCATTCTCCCATCTCACGGGTGTTATTCTTGTTGCCGTTGTCATACCGCTTCCTCCTGCTGAGCTTGAATCGACACATTCCATACCAGGTTGCTAATATCTGTGCTCGCTTTGATGTTTTTACGCTCCAGGATCAGTGCCTTGCCAATTTCCAGTGCAAGGCGCTCTGCTTCTGCACGTATTTCCACATTTTCAATCGAGTTCAAATCAGCTACGCCCGCCAACCCGATGACTCTGCGCAGCACCTCACATCCTGCATAACCAGCCGTATCCTGAAGCAAATCTGCCACGTAATCCTGCCAGAAGTTCTCTACATGCGCACTCCGTTCTTTGCTCTGTCTGTGCCACAATTGGACAAAGTTATATACAAACTCCTGCCATACGTTCTCTACTGTTTCAAGCAGGTACTGACGATACGCTGCTCGGTTGGCATCTGAGCCCGGCAAACCGTGCTGTGCAGCATAGTTGAGCAGCAGATTGGCAATGACCTGACCGATATCAAAGCCAATCGGACCATAATAAGCAAATTCAGGATCAATCACCTTTGTGCTGGTCGGGGTGACGAAAATGCTACCCGTGTGCAGGTCGCCATGAAGCAGTGCCTCTGCTCTCGTGAGGAAGCCAAACTTCAGCTTCGCAATTTCCCGTTTCAGCGGTACGTTTGCCCAAATCGCCTCAACGTCTTTGCGAATCAAAGGGTTAAAGATATTGGTTTCGGCATTTTCATAGGGATCAGTAAACACCAAATCTTCGGTAATTTTGCAAAGCTCTGGATTCACGAATGTTGCGACTAATGATTTTTTTTCATACGGATGCACACCCAAATCCGATGTGAAAAAGAGAGTTTCAGCCAGGAATCGACCGATATGCTTGGCAAACAGCGGATATTGTTCCCCTTGGATCAATCCTTTGCGCATGATCGTGTGGTCACTCAAGTCTTCCATCACGGTAAGGGCAAGCTCTTGATCAAAATGATAAACCTGTGGAACCAGATCAGGAACCAGCTTGTTTTGAATAGCAAGTGCCGAGCTTTCGATCCGTGCACGATCAAGTGTCAAAGGCCACGACTCACCAACTACTCGTGCGTACGGCAATGCTTGCTTGACAATGACACTTTTGCCAGTTGCTTCTTCACGAATATGAAAAACCAGATTCAGGTTCCCATCGCCTATCTCATAGCTTGATAATTGCGAATCTTGCGTAAATAAACTAGGTAAACCACGAACATAATCAACGGCTTCCTGTTCAGTTAACGGACGGTATGTCATCGCTTTTCCTCCTCATTCCTGCCTTGTAATCAGCCTAAAAGAGCCATTTGCTTTTCATACATGTCAAGCGGATTGGTCAACTCGTTCAACTGTGCCATCAAGCGGTAATCCACTAATTTGTGCACTTTGCAATCGGCTATATCATCTGCTATTTCTTCTCGGGTCAATACTTCCCAGTTTCCTTCTCTGCGCTTGACGAACAAATCTTTTCCACGATACGAAATCCAGACGTGACTGGTTGGACAGGCAGGCGAAAAGAGCCGTGACCGTTTGAGTGTATCGTCTCCCCTTTCCATCGCTAGAAGAAACAACACCCGCCACGCATTCTCCACGTCGGTAGACAGCAGAAGCTGCCACGAGCCGTTTTCCACAGGACTTACCTTGCCACGCAGGTGACCGAAAGCATGATTCAATGCATTTCGTGCATTCCCTTCGTCGATAAGATCAACCTCGCATTCCTGTAATTTGTCACATAACCAGTCCGCAAATTGAGTCCAATCCCGATTTCCCGTTTCTTTCGCACGTTGATTCTGTTCCTTGAATGCTTGCACAATATCCTGATAGGTAGAATACGAGTGAAGCATGATTAAATATTTGTACTCCGACCAAACTTGCTCACACCAATTTTTTGATAATGTCACCATGAAAAAAGACCTCTTTTCCAAAGAAAAGAGGTCCTGTGCATACGTTGTCATAACGTCGTCGTTCCCCCTTATCTTCCAGAATTATTTCTTCTGCAGGAATTAGCACCGTGCACTTTTCTTGCTCGATAACAGATGCAAGAAATGTGTCGGTTGCTGGGTATCATCGGGCCAGTCCCTCCACCGTCTCTGGATAAGGAAATCCATATTTAGACTATTCAATTTGCAATTACGATGAATCATACACACGGTACAAGCCAGTTGTCAACAACTTTTTGCAAATTAAAAATGAAGTTGACGTTTGTGAAAAATCGTCTTATGATTTGAGTACTGTGTTTGTAGTTGCTCAATTCCATATATTCAGACATTACTCTTATTGTGAGAAGGCGGAGGGACTGGCCCGATGATGCCCGGCAACCGGCGTACGAAACAGGTACGAAACGGTGCTAAATCCTGCAAAAACCTGATTTTGAGGTTTTTGAGAGATGAGAGGAGAAGCGAACAATCGTAAGCCCGCCTCCTTCTCGATGAAGGAGGCTTTTTATTTTCTACAAAGGAGGCTTATCCGTGGGCAGTGATTCTATTCTTGTAACCTACGTAACGCAAGCAAAAGATTTAGATAAAAAAGCTGCTGCGATTGCTGTCGGCATGACTGTTGGTTCATGGACCGATCTTCCCCTCGCCAAGCAGGAAGCACTTCGTCCCTATCTTGGAGAAGTTCATGCTGTTCAACCGCTGGAAGAGTTGGACAATGGCGAGATCCGGGGGACAGTTACCATCAGCTATCCAACAATCAACTTTACACGTGATATCCCTTCCCTTTTGACGGGTGTATTCGGCAAGCTGTCTATGGATGGCAAAATCAAATTAGTCGATATACAATTGCCCGATTCATTTGTTGCTGGCTTTCCAGGACCGAAATACGGCATCGACGGCGTGAGGGAGATACTTGGTGTACATGACCGACCACTGTGTATGAGCATATTTAAATCGTGTCTGGGTCTGCCCTTCGATGAACTGAAGACACAATTCCGTGCCCAGGCACTGGGAGGACTCGATTTGGTCAAGGACGACGAGATCTTCTTTGCTGACGATCAGGCGCCGTTTCTTGAGCGAATCCGTGCTTTCCGTCAAATAGCCGAGGAAGTACAGCAAGAAACAGGCAAACCCGTGCTTTATGCAGCAAATCTCACGGGCCCTTCCCATGAATTGCTAGATAATGCGAAGCGTGCGATCGATAACGGAGCCCAATGCTTGCTGTTTAACGTACTCAGCTTTGGATTCGACACCCTGCATCGGCTCGCAGCCGATCCCGATATCACCGTCCCGCTGATGGCCCATCCAGCACTGGCTGGTGCGCTGTACCCTTCACCTGACTACGGCATCCGGACGTCCCTATTATTGGGTAAACTGATGCGGCTTGCAGGTGCGGATCTAGTTCTGTTCCCTTCTCCTTATGGAAATGTCGCATTGGATAAACAAGAAGCACTTCAGCTTGCAGCTAATTTAACCGTAAATGACAGTCAGTTGAAACGCTCTTTCCCTGTTCCGTCAGCAGGGATTCATCCGGGGTTAGTACCTCAACTTTACGCAGATTTCGGACTGGATCAGGTGGTGAACGCAGGTGGCGGCATCCACGGCCATCCTGGTGGAGCAACAATCGGAGCTAGAGCATTCATAACAGCAATTGAAGCAGTCGTTAGTGGAATTCCATTAGCCGAAGCGGCAACGAACAGTGAGGCTTTGGCGATTGCTTTAGATAAGTGGGGGCAAAAGTAATGCAAAAACAAGTCGTTCTCTTTTGTGACTTCGATGGCACAATCACGGAAAAAGACAATATCATTGCCATCATGCGAGAATTTGCTCTACCTGGCTGGGAAGAGTTGACCGATCAAATTCTGGGCCAGCAGATCTCGATTCGGGAAGGTGTGGGCAAACTGTTTGCCACTATTCCCTCTCATCGTAAACAAGATATTGTTGATTTCCTATTACGAGAAGCAAGGATTCGAGCAGGGTTTGCTGAATTTATCCAATACTGCAAAAAACAGGATATCACTCTCTTGATTACAAGCGGCGGCATTGATTTCTTCGTCTATCCCATGCTCGCTCCTTATGGCTTGGATGAGCATATCTATTGCAACGGCAGCGATTTCTCTCAAGACACGATCACGATTACCTGGCCTCATGCATGCGATGAACACTGCACAACGGATTGCGGTATGTGCAAGACAGCAATTATCAGACAATACGATCCATCCACCCATTACCGAATCGTGATTGGTGACAGCATTACGGATTTGGCAGGAGCCAAGATCGCCGACTTTGTCATAGCCCGATCTCTGCTGGAAACCAAATGTAACGAACTGCAGTTGCCCTATCGCCCATTCTCAACCTTCTTTGATGTGATTGACGCCTTGGAGCAGATAACGAACGGACAGGAGGTGCGCTAGCATGAGCGATTTGGAGCAACTGCGAGCCGACGCTTATCTGAGGCTGGATGAGGCCAAAATGACCTTTGCCAGACGTGATTGGTTCCCCGGCACAAGCGGCAATCTGTCGATTAAATTGACAAGTGACCCGCTACTCTTTGCAGTAACTGCCAGCGGCAAAGACAAAACAAAATGCACACCTGAAGATTACTTGCTGGTAAATGAATCGGCCCAACCAGTAGAAGAGACCACCTTGCGACCATCGGCGGAAACCTTGATTCATGCAGCCGTTTATCGGCACATCCCAACCGCTGGAGCATGCTTTCACGTCCATACGATCAGCAATAACGTGATCTCGGAGCTTTACTTTGGGCAGCGGGCATTCACAATCAAGGGGCAAGAATTGATCAAAGGGCTCGGTATCTGGGAAGAGAATGCGGAAATCACGATTCCTATCGTGGAAAATTACGCGGATATCCCTACCCTTGCTGCTGCGATTGAAAAAGTAATTACTCCTTCTGTACCAGGTGTTTTGATCCGCAATCACGGAATTTACGTATGGGGTGACAATGACTTCACGGCGAAACGTCATCTGGAGTCCTTTGAGTTCCTGTTTGAGTACCATCTGAGACTTACTCAATTACGACATCAATTTAATTAAAGGGAGGCAATTCATCAATGGCAAAAATCCGTTTTCATGCTACCAATGAATATTTGGAAGGCTCAGACAAGGTACGCGATTTTCTTTCCCCTCTGGGAGTCACCTATGAAGTATGGGGTGTTGATCGCTTACCCGAGAATCTGCGGGAGAATTACCAACTGACAGATGAAGAAAAATCCCATATCATCGAGCATTTCCGAAAAGAAATTGACGAGATCAGCACCCGGCGAGGCTATACAACAGCTGATTTGGTAATGCTTTCTGAAAACACACCGAATTTGGATAAATTGTTAGTAGCATTCCGTGGAGAGCATCATCACACAGATGATGAAGTACGTTTTTGCGTGGATGGTCACGGGATTTTCACCATCAATGCTGGTGATAACTGGTTTGATGTAGAAATGGATCCAGGCGATTTGATCTCCGTCCCTTCCTACACACGCCACTACTTCTCTCTCCAGGATGACCGCAAAATCAAGGCAATCCGCCTCTTCGTCACTCCTGCCGGTTGGGAAGCGATTTACGAAAAACAGACGTCTGCGTAAGATAACCCTCCCGAGCGGAGGCTCAAAACTATAAAAAAGGATGCCATCAGGAGCTTTGGCCCTGAAGTGCACCCCTTATAGTGGACATTGGAAAAACACCACGTGTTTTTATCCGATGGATACACTATAGGGGGTGTTTTTCGTTATGGCCAAAATGGGAC